>JADCEL010000029.1 GCA_020250125.1 Rhodobacter sp.
ACACGGCGGGCGTGAAGCGCCCGCCGGGGGCGGGTCGGGCGCTGGCCGGGGGCTTTGGTCCCCGGCCGGTCCTGATCCCGGCGCAGCGCTTTGGCAGGGGCGATGGCCCCTGCCAGTGCAGCGGTGGCATTGCCTACGTCAGTGCGGGCGGGGCCAGGAAACGCAGCGCGTTTCCCCGCCCGTGCGGGACGGTGCCCGGCAGACCGGCAGGTCCGGGACCAACGAAAGGCCAGCGCCCGACCTGGCGGGGGCGAAGCGCCCGCCATGGGCGGGTCGGGCGCTGGCCGGGGGCTTTGGCCCCCGGCGGGTATGCAGCACGCGCACCGCATGGCCGGGGCGATGGCCCCGGCCAGAACCTGCGTGGGAAACCTTCCCGTTTTCCGGTCTGGCAGCAGCAGGTGCCCCCCCTTTTCCGCAACCCGACAGGTCCATTCATCCGGTCGGGCCGATACTGTTCACTCAACCGCAACCGGTGCAATCATGGGACTGATCCGCGACGACATTCTGGCGGCGGCCCATCGCGGGCGCGAGCTGATCGCGGCGGGGATCGTCGCGCTGGCCGGGCTGTGGCTGATGTGGCTGGGCGGGTATCTGCTGTTTCCGGTCGGGGCGGTGATCCTGGCCATCTGCGCGCTGTGGGGGGTGCAGACCTGGCGGCGGCTGCGTTTTTCGCAGGACCAGGTCGCGCCCGGCATGGTCGAGGTGGACGAGGGGCAGGTCGGCTATCTTGGCCCGGCCTTCGGCGGCTTCGTCGCCCTGCCCGATCTGGTGGAACTGCGCATCCTGACCCTTCAGGGCCAGCGGCTGTGGCGGCTGAAGCAAAGCGACGGGCAGGCGCTGCTGATCCCGGTCTCTGCCGCCGGGGCGGACCGGTTGTTTGATGCCTTTGCCAGCCTGCCCGGCATGGACAGCCAGGCACTGGTCGCCGCTGCCGGGGGCAAGGCGGGCGACGGCGTGATCTGGCGGCGCGGGCGCGGAACCGGCGATGTGCGGCTTGCCGGGAACTGAACCGATCCGTTCGGCTGCCCTTGACTCGGGGTGCGGGACGCAGCACCTCTAGCAGCCGTGAACGAACGGCAAAAGCAGCGGAGCGTGCCCCATGTCCATCCCACAATCCGGCGGCGGGCTGATCGAACACGAAAGCCAGCTTGCCGAATATATGGAGTCGGGGTCGAAGGCGGCTGACCTGTGGCGCATCGGGACCGAGCATGAAAAGTTCGGCTGGCTGACCGATACGCGCCTGCCGCTGCCCTATGCGGGGGACCGGTCGGTTTCCGCGCTGTTTGCCGGGCTGGAGGCCCGTTTCGGCTGGACCCCGGTGCGCGAAGGCCAGAACGTGATCGGCCTCAACCGCGATGGCGTGAACATCAGCCTTGAACCCGGCGGGCAGTTCGAACTGTCCGGCGCGGCGGTGGAAACGATCCACCAGACCGATGCCGAAACCCGCCTGCATCTGGCGGAAGTGGCCGAGATTGCCGGCCCGCTGGGCATCCGCTTCATGGGGATCGGGGCGGCACCGGAATGGACCCATGCGCAGATGCCGGTGATGCCCAAGGGGCGCTACCGGCTGATGACCGATTACATGGGCCGGGTCGGCACGCATGGCACGCAGATGATGTACCGCACCTGCACGGTGCAGGTGAACCTCGACTATGCCTCGGAAGCCGATATGGTGAAGAAGCTTCGCGTGGCCCTGGCCCTGCAGCCGGTGGCAACCGCGCTTTTTGCGTCATCTCCGTTTTTCGAGGGCAGGACGAATGGCCACAAATCCTGGCGCAGCCGGATCTGGCGCGGGCTGGATGACAGCCGCACCGGAATGCTGCCCTTTGTCTTTGAAGAAGGGATGGGATTTCAGCGCTATGTCGACTGGGTGCTGGATGTGCCGATGTACTTCGTCTACCGCGACGGGCGCTACATCAACGCGCTGGGCCAAAGCTTCCGCGACTTCCTGAAAGGCCAGCTGCCCGCGCTGCCGGGCGAAAAGCCGACGCTCAGCGACTGGGCCGATCACATGACCACGGTCTTCCCCGAGGCGCGGGTGAAGAAATACATCGAAATGCGCGGTGCCGATTGCGGCGATGTCGCCCACCTTGCGGCGCTGCCCGCGTTCTGGGTGGGGCTGATCTATGATCAGGGCGCGCTGGATGCCGCCTGGGATCTGGTGAAGGGCTTTGATGCGCAGACCCGCGAAGGGCTGCGGGTTGCTGCCAGTGTTGCGGCGCTGCACGGCGAGGCGGGGGGCGTGAAGCTGCTGGAGTTGTCGCGCCAGGCCGTGGCGCTGGCCCAGTCCGGCCTGCGCGCCCGCGCGCGCGCCGGAAACGGGCAGGCGGACGAGGCCGGATACCTCGATGTGCTGGCGGAAAGCGTGGAACGGGGCCAGGTGCAGGCCGACCGGCTGCTGGCGCAATATGCCGGGGCGTGGGGTGGTCAGCTTTCACAGATTTACGAAGCCGTCAGCTATTAGACAAGGCGAAGGATTACCGGTCTATCGGGTCCGGGCCGTACTCATTCGGGCCAGTGTTGCCTGGCTGGACCATCCAGTAAAGAAACAGAAGCGATCCGACCAATGGGATCAAAGGGATCAAGACCCACCAGCCTGACTTTCCGATATCGTGAAAACGCCTGACCGCCACGGACAGGTAAGGCAACATCGCCACAAGAAAGAAAATCAGACCGACGAGCGGAAGACCACCGGACGAAGCGAGGGCGGAATCCGCAAGAGCCGCGACAACGGTCATCAGACTGTAGAACAGCGTCCACCACCAGTATTCCGCCCGCCGCGCCCGCCCCGAGAACGTCACATAGTTCTGAAACCCGCTTCTGATTGCTTCGGTAAACCCCACGCTCTGCCCCCCACATGCAATGCCCGCTTCCGTTCCAAAAGACAGACAATGGCTTCAGGCTGTCAAATCCGCATCAGGATGCCGCGTTGCATCGGGAGAGTTGATGAGGATTTCCTGCAACAGCGCTGCTGCCGTGAAGGTCTGCCTGTCAGGTGTAAACTGCTGCTGCGGAAGCTACTCCATTGGCGGGCGGACCGACACGAACCGGTCTTCGACCCAGGTCAGGGCTTCGAAGCAGGGGGCTGCCGCGATGGTGTTGCAGGCCGTGCCATCCACCGCCAGCAGCACGATCAACACATCCGCCCAGCGCACGGTTTCATAGCCCTGCACCAGAAAGCTGCTTTGCGTGCCATTGACAAAGACATGGATCATGTTGCCGCCGCTGCCCGCGTAAAGGCTGGCGGCGGTGGTGCAGGTGAACAGTGCCTCATCGACGATGGTGTCTTCCGTGCCGTCGCCGGTCATGTCGATCTGCCGCACGGCCCCCTCCGAGGCGAAGACGCCGTTGTCCTGTCCGGCGCAGGCCTTGGCCGCATCGGCAAGGATCGTGTCGGGGTCCGCCAGCGCGGACAGGGGCAGCAGGCAGGCAAGAACGGCAATCACTGCGGTACGCATCGGTCCTGGGTTCCTTGTTGTCATCAGGTTTTTCTTGCCCCGATCCGGGGTTCGGTTCCCGCGCGCAGACGCGCGATGTTGGCAGCATGGCGCAAAAACACCAGCGCCGCCAGAACGATCACAAGGGCAAGCATCTGTCCGCGCCCCAGGGCCAGCACCCAGACCGGTGCCGTGCCTGCCGCCACCAGTGCCGCCAGCGATGACATCCGGCGGGCGGCAAAGGTGACGGCCCAGGTGGCGCAGGCCGCAAGGCCTACCGGCCAGGCCAGCGCCAGCAGCGTGCCCAGAAAGGTTGCCACCCCCTTGCCGCCCCGGAAGCCCAGCCAGACCGGATAAAGGTGCCCAAGAAAGGCAAAAAGTGCTGCCACCTGGGCCGCATCCGGCCCTGCCCAGGCGCGGGCCAGCAGCACGGCCACAGCCCCCTTGGCGGCATCCAGACCCAGCGTGGCCGCCGCCGCCGCGCGGTTGCCGGTGCGCAGCACATTGGTGGCCCCGATGTTGCCCGATCCGATCCGGCGCAGATCGCCCAGGCCAAGCGCACGGGTGATGACAAGGCCGAAGGGGACCGACCCCAGCAGATAGGCCGCCGCCGCGACCCACACCAATACGGCTGTGCCTGCGTGGAACTCAGGCATTCTGTCCCGCCTCCCCGAAGACGCATTGCCCGCCGACCCAGGTGGCCAGCACGCGCCCTTCCATCCGCTGGCCGTCAAAAGGGGTGTTCTTCGACTTGGACCGCAGCGTGAACCGGTCCAGCAGAAAGGGTGCATCGGGATCGAACAGCACCAGATCGGCGGGCGCGCCGATGGCAAGCCGTCCCTGCGGCAGCCCAAGCCGCCGCGCCGGGTTCAGCGACATCGCCCGGAACAGCTGCGGCAGGCTGAGCGCGCCCGAGTGGTAAAGCCGCATGGCAGCCGGCAGGAAGGTTTCCAGCGCCACCGCCCCGGCGGCGGCCTCTTCAAACGGCAGGCGCTTTGACTCCTCGTCCTGCGGCGTGTGCATCGAACACAGGATGTCGATCAGCCCGCTGGCCACCGCCCCGACCACCGCAAGCCGGTCATCCTCGGGGCGCAGCGGCGGCGTGACCTTGAAGAAGGTGCGGTAATCGCCCACGTCCAGATCGTTCAGCGTCAGGTGGTGGATCGAAACCCCCGCCGTCACGTCAAGGCCTGCGGCCCTGGCGCGGGCAAGGGCGGGCAGGCTGGCCGCACAGGTCACCTGATCGGCGTGGTAGCGGGCTGCAGTCATTTCCACCAGGCTCAGGTCCCGCTCCAGTCCGATGCGCTCGGCCAGCGGATGCACACCGGGCAGGCCGCGCAGGCTGGCGAACTTGCCCGATGTCACCGCCGCGCCCTGGCTGAGGCCCGGGTCCTGCGGATGGCCGATGACCAGGGCACCCAGGCTGCGCGCATAGGTCAGGGCGCGGGCCAGCACCTTGCTGTCGGCCACGACATGATCGGCATCGGTAAAGGCGACGGCCCCTGCATCCCGCAGAAAGCCGATCTCTGTCATCTCGCGGCCCTGGCGGCCCCTGGTCAGGGCGGCCATGTGGCGGATGCGCACCGGGCTGGCCTCGGCCGCGCGGCGGGTGACGAATTCCAGCGTCTCGGGCGTGTCGATGGCGGGGATGGTATCGGGGCGGGCGATGATCGTGGTCACCCCCCCTGCCGCCGCCGCCAGACCGGCAGAGCGGAAGGATTCGCGGTGCCGTTCGCCCGGCTCGCCGATCTTGACACCCAGATCGACGATCCCGGGGGCAAGGCAGTGCCCGGTGCAGTCGATCACCTTTGCCCCCTTTGGCGCGGCCCCGTCGCGGGCGGTGATCAGGCCATCGGCAACGGTCAGGCTGCCCGCTGCATCGGACAGCGTCTCGGGGTCGATCACGCGGGCATTGGTGAAGTGCAGGATCATGGCCGCGACCTTAGCAGCCTGCTGAAAAAGTGCCAGCCGCATGGACCGCCGGCCGCAAAACAGGACCCTCTTCCGCAGGCCCCCCTGCGGTCTGGCCGGGGCCACCGCCCCGGCCACGCGCTGCGCCTGCCACAGGTCCGCCGGGGACCACAGCCCCCGGCCGCCGCCCGCCCCGCCCCGCCCCTGGCGGGCACCCGCCTTCCCTGCGCTTGCAGGACAGGCCCTTACAGAATCGCGGTCCCTGACCGGCGGGCAAACGCGGGTCGCGTTTCCTGGTCCCGCCCGGAGGGGTGGTCCTGTGCAATCCGGGATGACCGGTCTCTCTGGCAGGGGCCATCGCCCCTGCCACAGCGCCGCGCCGCCCCTTGGCCCGCCTGGAGCCAAAGCCCCCGGCCAGCGCCCGACCCGCCCGTGGCGGGCGCTTCGCCCCCGCCGGGTCGGGCGCTGGCCTTTCGTGGTGCCTGGACCGACCGATCTACAGAGCTCCGTCGTGCGCGGGCGGGGGAAACGCGGTGCGTTTCCTGTTCCCGCCCG
>JADCEL010000003.1 GCA_020250125.1 Rhodobacter sp.
AGAACAGAGCCGGTCACAATCAGCATCAAGGCGCGACAGCGCGTCAGTCACCACCTGCCGGACCTTGCGCAGCGGGTGATGCCCGGGAAGGCGCGCCTCAAGGTCCACACAGCTGAACAGCGAACCCGCCGACCCGTCCGTTCCCCGCAGGATCACCCCCGCGAACGCCGCAGCAGGGGTGAATCATGTTCCTCAAACCGCGTCGAGGGCCGACTGTTTCAGCAGCCTGTTAGGTGAAACCTTGATTACATCGGTGGAATGAGGCAGATTGAGGGTGTCAGACCGTGAACAGGCTGTAGCCTTCGAATAGCCGCACCTGCATGCCCCGGGTTCCGGCGCGCAATACGCTGGGCCCCATGCCAAAGGTGCGGCGGATCGAGTTGCTGAAATGGCTTGAGTCCGGGTAGCCAAGACCCAAGGCGACTGCCGTCAGACTGGCTGGGCCCGCTGCCTGATCCAAAAAGCGTCGGGCCCTTGTCCACATCCGGAAGGCACGGAAAGTCACTCCCGTCTCGTGTCGGAACAGGCGCAGCAGACGCGAGGCGGACAGCCCCGCGCCAAGCGCACAGCCCGCCGCCGTCAACGTCGGATCGGTCCGCAGGGCTGCGACGACGGCACGGATGCGCGGGTCAAGGTCGCGCTGGGGCAAGGCCGCGCCGAACGCGAGCAGATCAAGCCAAGTCTTGGAATAACCGGCAACGCCGGTGAGAGCGCCAAACCTTTCGGGCAAACCCGCAGGAGGGTCAGCACAGAGCGTTGCCATGGCCTCCTCGGTGGTGCTCTCGGGCTCGATCAGAAGGTTCCAGATCGGGCCGTGCGGCGGCGTGATCCAGTGGCCCATATGCGGCGGCACGACTGCGACTGTCCTGCGCCGACTGGGGCCATTGCCGATAGCGATGTCGAACGGCCCCGGGGCGGCATAGATCGACAGCGCCCCCAGTCGGCGCGGCGCGAGTGACCGGCGCAGCGGTCCGGCGTACAGCATGCGGTCAGCCCCGATGAGCAGGGTTGCACCGGGGGCGGGCGGATGTGTCATGCCGCTCCGCCCCGTGCCACGTCCCAGCCCAGGGCGGCAACGGGCGCGGCCCTGGTGCCGATTGCGTGGGCGTCCGCGGCCGCGGCGCTGCCATCCAGCGCGCGCCGGGCGATGCCCTGCATGATCGCGGCCAGCCGGAACAGGCTGAGCGCCATCAGGAAGGGCCAGTCGCCGCGCGGATCGGTGCCGCCGGCCCGGGCATAGGCGTCAAGATAGGTGTCCTCGTCAGGGATGCCGAGGGCGGGCAGATCGGCGCCTTGCAGGCCACGGAACAGCGCGGGCGTGAAATGCCAGGTCAGCATGTGATGGGCGATGTCGGCGCGCGGATCGCCCAGCGTCGAGAGTTCCCAGTCGATCACCGCGCTGAGTCGCGGTTCAGTCGGATGCAGGATGAGGTTGTCGAGCCGGTAGTCGCCGTGGATCAGGCGGGTGGCACCAGGGGCGGGCAGGTGGGCGGGCAGCCAGTCGATCAGCCGGTCCATCGCGGGGATCGGGGTGGTTTCGCTGGCACGGTACTGGCGCGTCCAGCGAGCGACCTGGCGGGCAAGGTAATCGCCGGGCCGGCCGAAATCGGCCAGACCCAGGGCGGCCGGGTCGAGCCGGTGCAGGTTGGCCAGCGTCCGGCACATGTCGTGAAAGATGGCCTGCCGGTCGGATCGGGAGAGGTCGGGCAGGCGCGGGTCCCACAGGACGCGGCCGGGCACGTGATCCATCACGTAGAAGGCGGCACCGATGACGTCTGTCGTCTCGCACAGGCCATGCACGCGGGGGACGGGAACGGGCCCGCCCGACAGCGCCCGGATCACGCGGTATTCGCGGTCCACCGCATGGGCCGAAGGCAGGACCGGCCCTGCGGGCCTTCGCCGCAGGACCAGGCACCCCGAGTCTGCCACGATGAGGAAGGTGGGGTTGGATTGCCCGCCCGCCAGCGGGTGCAGCCGGGCCGGGCCGCGAAATCCCGGCACATGCGCGGCAAGCCAGCGCAGAAGCGGCGCCGGGGCGTCTGTGGGGGCGTCTTTGGGGGCGGAATCTGTCATCTTTGCCGGGTGAGGATGACTTTGCCCGCCATTGCAGTCAATCAAAACCGTCGGACGATCTTGCCATATCGGGGGGCTTAGCCTAGTCTGGCATCTGTCAAGGACTGCCAGGACATTCGCCATGATCCCCGAAAAGACCGCGCGCACCCTGTCGCTGGAAGCCCGGCTGCTGGCCTTCATGGAACGGCACATTTACCCCAGCGAGGCGCGGTTCTATCGCGAGTCCGAGGATCTTGGCCCGTGGGCGGTGCAACCGGTGGTGGAGGATCTGAAGGTTCTGGCGCGGGCCGAGGGGTTGTGGAACCTGTTCCTGCCCGACAGCGAGCATGGGGCGGGCCTTACGAACCTGGAATATGCGCCGCTGTGCGAGATCATGGGCCGGTCGCATCTGGCACCCGAGGTGTTCAACTGTTCGGCCCCCGACACCGGCAACATGGAGGTGCTGGCCCGCTATGCCACGCCCGCGCTGCAGGAACAGTGGCTGAAGCCCTTGCTGGCGGGCGAGATCCGGTCGGCCTTTGCGATGACAGAGCCCGATGTCGCGTCGTCCGATGCGCGCAACATCCAGTCGTCAATCACGCGGGACGGGGATGACTATGTCATCTCGGGGCGCAAGTGGTATACCACCGGTGCCACGGACCCGCGCTGCAAGATATTCATCTTCATGGGCAAGACCGATCCACAGGCCGAGACCTATCGCCAGCAGTCGATAATCCTGGTGCCGCGCGACACGGCCGGCATCACGGTGGTGCGGTCGCTGCCGGTATTCGGGTTCTATGGCATGCCGGACCGGGCGTCCGAGGTGATCTTTGACAATGTCCGGGTGCCGGCCGATCACATGCTGCTGGGCGAGGGGCGGGGGTTCGAGATCGCGCAGGGGCGTCTGGGGCCGGGGCGGATTCACCATTGCATGCGGCTGATCGGGCTGGCCGAACGGTCGCTGGAGAAGATGGTGCTGCGCACCAGCCAGCGGGTGGCCTTTGGCAAGCCGGTGTCAGAGCAGTCGGTCACGCGCGAGAGAGTGGCCGAGGCGCGGATCATGATCGAGCAGTCGCGCCTGCTGACGATGCGGGCCGCGCACATGATGGACACGGTGGGCAACAAAGAGGCCAAGGCCGAGATCGCGATGATCAAGATCGCGGTGCCGAACATGGCCTGTCAGGTGATCGACTGGACAATTCAGGCCTTTGGCGGCGGTGGCACGTCGAACGACTTTGGCCTCGCGGCGGCCTATGCCACGGCGCGACTGCTGCGGCTGGCCGATGGCCCGGACGAGGTGCACCGCGACCAGCTGGCCCGGCTGGAGTTCAAGCGCCAGCTGGGACGCAACGACAAAGTGGGCGTGGGCGACTGGCACAGCGCCTTGTCGGACCGGGCGCTGGGGCTTTAGCCTCTTCGTCGGCCAGGGGGCAGGGCGTGGCCTGACTCAGCTGCCCCTGTCCGGATCATTCGCGCCGCTGACCATGGTCGCAGCCGAGGTACCGGGGGGCATGATGATTCTTGAGACCAAGTCAGGGAGCAGCCTTTGGGTGTCCTGCCGTGACCGGACACGGATGATGTTGATCTGCGACACTTCTTGCGGCAGGCTCCCGATGATACCAGCGACCTCAGAGTCGGAATCAAAACTATCCAAGCGTTTTCATATCCTTGCGAGACAGCGCGTGACGCGCCGGATGTGGGCAATAAGGACCCACGCCCCGGCGCTGGCGATCGATTTTTCCCGGTCTTTTGACAGGCGGCGGCACCGCCCCAGCCAGGCACGGGTACGCCCGGCGACCCACCGGCGGGGCAGGACCTCGAAGCCACTGGCGCTGTCAGAGCGTTTGACGATCTGGACGGTCCAGCGTCCGGCAGCTTTGAGGGCGTCCCGCAGTCTGGGGCCGGCATAACCGCCGTCGGCAAAGATATGGCGCAGCCTGGGATAGCGCGCAGCGACAACCGCCAGCACATCCGGCGCGCCGTCGCGGTCCTGAATTCCGGCGCTGTGGACCTTGAGCGCGACGGGCAATCCGGTCGTGTCGGTGACGATATGGCGTTTGCGCCCCTTGATCCGCTTGCCGGCGTCATATCCTCTAACCCCTCCACTTTCCGTGGTTCTTGCGCTCTGGCTGTCGATGATGCCGGCCGTCGGCGCGGCTTTGCGGCCCTCGGCCAGACGCGCGGCCTCGACCAGCTTGCCGTTGATCTCCTCCGGCAGGCCGTCACTGCGCCACGCACAGAAACAGCCGCGCACCGTTGAAACCGGCGGGAAGTCATTGGGCAACATGCGCCATTGGCAACCGGTCGTCGCGATGTACAGGATCGCGTCGAACACATCGCGCAGATCGGTCCGACGCGGGCGACCGACACGCCTGACCGCAGGCATCAGCGGCCCCAAAAGCGCCCATTCCGCGTCGGTCAAATCACTTGCGTACCTGTCGCCCGCTCGGGCATGTCGGGATCGGGTGAGTTCGGTCCAAGCCATTGTGTTCTCCGTTCAGCTTCGCAACCGAACAGAAGCACAACCTGCTGAACTCACTCAATTCGTTTCAAATCAGGCTCTCAATCCGTTGGCCAGCCCGCGCGAACATGCTTAGTCGTCGTTGCCGGTGCCGATGAAGGCGGGGACATAGACGTCGTCGAGCATGCCGACGACGCGCCGCACATGGGCGCGGGCCTGGCGTTCGGCCTCGTCTCCGTCGCCGGCCAGCACGGCCGCACCGATCATGGCGTAGGAGCGGGCGCGATCTTCAGGCTGCATGACCAGGCGGTTGCGCACCAGATGCACCTGCAGGTTGGCCAGCATCTGTTCCAGTTCGGGGTTCCTGGACACGCGCGCCAGCGTTCGGTTGAACCGGTTGCGCTGGCGGACGAATTCATAGCGGTCGGCCTGCTTGCTGGCGGAGAGCAGGTCAGCCAGCGCGAGTTCCACCTGCGCGCGGCCGTCGGGATCGGCGATGTTTTCGGCGGCGAGGCGGGCGGCCAGTCCCACGATCACCTCGATGATGCGCAGGACGTTGCGGGCCTCGTCCTTGGACAATTGCCGGATCCGGGCGCCGCGGTTCAGCGAGGCCTCGACCACGCCCATCGCGGCCAGACGCTTGATCGCCTCGCGCACGGTCGAGCGGCTGACCTCGTACTGGCTGACTAGATCGGGTTCGACAAGGCGTTGCCCCGCGACGAAGCGCCCCTCGTAGAGCCCTTTGAGGATGCTTTTCACGATCCTGTCGGAGGAACTCATCTCGGAGTCGGGTTTCGGCGTCCTGCGTTCGTCTGGCATAGCTGCACCATTTGCCCAAGGCTGGCAGAGAGTTGACGCTATTGTCGGACGATGATCAAGGGCGCAGGGATCAGGCCGCAGGGCAATCGCATTTGGCCGATGATGGATTTTGCGAAGTCGTCGGACCATCCTGCGCGTTTGCATTTCCGGGAGACGGGGAGTTTGGGGCGGGCTTTTCGCAGGAAGTTGGGGGGGAGCTTGCGCAGAATGCTAAGGTTTTCCGGGCCGTTATCTTTGCGGTTGCAGGCGCGGTCTTCGTTGAAGGTCATGTGCCGGGCACCCAGTGCAGGCTGTTCCCGATCGCCCAATGGGCGCGCAAGGCTTTCGCGAAGACTTCGGGTGTCAGCCGGGCCGGAGAGACAGAGAAGCGCGTGGCCGAGGTCGTGCTCTCGCCGATCTGGCGGCTGGGCTGGACTCAGGCGATCATGGCGAGGCCGGGCAGGCGCGGCTCGTCCTTGCAGCGGCGGTCCGAGAAGAGCCAATCAACCTCATGGCTGACGCGGTGAACTCTGGTCCCGGTCCGGCCATGATCAGCGTCAACTGTCTGAAACTGTGTCAGTTTCTCAGGCGGGCTGGCAAAGTACCCCGCCACATCGCGCATCAGCAGCGGGTGGTTTCCCTTGAGCGCGAACAGATAATCGCCGCCCCGGTCCAGGATCACCTGCGCTGTATCGCTCCGGGTATGCGAGCCGCATCTGCCGTGACCAGAACCCCGTCAGGCCACAGGGTTTCCAGACGCGCCCGCGCCGCCGTGATCCCGTTGCCGCCTTCGGCCACGGCGCACTGCCCGATCACCAGCCCCGCCCCGACACCGCAGGCCGTCACCACATGCAGCGGCGAGCGTCCCGCTGCCCGGTCGAACGAGCGGCGCAGGGTCTTGCCGTCAATCGCCAGAACCCCCGCCCCCTCGGCACCCAGATCGTCCAGAAAGGCATCAAACACCCGGCCAAAGGCCTGCGGCTCCAGCAGCCGGAACGGCCGGCTGAAGGTGTCATGGCTCGGCAAGCCATTATCAAGGCTCAGAAATTCCCGAAGAGGCTCCTCACGGTCTGCGGCAAATTCGGCAAAGTCCACACAACTCTCGGCCCCGCAGACCGAGGCCGCCAGTGCGAGCACCGGCATATCCAAAAGTGAATGGCGCTGCGCATTCCCCGTAGGGGGATCAGGCACTTGACGAAAAGGCGTGATCCGCGACGGCATCAGTTCCTCCTTCAGGAACCGCAACCGGAATCCAATTCAGCCCAAAGCGCCACCCTTAAATCCCAAATGCGATTCCCGGGGATCAGGCCGTCAGGTCAAGCAGGATTTTCCCGACAAGGCGGCCGGATTCCATCGCCTCGTGGGCGGGGATGACGGCCGAGAGCGGCAGAGTCTGCGCGATCTGGTGGTGCAGGGTGCCCGCCGCGATCATGGCGTTGATGTCGCGGGCGGCGGCGTCGCGGGCGGATTGGGGCGCCTCGTAGATCAGGACAAAGCGGACGGTGGCATCCTTGGCCATCAGGGCGCGGAAGTTGACGGCGGGTTCGGGCGCGGCGTCCGAGGCATAGGCGGCGATCACGCCGTTGCGGGCCAGCACGGCCAGATCATCGGCCAGATTGGTGCCAAAGGCGACCTCGATCACCCGGTCGACGCCCCGGGGGGCGGCGGCGCGGATGGCGGCCACGAAATCCTGGGTCTTGCGGTCGATCACCAGATCGGCCCCGGCAAGGCGGGCCTGGGCCGCCTGTTCGGGACGGCTGACGGTGGCGATGACCAGCGCCGCGTCGGCCCATTTCGCGATCTGGACGGCATAGAACCCCACCGCCCCGGCACCGCCCTGCACCAGCACGACCTTGGCCGTCAGGGGCCCGTCAGACATCAGCGCATAATGGGCCGTCATCGCGGGGATGCCCAGGCAGGCGCCTTGGGCAAAGCTTGCGGCAGCGGGAAGGGGCACCGCACGTTCATCGGGCACCACGCAGAATTCGGCCGCCGTGCCGCGGGGGCGGCCGCGGTTGGCCATGTAGAGCCAGACACGCTGGCCGATGCGGGCGGGGTCGACGCCGGGGCCGGTGGCGGTGATCACCCCCGATCCGTCCTGATGGGGGGTGACAGCGGGAAAGGGCATCGCGCTGTCATGGGGCCGGGCGGTGCGGCCCTTGGTGTCAGAGGGGTTCACGGCCGAGACCATGACCTGGACCAGCACTTCGCCCGTGCCGGGGGTCGGGACGGGCAGATCCACCAGCCGCAGCACCTGTGCTGCCGGGCCGCGTGCGGTGTATTCGACAGCCCGCATCCTAGACTCCTGTCCACCGGGGGGTGCGTTTTTCCTTAAAGGCGCGGGCGCCTTCCAGCGCGTCGGCCGATGACTCGATCTGGGCCCAGGCGGCGGTGGAGGGGCCCCAGTCCTCGGCGGCCTGGGCGACGGCGCGGGTCAGGCGCAGGGCCATGGGCGCGTTGCCCGCGACGCGCGCCGCGAGGGCGAGGGCGGTGTCGATCAGGTCAGGTCCGGGGACCACGGCGTTGACCAACCCCAGGGCGGCGGCGCGGTCGGCGGTGATCGGATCGCCGGTGAGCAGGATCTCAGCCGCGATGGCGGCAGGCAGGCGGCGGGGCAGGCGCAGCGCCCCGCCCCCGGCGGCGAAAAGGCCGCGCTTCACCTCGGGCAGGGCAAGGATCGCGCCGGTTTCGGCCACGACCATGTCGCAGGCCAGCACGATCTCGAACCCGCCCGCCACGGCCCCGCCATTGACTGCCGCGATCACCGGCTTTGTCCGCGTGGCGCGGACAAAGCCCGCAAATCCATCGGGGTCGTCCAGCCCCGGCCTTTCGCCGGCGGCAAAGGCGCCCAGATCCATCCCGGCGCAGAAGAACCGCCCCGCGCCGGTCAGCACCGCCACGCGCAGGGCGGGGTCGCCATCGAACCGGGCAAGGGCGGTGCGCAGGTCGGCCGTAAGGGCAAGGTTCACGGCATTGCGCACCTCGGGCCGGTTGAGGCGGATCAGCGCGGTGGCGCCGTGGGTGTCAAAGGTGACGAGGGTCATGGGTGCATCCTGTGGGCCGGGGCGGAGTCTGGCCTGCGGGGCCCGCGCGCGCAAGCCGGAAAACTTCCTGCCGGGCAGCCGGTAAACACAAGCGCTGCGGGGGCGGGTGCGCTACACTGTGTTGCCATTCCAAGAGGTCACCGATGCCGCCCATGCCCAGCCCACCCCGCGAAGGCACCGCCGTGACCCTGCGCCGCGCAGGCGGCATCGCCACGCTGTGGATCGACAACCCGCCGGTCAATGCGATCTCGGCGCGGGTGATCGCGGGGCTGGCAGAGGGGCTGGATGCGTTCGAGGCGGACCGCAGCCTGACCGGGCTGGTGATTGCCTGCGCGGGGCGGACCTTTGTCGCGGGCGGTGATATCACGATGTTCGATCAGCCGGGCTTCACCCCGCGTCCGTTCAACGCGCTGCTGGCGCGGATCGAGGCGCAGGACCGGCCCGTTGTGGCGGCGCTGTTCGGCACGGTGCTGGGCGGCGGGCTGGAACTGGCGCTGGCCTGTCATGGGCGGGTGGCCGATCCGGCGACGCGACTGGGCCTGCCGGAGATCACGCTGGGGCTGTTGCCGGGATCGCTGGGGACGCAGCGGCTGCCCCGGCTGGCGGGTTATGCGGCGGCGTTAAGGATGATCTCTTCGGGCGGGATGATCGGGGCTGAAGAGGCGCTGGCGCTGGGCATCGTGGATGCGCTGGCACCGGAAGTGACCGGGGCGGCGCGTGCGGCGCTGGCGGGGCTGCCGCTGCGCCGGGTGTCGGGGCTGACCCCGCCCGACGATGCGGCCCCGGTGCTGGAGCAGGCGCGCGCCGCTGCGGCAGCGCGGCCCTGGCTGCCCGCGCTGACCGAACTGGTGCCCTGTCTGGAGGCGGTGGCGCGGCCCTGGGCCGAGGGTGCGGCGGTCGAGGAGGCGGCCTTCCTGCGGCTGATGGCCAGCGCCCCGTCGCGGGCGCTGCGGCATGTGTTTCTGGCCGAGCGTGCGGCGGCCCGGGTGCCGGGCGCGGATGCCGCGCCGCGCCCGGTGGCGCAGATGGGCGTGCTGGGCGCGGGCACGATGGGCGGCGGCATCGCGATGGCCTGTGCCAATGCGGGTCTGCCGGTGACGCTGGTCGATGCGAGCGCCGCAGGGCTGGAGCGGGGGCTGTCGCTGATCGACGCTGCCTATGCGGCCATGGTCAAGCGTGGCCGTCTGACGCCCGAGGCCGCCGCCAAGCGGCGGGCCCGCATCAGCGGCACGCTGGACATGGCGGCGCTGGGCCCGGCCGACATGGTGATCGAGGCGGTGTTCGAGGATATGGCGCTGAAGCTGTCGGTGGCGCGCGAGCTGGGACAGGTGTGCAAGCCGGGCGCGATCATCGCCACCAACACCAGCACGCTGGATGTGGATGCCATCGCCGCCGCGACCGGGCGGCCGGGCGATGTGCTGGGCACGCATTTCTTCAGCCCGGCGCAGATCATGCGGCTGCTGGAGGTGGTGCGGGGCCGCGACACGGCGCCGGACACGCTGGCCACGGTGATGGGGCTGGCTAAGCGGATTGGCAAGGCGGCGGTCGTGTCGGGCGTGTGCTATGGCTTTATCGGCAACCGGATGGCCGAGGCCTATATGCGCGAGAGCGAGGCGATGCAGCTGGAAGGCGCGAGCCCCGGCCAGATCGACGGCGTGGCCGAGAGCCCGGACTGGATCGGCATGGCGATGGGGCCCAGCCGGATGCTGGACATGGCCGGGGTGGATGTGGGCGCGCGCACGGTGATCGAATGGATCAAGGGCGGGCAGGGGCCACAGGACCCGGCCTATCGCATCCTGTGCCGGACGATGTTCGAGACCGGGGCGCATGGGCAGAAGACCGGGCAGGGCTATTACCGCTATGCGGGGCGCGAGGCGCTGGCCAACCCCGAGACGCAAGGTCTGGCGGCGCGGCTGGCGGCGGAACATCATGTCGCTGCGCGCGCGCACGCCGATGAGGAGATCTTTGAGCGGTTGCTGTTCCCGATGGTGAACGAGGCCGCCGCGATCCTGGCCGGGGGGATTGCCAACCGGCCGGGAGATATCGACGTGGTCTGGACGGCGGGCTATGGCTTTCCGGGCTGGCGGGGCGGGCCGCTGTTCATGGCCGACGAGATCGGGCTTGACCGGATCGTGGCCCGGCTTGACCACTATGCCGCCACCTTCGGCAACCCTTATGGATACTGGACTGTCACCCCCCTGCTGCGCGATCTGGCCGCCCGTGGCCAGCGCCTGACCCGGAGCGCCTCATGACCGATGCCGTTATCGTCAGCACCGCCCGCACCGGCATTGGCCGGGCCTTTCGCGGGAGCCTGAACGCCACGAAATCGCCATCGCTGGCGGGGCATGCGCTGGCCCATGCCGTGGCGCGGGCGGGGATTGACCCCGGCGAGGTGGAGGATGTGATCCTGGGCACCGTGCTGGCGGCGGGCACGGCGGGGATGAACATTGCCCGCAACGCGGCGCTGGCGGCGGGCATTCCGGTGACGGCCGGGGCGATGACGGTGGACCGGCAATGCGCCTCGGGCCTGATGGCGATTGCGGCGGCGGCCAAGCAGATCATCGTCGACGGCCAGCAGATCGTGGGCGCGGGCGGGCAGGACAGTATCAGCGCGGTGCAGGAGGCCTATTTCCGCTGGGCCAGTGCCGAGGCCGATCCGGCGGTGACGGCGCGGGTGCCGCATGCCTATATGCCGATGTTGCAGACCGCCGAGACGGTGGCCGCCCGCTATGGCATCAGCCGCGCGGCGCAGGATGCCTATGCCGCCGAGAGCCAGCGGCGGACCGCCGCCGCGCAGGCCGCGGGACGGTTTGATGCCGAGATCGTGCCGTTCTCGACCGTGATGAAGGTCACCGACAAGGCTACCGGGGCGGTGAGCGAGCGGGCGGTGACGCTGGCGCGCGACGAGGGCAACCGGCCCTGGACGACGCAGGAGACGCTGGCCGCGCTGAACCCGGTGATCGCGGGGGGCACGGTGACGGCGGGCAACGCGAGCCAGCTGTCGGACGGGGCCAGCGCCTGTGTCCTGATGTCGGGCAAGCTGGCCGGGCAGCGGGGGCTGGCACCCCTGGGCATCTATCGCGGGACGGCGGTGGTGGGCTGTGCGCCCGAGGAGATGGGCATCGGCCCGGTCTTTGCCATCCCCCGGCTGCTGGCGCAGGCGGGGCTGAGGGTTGACGATATCGGGCTGTGGGAGCTGAACGAGGCCTTTGCCGTGCAGGCGCTGTATTGCCGCGACCGGCTGGGCATTGACCCCGACCGCTGCAATGTGAACGGCGGGGGCATTTCGGTGGGCCATCCCTATGGGATGACCGGCGCGCGGCTGGCGGGCCATGCGCTGATCGAGGGCAGGCGGCGCGGGGTGCGTTACGTGGTGGTCACCATGTGCGTGGGTGGCGGCATGGGCGCGGCCACCCTGTTCGAGGTGGCGTGATGGCGGTGCCTGTCCGGCTGGAGATGGCCGAGGGTGCCGCCGTCCTGACGCTGGCCCGGCCCGAGGCGGGCAACCGGCTGGACATGGAGACGGTCACCGCGCTGGAGGCGGCGAGCGCGCAACTGGCCGGGGCGGCTGACCTGCGCGCCCTGCTGATCCGCGCCGAGGGGCGGATGTTCAGCGTGGGTGGCGCGATCAATGAATTCGGCACGACGCCGGACCTGCCCGCCTGTCTGGCCGCGATCCTGGAGATCGGGCACCGGGCGATGGGGCGGCTGTTCGCGCTGCCCTGCCCGGTGGTGACGGCGGTGCAGGGGCCTGCGGGTGGCGCGGGGATCGGGCTGGCGCTGTGCGGGGACATCGCGCTGGCAGCACCCGGGGCGGTGTTCCGGGCGGGCTATCCCGCGCTGGGGATGAGCGCGGATTTCGGCGCATCCTGGCTGCTGGCGCGGCTGGGCGGGGCCCGGCTGGCCGCCGACATGCTGCTGACCAACCGCACCGTGGCGGCCGAGGAGGCGATGGCGCGCGGCCTTCTGACGGCGATCCATCCGGCCGGGGAGCTGGACACGGCCGCCCGCGCGCTGCTGGCCCGGCTGGCGGCGGGCCCCGCCCGTGCCCAGGCTGCGGCCTGCGCGCTGGTGCGTGCGGCGGGGGCCAGGGATGCCATCGCGCATATGGAGGCCGAGGCCGCAGCAATGCTCGCTGCCGCGGCGACTGCCGACGCGGCCGAGGGGATCGCGGCGTTCCTGGCCAAGCGGGCGCCGGTGTTTCAGGGGCGTTGACCGCGCCCCGGCGGCGCGCGCCGGGGGTTTCACACCCCCGGACCCCCGTGGAGTATCTGGCGCAACGTTACGCCAGGCAATGGCAGGCGGGCCTGCGTGATTACCGCGCTTCCCTGGCCTGACGTGGCAGGGGGGAAGGCGGGGCAACACGACGCGGGGCCATCGGCTCTCCTGCCGGTGTCTTGGCACCACTCTTGCCCCGGATTGGTCAAGCAACGCTTTCTCGCCTTTCATTTTGCAAGATATACTCCGGGGTCCGGGGCAGAACCCCGGGGGTTGAAACGGCAGAGGTCGTTTGGCCGGTCAGCCCTGCGGCAGGATCATCATCTTGATCTGGCTGCCGGGCTGGCGCAGCCCTTCGAAAGCGTCGGGCAGGTCGGACAGGGCGACACGGTCGGTGACCATCGCCGCAGCGTTGATCTTGCCTGCCTGCAGGACCGCCAGGACCTTGGCAAAGTCGGCGTCGACGTAGCCCAGGATGAACTGGAGTTTCACCTCTTTCAGAATGGCGCTGATCGGGATCAGGGTGTCTTCCTTCATGCAGACGCCGACGACGACGATGGTGCCGCGCGCGCGGGACAGGTTCACGCAGGTCTGAATGATGCCGGGGGCACCGACGCAGTCAAAGATCACGTCGGGCGGGCCGCCGGCCAGGCGGGCGAATTCGTCTCCCAGGTCGTCGACCTTGGTTGGGTCCACCACCGCCGTCGCGCCAAAGGCGGAGGCGGCCGCGCGGCGGGCGGGGGCGCGTTCGGACACCACCACCGCGCCCGCGCCGCGCAGGGCAGCAAAGGCCGCAACCGACAGGCCGATCGGCCCCGCGCCAATGATCAGCACGCGGGCACCGATCTCCATGTCGGATTTCGTCACCGCATGCAGGCCCACGGCAAGCGGTTCGACCATGGCACCTTCTTCCCAGGTGACGCCGTCGGGCAGGGCCACGACCTGGCGCGCGCCCACCTTGACGAACTGGGCATAGGCGCCAGGCACCGATTTCGCGAGGCCGGTGATCCGGTTCTGCGGGCACAGGATGCCCAGGTCGTACTTGCAGGTGCCCAGCGCCTGGCAGGCCGGGTCGGTGCAGGCATTCACCGGCACCGCCGTGGCACGCAGGCCCACCGGCACTGCCGCATCGCCCGAGGCGACGACGGTGCCCGAGAATTCGTGCCCCAGCACGGTGCCGTTTTCCTGCAGGAAGACGCCCGCGTCGGTGGCGTGCAGGTCCGAGCCGCAGACGCCGCAGGCCGCAACCTCGATCACCACCTGGCCAGGGCCGGGCTCTGGCCGGGCCATGTCCTGGATCGCCAGTTTGTGGCCAAGGCCCATGAATACTGCCGCCTTCATCCGCTCCCTCCTCGGTTTTCGTTTTCGACCTATAATTTTGTATGACAATGTGGCCTGAATGTCCAATAGTGTTGGCGGGACGTGCCCCGAAAGGGGCCGCAAGAGGAGGAGTCGGAATGGATCGCGTGAAGGGCAAGGTGGCACTGATCACCGGGGCGGGAACCGGTGTGGGCCGCGCCTGCATGGAGTTGTTCGCCCGCGAGGGGGCCAGGGTTGTGGGCGTGTCCCGGACCCAGGCGAATCTGGACGAGACGCTGGCGGCCGTGACGGCGGCGGGGGGCGAGGGGATTGTCGTCTCGGCCGACCTGTCGGTGCCTGCGGGCGCGCAGAAGGCGGTGGATGCGGCGCTGGCGACCTATGGCCGGGTCGATATCCTCGTGAACTCGGCCGGTGTGGGGTACAACCACCTGTCGTCCAGCCCGGATTCGATGAATGACATTGTCGGCACCTCGCCCGAGAAGTGGCACGAGGTGATGGCGATCAACCTGGACAGCGGGTTCTACATGTGCCGGCTGGTCGTGCCCTTGATGCAGAAGCAGGGCGGCGGGTCGATCGTCAATGTCACCTCGATTTCCGGGCTGCAGGGCCTGCCGGGGGCGCATACCTATACGGCGGCCAAGGGCGCGATGATCAACCTGACGCGGTCGATGTGCGTGGCCTATGCCAAGGACAACATCCGCGCCAACTGCATCGCGCCGGGGTTCATCGCGACGCGGATGGTGGCCGATTTCCTGCCGCTGTTCGACGACGAGAAGGTGGCCGACAGCATCACGCCCATGCGGCGCGCCGGTACGCCCGAGGAGATGGCCTATGGCTGCCTGTATCTGGCCAGCGACGAGGCGGGCTATTGCAACGGCACCGTGCTGGTGATCGACGGCGGCACCACCGCGCGGCAGTAAGGCGCAACGCGGGGGGGGCGCTTGTGGCCCCCCCCAAGGGGGCCGGCTAGATGGCGGTGTAGCCGCCGTCGGCGACGAGTTCCGACCCCGTCATGAAGGACGATTCGTCGCTGGCCAGAAACAGGATCGCGGCGGCGATTTCCTCGGGCGTGCCCATGCGGCCCAGGGGATGCAGGCCCGCGATCCCGGCCTGCGTGGCCTCGGTCCCGTCGCCGGTCTGGGCACTGATGCGGACCACCGCCTCTTGCACCATGGGGGTCCAGGTAAAGCCCGGGTGCACCGAATTCACCCGGATCATCCAGCCTTTCGAGGCTGCCTCGATCGCGATGGTCTTGGTCAACAGCCGCACGCCGCCCTTGGAGGCGGAGTAGGCGGCGGTGCCCGCCATGCCGACCAGCCCCAGGATGGACGAGACGTTGATGATCGCGGCTGCCCTGTCGCGCGGCACCTCGGGCGTGGCGCGCATGGCGGCGGCACCAAAGCGGCAGCCCAGGAACACGCCGTCCAGGTTGATCGCCGTCACGGCGCGGAAATCGTCCAGCGTGGTGTCCAGCAGCGGTTTCGACGGGCCGATGCCTGCGTTGTTCACCAGCACGTCGGGGCGGCCGCAGCGGTCTTGGGTCTGTGCCATCACGGCGGCCCAGGCGGCTTCGTCGCGCACGTCATGGGTCAGGCCGATGCCGCCCAGTTCGGCGGCCAGCGCTGCGGCCCCCGCGCCGTCGATGTCGGTCAACACCAGGGTCGCGCCCTCGCGGGCAAAGGCGCGGGCGGTGGCCGCGCCGATGCCTGCTGCCGCGCCGGTGATGATCGCCGTTCTGCCTGCCAGTCGCATGGTGCTTCTCCCCTCAGCCGACCGTGAAGCCGCCGTCCAGCGTCATGACGGCGCCGTGGATGTAGCGGGCGTCCTCGGAGGCCAGAAACGCGACCAGCGCCGCGACCTCCTCGGGCGTGCCATAGCGGCCGAGCGGGATCAGCCCTTCGAATGCGGTGCGGGCGGCTGCACCCTGGCCGCCGGTCAGCCCGTCCTCGAGCGAGGCCATCATCCGCGAGGCGATGGGGCCGGGGTTGACCGAATTGACCCGCACGCCGCGGGGCCCGGCCTCTGCCGCGACCGAACGGGTCAGGCCGATGACGGCGTGCTTGGTGGCGTTGTAGGCGGTGATTCCCGATGTGCCGGTCAGCCCCGCGACCGACGAGGTGTTGATGACCGACCCGCGCCCGCGCGCCATCATCGCGGGCACCACATGTTTCAGGCCCAGAAAGACGCCGATCAGGTTCACGTCCACCACGCGGCGGAAGGCGTCGAGCGGGTAGTCGCCCACAGGGTGGACCGGCCCCTCGATCCCGGCGTTGTTGAAGAAGATGTCGAGGGGGCCGATGGCTTCGGTGGCGGCGACGAAGGCCTGGACCGAGGATTCGTCGGTCACGTCGCCCTGCAGGGGGTGGAAGGCGGGCCCGAGGTCGGCCAGCGGGGCCATCGCGGCCAGTGTCAGGTCGACGCCCACCACGCGGGCACCGCGCGCGACCATGAGCCGCGCGGTTGCGGTGCCGATCTCGCCGCCCGCGCCGGTGATGAGGGCGGTCTTGCCGGTCAGCTGGTTGTCGTTGAGCATGTCACAGGCACTCCTCGGGGATGTCGGTGGTCAGGCGGGAGCCGGTGGCGAGGGGGGCAAGCCAGACCGGGATCAGCGGCAGTTCCGTCTCGAAATAGTGGCGGCAGGTCCAGAGTTTGGGCCCCGCCAGCGGGTGGCCGAGGTGCAGGGCGCAGGCGGTCATGTCGAGCCAGATCCAGCCCATGACCAGATGGCCCAGCGCATCGAGTACGGCGTTGCCGTGGGCAAGCGTGGCGGGGGCATCGTCGCGCGCAAGTTCTGCGGCAAGGGCGGCGGCGACGGTCTGGCGCTGCTGGGCCAGGGCTTTGGCCAGGGGGGCGAGGTCGGGGTGACGGGCGGCGCGCGCCTCGGTCTGGCGCATGGTGTCGGCCAGGGTGGCAAAGCCTGCGAGGCCGTCGCCCAGAAGCTTGCGGCCCAGCAGGTCGAGGCCCTGGATGCCGGTGGTGCCTTCGTGGATCGGGTTCAGGCGGTTGTCGCGCCAGAGCTGGTCGACATCGACGTCGCGGGTATAGCCCGCGCCGCCGTGGACCTGGATCGCCAGTGAGATGGCCCTGGCACCCTGTTCGGAGGGCCAGGATTTCACCACCGGGGTCAGCAGATCGAGGAGGGCCTGCGCCTTGCTGTCGCCCGCTGCCCCCTGATCCACCAGCCGCGCGGCATAAAGGCAAAGCGCCAGCGCCCCTTCGGACAGGGCCTTTTGCGTGAGCAGCATACGCCGGACGTCGGGGTGGCGGATGATGGGCACGGGACGCGCGGCGCGTTTGTCCGCCAAGGGGCGGCCTTGCAGGCGCTGGCGGGCATAGTCGCGCGCCAGAAGATATGCCCGGCTGGCCAGCGCGGCACCGGCGAGGCCCACGTTGATCCGCGCCTCGTTCATCATCTGGAACATGATGGGCAGTCCCTGCCCGGGCTGGCCCAGCAGCTCGCCCACCGCACCCGGGCCATCGCCAAAGGCCACCGCGCAGTTGGGAATGCCGCGATAGCCCAGCTTGTGGTTCAGCCCGGTGATGGTGACGTCGTTGGGCCGGCCGTCGGGCAGGGCTGCGGGCACGATGAACAGCGAGATGCCCCTGCTGCCTGCTGGCAAAGAGCCATCGGGGTTGGCGATCTTGGCCAGCACCAGATGGGTGATGCCGGGCGTCACGTCGTGATCGGCGGCGGAGATCCACATCTTGCGGCCGTGCAGGCGGTAGGTCGCGCCGTCTGGCACGGCCCGTGTCGTGATGTCGCCGAGGGCAGAGCCGGTGTCCGGCTCAGAGAGGCACATGGTGCCCAGCGCACGGCCCTCGTGCTGGGGCGTGGCAAAGCGGGCGATCTGGTCGGGCGAGCCGTGGTCGCGGATCAGGCGGGCATTGGCGGTCGAGAGCATGAGAAAGCCCGAGGCGCTGACATTGGCGGCCATGATCCATGCCATCATTGCCGTGGTCACGACCATGGGAAATCCCGTGCCGCCGTGGTCCTGGTCAACGGTGGCCAGATGCAGCCCCGCGTCCAGATAGGCCCGCACCGCCGCCGCCACGCCGGGATGGACAGTGACGCGGCCGCCGCTCAGCTGCGGCTCGTCGCGGTCGGAGGCCTTCCAGCAGGGGAGAAAGGCATCGCGGGCCAGCCTTTGGCCGAGGTCCAGGAAAGCGCGCCAGTCATCGGGGGACTGGCCTGCAAAGCGGCGACTGTCTGCAAGCTGCCCGGCCTGCAGCCAGTCAAACAGCAGGAAGTCGAGGTCGCCTTGGTCAAGAATCATCATGCGCGCCTGTGCAAGGTCACGCGCGGCGAACCGAATTGGCGCTGGCAGAGATCAGGGCGAGGATCAGTATCGTGCCCTGCACGATGTACTGCCAGAAGGTGGGCACGCCCAAGGTGGACAGGCCGTTGTTGATGACCCCGATCAGCAGTACCCCGATGCAGGTGCCCAGCACGTGGAACTTGCCCGGTTTGAGCGTGCTGGCCCCGATGAACACGGCGACGAAAGCGTTCAGCAGATAGGTCTCGCCCACCCCCTGCGGCCGGCCCGAGCCGAGGTTGGCGCCCGCCACCATGCCCCCCAGCGCTGCGCAGGCCGCGGCGATGGCCATGCCCATCAGTGCATACTTGGTGAAAGAGATACCCGAGAGGCGCGCCGCCTCCTTGTTGCCGCCAAGGGCGTACATGTTGCGGCCCGACTGGGTATGCTCCAGAAACAGCCACAGCACAAAGGCCGTGGCTGCAAGGATCAACACCGCGTTGGGTATCCCCATCACGCGCCCCTGTCCGATCCACTGGAAGGTCATTGTTATTTCGGACGGGTTGACGGTGCGCGAGCCGGAGACGCCAAGGATCAGGCCGGTGACGATGAAACTCATCGCGAGCGTCTCGACGATGGGGGATATGCCCAGCCTGGCAATCAGCGCGCCGTTCAGCATACCGATCAGCATGGCCAGGACCAGCACAAGGATCATCACCCCGGCCACAACCAGCACGGAATCCGACCCGATCTCGGCCAGGAAGCGCGCGGCGAAATAGCCGCCAAAGGTGGCCATCGCTCCGATGGACAGGTCAAACAGCCCCACCACCATGCAGACCGTCAGCCCGATGGCGATGATCCCCAGGATTGACACCTGGTTGAGCACGTTGAACATGTTGCGCAGGGTCGGAAAGACTTCCGGTCGCCCGATGGAAAAGACGATGATCAGGATGACCAGCGACAGGATCGTGCCGTAGCGTGCGAGGAATCCCATCAGGTTGAAGGGCGTGGCCGCTTTGGCGCTGTCACTGCTGGTCATCGGAAAGGTCTCCTCCGGCGGCGAGTGTCATGATGTTGCCTTCGGTCAGGCTGTCCCCGGCAAGTTCGCCCACTACGCGGCCCTGGAAAAACACGAGGACGCGGTCGCAGACGACGAGGTATTCCTCGAGCTCGGTCGAGGCGAAGACGATGCCTGCGCCGCTGGCGGCCAGTTCCTGGATCAGGTCATAGATTTCAGCCTTGGCACCCACGTCGACAGCAGCGGTGGGCGCGTTCAAGAGAAATATCCGCGCCCCGGTCGAGAGCCAGCGGCCCAGTACCACCTTTTGCTGGTTGCCGCCCGAGAGGTCGTCGACATGCGTCTCGATCCCCGGCATCCGGACCCGCATTCTTGTGGCGACCTCGCTGATGCCCGCTACCTCGGCCCCGCGGTTGATCAGCTTGAGCAGCGGGTCGCGCAGGTATTTCGACAGCGACGGCATCGAGATGTTGGCCCGGATCGTTTCGGCGTGGAACATCGATTCGGTCAGACGGTCGGCCGGGACCAGGGCAATGCCTGCGGCAATCGCGGCCGCGGGGTCGCGTAGGTCGACAGGTCGGTCGGCGACGGTCACCGTCCCCGCGCGGCGGCGCAGGCGGCCGAAGAGCAGGTTCAGCGTCTCTTCGGCGCCGCTGCCCGGCAGGCCCGCGACGCCCACGATCTCGCCCGTGTGCAGGGTGAATGACACGTCCTGAGAGACCGGGCCGGAGAGGTTCCTGACCTGCATCATCGTCTGCGCGCTGGCATGGGTCCGCGACTTGCGCCCGACTTGGGCCGCGCGCTTGCCCACGATGGCGTCCACCACGGCGCGGCGGTCCAGACCGTCGCGGCCGAACTCTCCGGCGTTGCGGCCATCGCGCAGGACCGTGACGCGGTTGGCGATCTCGAACACTTCGGCCAGACGGTGGCTCACATAAAGGAAGGAATGGCCACCTGTCGCAAGGCCGCGCATCTGTTCGAACAGACGGTCCACCTCGTGCGGCAAAAGCGCGTTGGTGGGTTCGTCCAGAATGATGATCCGCGCATCGCCCGAGACGGCCTTGGCAATCGAGATCATCGCAAGCTGATCAGGCCGCAGTGTCGAGACATCGGCATCGGTCGGGATGTCCAGCCCGACGCGGTCCAGCACCTGGCGTGCGCGGGCGTGGACGGCCGCCCAGTCGACCAGACCCAGACGGCGCGGCAGCGCCTCACCCAGCCACAGGTTCTCGGCCACGGAAAGCGATGGGACAAGGTTGTAGTGCTGGTGCACCACGGCGATCCCGGCCTCGACCGCGCCGCGCGGCGTGCTGAAGGACACCGGCCTGCCGTCGACCAGCACCTCGCCCGCCGTGGGGGCATAGGCGCCGCAGATGCACTTGATCAGTGTGGACTTGCCCGCGCCGTTCTCGCCCAGGAGAGCGTGAATCTCGCCGCGCCGCACGGTCAGGGCGACGTCGTCCAGCGCCAGGGTCCCGGGAAATTCCTTTCGCATCCCGCGCACCCGCAGGACGGGACCAGCCAGACTGATGCCCGTCTCGCTGTCGGACATGGCCGTGCCTGTCATGGAATCATCCTTGCAGGGGATGGCCCGCCGGTTGCATGATCGGCGGGCCGCAGACTGGTTACTGCATTTCGCCCGAGAAGAGCTCGCAATTCTCGAAGTCGATGGGCTGGCCTTCCGGCGGGGCGGTGTCTTCGGTGATCAGGCAGGGCCGCAACGTCAGCAGTTGCGTGCCCGGCATGTTGCCCTTGAGAGCGGCGGCAGTCACTTCGACGGCAGTCACACCCATCCGCTCCACGTCATAGGCGACGGTCAGTTCGTAGGGACCCTCGCCCCGGATCAGCGAAAGCGCCTCTTGCGTTCCGTCCATCGAAACCACAAAGATCTTGTCCGACATCCCGGCCTGTTCGATGGCGCGTGCGGCGGCGGTGCCGGGTTCGTCCCAGCCGGCCCAAACGGCCACGATGTCGTCATTGGCCAGCATCAGGTTGGTCATCTGGTTGTACGCGTCATCCACCTGACCGGGCACCTTCAACTCGATCTCGGTGATCGTGATGCCAGGGAACTGGCTCATCACCGCATGGAAACCGGCATCACGTTCGGCCAGCGCGGGCAGCACCGTCCAGTTCATCTTGATGACATGGCCCACGCCGCCGATCCGGCCCACCAGTTCGGTCGCCGCGATGACGCCGTCGGCGGTGTTGTTCGATCCGATGTCGGCAGTGATGCCCGGCACCAGACCCGAGAACGTCGAAACAAAGGGAATCCCAGCCTCTTTGGCATAGGCGATGACGGCGGTCATCTGCGGGTTGGCCGAGGCGGTGTTGATGATCGCGTCAAAGCCGCGGTCGATGAATGCGATGGCGGCGTTGTTGGTGGCAACCTGGTCACCCTGGCCGTCGAACAGTTCGACCTCCCAACCCAGCGCCTCGGCGGCGGCGATGGCAGCGTCGGTCTGAACCTGCACCGAGGGCGAGTTGTAGTTGACCGAGACGATGCCGACCTGGATCGTATCCTGGGCCTGCGCGGCTGAGGCCAGGATGCTGCCGCCCATGAGGGCGACAAGGCTGATCCGGCCTATCAGATTCGTGGTCTTCATGGTTTCCTCCCAAACGGCGGGTCAAGGCCCGGCCTGTTCCTGATGTCACGCCTGCGCATCAATTTCGGCGGCGCCAGACTCCCCCAGACGCGCCGACTCCTCATCTCGACCCATCTAGGGGGACGTTAGGGTGTTCGATACTTTCGGTCAACAGTTGCGCAGCACAAAATTGTCGAACAATCCGGTTTCCGATCCTGTCGGGTGTTGCCATTGCGGGCGACAGGCGTCAGGGCTGGGGCAAGGTAGCAGGAGGCGGCGATGCGGCAGCGCAGGATCGAGATGGACGGCGCGGTGAACTTTCGCGACATCGGCGGCTATGGGGCCGGGCCGGGGCGGCAGACGCGGTGGGGCCGGGTGTACCGGGCCGATTCGCTGGCCGATCTGTCTGCGGCGGACCTGGACCGGCTGGCGGCGCTGGACCTGCATGGCATCGCCGATTTCCGCCTGCCTGCCGAGCGCGAGGCGCGGCCCGACCGGCTGCCGCCCGGGCATGGCATGCGGCTGCTGACGCCGGGGTTCATCCCGCGCGGGACCGAGGACATGCTGCGCGCGCTGTCGGCCGGACGGATCGGGGCGGCCGAGATCACGGCCGAGGTGCTGGTCCATTACCGGCTGTTCGTGACCGATCATCTGGAGTTCTATGCCGAGCCGCTGCGGATGATCCTGGAGGCCGAGGGGCGCGGCGTGCTGTTCCATTGCACCAGCGGCAAGGACCGCACCGGATTTGGCATCGCGCTGGTGCTGCTGGCGGCCGGTTGCCCCGAAGAGGTGGTGATCGCCGATTACGAGCTGACCAACCAGTGGCGGCGCGATGTGCGGTTCATGTTCCGCGATGGCGTGGACCCAGTGGCGCTGAAGGTGCTGACCTCGGCCCCCGGGGCCTATATCGCGCAGGCGCTGGACCAGTTGCGCATCGAACATGCCGACGCGTGGCTGGGGGCGCTGGGGTTTGACGCGGCCGAGCAGCGGCAGCTTCGCGATCTGCTGACTGAGCCTGTCAGCCCGTGAAGGCGCGGTTCAGCCGGTCCTTCATCGCCCGCGCGGTCATGTCGAGCTGGATCGGGGTCACCGAGACCTCGCGGTCGGTCATGGCGCGCAGGTCGGTGCCTTCGTGGTCGTTGCCTGGCTTGTAGGCGATGCGGATCCAGTAATAGGGCTTGGTCCGGGCATCCACCCGGCCTTCGGGGATGAAGGAGCCGGGCGGGCGCATGCCCTGGTCTGTCACCCGGATGCCGCGCACCTGATCGGGCGGGATGGCGGGGAAGTTCACATTGACGAAGGTGCCAGGGTCAAAGCCGGTTTTCAGGATACCGTCCAGCACGCGGGGCAGGAACGCCTCGGCGGTGGCCCAGTGCACCTCTTTCATGTGGTGCACCTGGCTGAAGGCAATGGAGGGCACGCCAAGCAGCGCCCCTTCCATCGCGGCGGCGGCGGTGCCGGAATAGGTGATGTCCTCGGCCAGGTTGGCACCCCAGTTGACGCCCGAGAGCATGAGCGTCGGCGGCTGCGGCATCAGTTCGTATATGCCCATCAGCGCGCAGTCGGTGGGCGTGCCCTTGACCGCGAAGTGGTGGTCATCCAGCGCGCGCACCCGGATCGGGTCATGCATGCTGATCGAGTGGCCGGCACCAGAGCGTTCCTCGGCGGGGGCCACGACCCAGACCTGATCGGTGAACTGCCGGATCACCTTCTCAAGCAGGATCAGGCCGGAGGCGTGGATGCCGTCATCATTGGTGAGCAGAATGCGGTGGCCGGTCAGATCCATGTCGCGTCCCCTGTGGTTGCGACATTCATTGCAGACATTATTGTAGGACACAATCTGTCTTTGCGCTAGGCTGGCCGGGAATCATGAGGGGCGCGGGGATGGATCCGGTCTATATCATCGGGGTCGGCATGACGCGTTTTGGCCGCCACGCGCTGACGGTACGCGATTTGGCGCAGGCGGCGGTGACCGATGCGCTGGCGGACGCCGGGGTGGGCGCGGCGCAGATCGGGGCCGTGGCCTTTGGCAATGCGGTGCAGGGCGCGATGGAGGGGCAGTTCGGAATCCGGGGCCAGATCGCGCTGCGGCACATGGATTTCGACGCGGTGCCGATCATCAATGTCGAGAACGCCTGCGCCAGTGCGACGACGGCGCTGAACGTGGCCATCGGGCAGGTGCGCGCCGCGGTTTGCGATATCGCGCTGGCGGTGGGGGCCGAGAAGATGACCCATTCCGACAGCGCGCTGTCGATGGCGGCCTTTGAGGGCAGCTGGGAGCGGGCCGACCGTGACGCCACGATCGCGCGGCTGGTGGCGCTGGGCCGGGGGATGGACACGCCCGCAGGGCTGGAAGAGGCGCCGCATACGGTTTTCATGGATGTCTATGGTGCCTTTGCGAAATTCCATATGGCGCAGTTTGGCACGACGCAGCGGCAGCTGGCCGTGGTGGCGGCCAAGAACCATGGCCATTCGGTGCATAACCCCCGGTCGCAGTATCAGAAGGCACTTACGGTGGAGCAGGTGTTGGACGCCCGGCTGATCGCCTGGCCGATGACGCTGCCGATGTGTTCGCCGATCTCGGACGGGGCGGCGGCGGCGGTGGTGTGCAACGGGGCGGCGCTGGCGCGGCTGGGGCGGGCGCGGGCGGTGCAGGTGCGCGCGCAGGTGCTGATGAACGGCGGCCGCCGCGCGGATGACGATCTGGAGCGCCACATCTCGCGGCGTGCCGCGCGGCGGGCCTATGATCTGGCGGGGCTGGGGCCGCAGGATGTGGACGTGGTCGAATGCCATGACGCGACGGCCTTTGGCGAGATCCAGCAATCTGAACTTCTGGGGTTTTGCGCGCTGGGCGAGGGGGGGCCGCTGGCCGAGAGCGGCGCGACCACGCTGGGCGGACGGGTGCCGTTCAACCCCTCGGGCGGGCTGGAGTCCAAGGGCCATCCGATCGGGGCGACGGGGCTGGGGCAGGTGTTCGAGCTGGTCACCCAGTTGCGCGGCGAGGCGGGCCCCCGGCAGGTTGCGGGGGCGCGGATCGCCCTGGCCGAGAATGGCGGCGGTTTGATGGGGGTCGAGGAGGCCGCCGTGGCCATCACCATCCTGGAGCGGGCCGGGTGAATATCGCGGGATTTCTGGTCAATGCGGCGCGCAGCTGGGGCGATAGGCCGGCGGTCAGCGTCGGGCAGGGGCTGCATCTGGATTATGCCGGTCTGGGCCGCGCAGTGGCGGGGCTGGCGGGCGCGCTGCGGCACAGGTTTGGCCTGCGGCCGGGTGACCGGGTGCTGCTGGCGATGTCCAACAACCCCGATTACCTGACGATCCTGTTTGCCTGCTGGCAGGCTGGTCTGGTGGCGGTGCCTGCCAACGCGAAACTGCACCCGCGCGAGATTGGCTGTATCGGGCAGGACAGTGGCGCGCGGGTGGTTTTTGCCACGGCCGATCTGGCGCAGGGCGTGGCGGCCGAACTGCCGGACCTGCCGCTGATCCTGCCCGGCCGTGCCGGATTTGCGGCGCTGGTCGCGCAGGATGGCCTGGCGCTGCACGAAAGCGAGCCGACAGATACCGCATGGATATTCTACACGTCCGGCACCACGGGGCGGCCCAAGGGCGCACTGCTGTCGCACCGCAATCTGGCGGCGATGGCCATCGCCTATCTGGCCGATGTGGATCATCTGACGCCGCGCGATGCGCTGCTGCATCTGGCGGCGACATCACATGCCTCGGGCCTGTTCGGGCTGAGTTTCGTGGCCAGGGCGGGTAACAACATCCTGCCCGAGGCGGGCGGCTATGACCCGGCCGAGATGGCCGCGATCATCGGCGCGCAGGAGAGCCTGACCTTTTTCGCGCCGACGGCCCTGCTGGAGCGGATGGCGCAGGATGGCCCGATGCAGGAGGCCCCGCGCGGGCATATCCGCACCATCCTGACCGGGGCCGGGCCGGTGCATGCGGCCGATATCCGCCGCACGCTGGCGGCCTTTGGCCTGCGGCTGTGGAACGGCTATGGGCAGGGCGAGAGCCCCTGCACGATCACCGCCATGTCGCGCGAGATGATCGCCGCCGCCGCAGCGGCGGGGGATGATGCGGCGCTGACCTCGGTCGGGATTGCCCGCAGCGGGATCACCCTGCGCATCGCGCGGCCCGACGGGACTGAGGCCGCGCCAGACGAGATGGGCGAGGTGCTCGTGCGGGGCGATACAGTGATGGCGGGATACCTGAACCAGCCCGCCGCCACGGCCGAGGCGCTGGCGGGCGGCTGGCTGCATACGGGCGATCTGGGGCGGCTGGACGGGCGGGGGTTCCTGCATCTGTCGGACCGCAAGAAGGACCTGATCATCACCGGCGGGATGAACGTCTATGCCCGCGAGGTCGAGGAGGTGCTGCTGACCCATCCCGGCGTGGCCGAGGTGGCGGTGATCGGCGCGCCGGATGCGCGCTGGGGCGAATCGGTGCTGGCGCTGGTCGTGCCGCGCGCGGGGGCGATCCCTGCGCCGGGGGAGCTGGACGGGCTGTGTCTGAACCGGCTGGCGCGGTTCAAGCGGCCCAAACGCTATGAGATGGTGGCCAGCCTGCCGCGCAACCCGGCGGGCAAGGTGCTCAAGGCGGTGCTGCGCGACCGGTGGCGGCATGCCTTTGACGGGGGGGAAAGCGCCTGACGCTTCGTGCGGCCAGATTGTTAGACAATCTTGTAGCATGAACGTTGACAGCGCCGGATGGGCGTGGCCACAATACCGCAGAGGCGGCGCGGGGCAGGAGAGACCCGCACCCGCAAGGGAGGACAACATGGTGAAACTCTATGTGGACACCGACAAGTTCGGGTCCGGCCAGCGCTCGGCGACGGTTGACGCCTTTCACAATGCCGTCAAGGATATCGTCCGGGCCAAGCTTGCGGCCAACGGCGGCCATTGGGACAGCTTTGTCTTTGGCAAGTCGTTTGACATGATCACGGCTGACGATTTCCGTTCGGTGGAGAAGATGCTGCTTGACGCGGGCCACCGGTTCGATTGGTCGGCGGCGATTTCCCCGCGCGAACGGCCCGATGTCTACAAGCCCGCCGAGGGCGTGGGCGAGGACATGGCCACCTTCAGTTTCGAACATGCCGAGGCTATCGTGGCGGCCGCCGATGCCGAGGGCCGCGAACAGCGCGGGCAGGGCGACAACGTCGCGCAGTATCCCGCGATCTGCACCGGCATCGCGCGCTATGTCCGCTCGCCCACGCAGGTGCTGGCCTATCTGACCGACGGCGTGCCGGCCGACACGATCGCGATCATCGACGACAGCGGCGGGACGCTGACAGCGCCGATCCTGGAGCAGTTCAAGGGCGTGATCTGCGCCGGCGGATCGACCCGGTCGCATCTGGGCATCCTGACGCGGGAATATGGCGTCCCTTGCCTGATGAACGCCAAGATCAGCGGCATCCATCAAGGCGATACGGTGGCGATCGAATGCACCGCCCAGCCCAAGACCGCTGACGATTACCAGGCCAACCGCGACGTGACCGCCAGGGTCTGGCGTCTGAAGGCCGCAGGCTGAGGGGGGACAGGCGATGAAAACCAGCAATATCAACTACGCGCAGCTTCTTGAAACCAACAACCTGATGCAGATCAACACGGACGAGAGCTATTGGCTGTGCGTCACGCGGACGGTGCAGGAATCCAAGCTGTTCCCGGTGCCGTCCTACATGATGCTGTCCTATCTGATGGCCTACTATCGCTATCCGTCGCTTCTGCGGAAGATCGAGGGGCGGATGTCGGCCGAAGAGGTGGGCACGCGGGCCCGCAACATGGGGATCAAGATCCAGAATCCGGGCGTGTCCTGGGGCCTGCCGTGCTTCTATCTGCTGGGCCGGGAGTGGCTGATCAACCTTGGCATGCTCAAGCCCACGGATGCGCTGGATGACCTGATCTACGTGATGAATTTCTGGAAAAGGTTCCAGTTGTCGTATCACCGCAATGACGGCCACATCAACAACAAGGAATTCGGCCACCGGTCGCAGATTCTGAGCGAGGCGCGGGCGCAGGTGTTCCATGCCGATCTGTATGACTGCGTCGCGGGCGACGAGTTGCACGAGGCCGCGCAGGCGTTCATGGCCTCGGCCTCGCAATACGGATTCCTGATTTCCTGCGAGAGCCGGATCAGCCTGCACAACCACGGCCCCTACAAGCTGAACGACACGACCGAGATGATGGTGCGTGACTTCATGGACTTGGCGGAGAGCGATTTCCCCTGGCTGGATGATGTCGCGGCGGGGGTGGAGTTCAACAACGTCTCGGTCACGATGGCGGTGAAGGACTGCCATTTCTATCTGGTCGACGACTGGGGCAGTTTCGAAGCCAAGCCCGAGTTTTCGGCCGACAAGCTGGTGGGCGTGGGGCTTTATGCCTCGGACAACCTGTCGGACGGGCATATCCCGTTGGGCATGGGCAGCCGCGAGGAACTCATCGATACGTTCAAGCGGCTGGAACATCAGGTACGCGAGGCCACAAACAAGCTGTGGCGCAAGATCGCGTCGATGACGCGCGACCAGATGATGGATGCGGGCGCGATCACCTATTTCGCGATCTGCAAGGATCTGGCCCATGTCGCGGGCGTCTATGACCCCGATGACTGGATGATGGTGGACGAGCGCGCCGAGCGGTTCCGGCCGCTTCTGAACGACGAATACAGCCGCGACGTGCTGGGCGAACTGGTGGGGTATCTGTCCAACCCCAGCCAGCGCGTGCAGGAATACACGATGATGCAGCATTCCAACGCGCCGACGCGGATGTATTCCAACATCCCCTATGCCGTGCTGGCTGGCGAGCCCTATACGATGACGACGGGGCAGGTGTACCCCGGGATCAGCTATCTGGACCCCAAGAAGGATGTCTATACCACGACGCGAGGCAAGCTGACGGCGGCCGAGTTCAACCGGCTGAGCCAGGAGTTCACCCCCACCGCCAGCCTGCCGAAGTTCGCCCATCTGTGCGACACTTGGGTGAAATACAATTACGAAAGCCCGCTGGCGCAGGAGTTCTATCTGCACGAGCAGCGAAATTCGCGCAGGCTGAAGGGCAAGGGCGCGGGGCTGAGCCGGGCCGATATCGAGGCGCTGCGCAAGTAGCGGCTTGCGGGGTGCGACGGGCCACTCCCTGACCGGCGCACCCCCGACCATCGCAACACGGCAAGGAATGACCCGATGCAGATCGGAGCACTGGTGCGGCGCGCCGCCATCCATCACGGCCCCCTGGCCTGCCTGACCGAAGGCGGGCGGACGCTGAGCTATGCCGATTTCGATGCGGCGACCGACCGGCTGGGTAACGCGCTGCTGGCACGGGGCTTGGTGCCGGGCGACCGGGTGGGCGTGCTGCTGCACAATTCGATCGAATGCATCATTGCCTATTACGCCCTGGCCAAGGCGGGGCTGGTGCGCGTGGGGATGAACACGCGCGAGGCGCTGGCCGAGCAGAATTACAAGCTGGCCGACAGCGAGAGCCGCGCGGTGATTCATGGCGGGGTCGAGGGGCTGGAGCCCGAAATCCAGATCGGCTGGGACGAGCTGTGCGCGATGATCGCCGGGGGCGAGGACGCGCCCTGCGCGGTGGACCGGGCGCTGGATGCGCCCTATCGGCTGGGCTATACCGGCGGCACGACGGGCAAGCCCAAGGCGGTTACGCTGACCACGCGGGGCGAGTTGTCGGAGCTGTCGGCCTTTCTGACCGATCTGGTGCCCGGCATCCGGCGCGGCGATACGTTCCTGCATGCGGCACCCATCGCGCATGCCTCGGGCGCGTTTTTTCTGCCGGCGCTGGTGCGGGGCGCGCGGTCGCTGGTGATGACCAAGTTCGACTGTGCCGAATTCATCACGCTGGCGCAGTCCGAACGCGCCACGATGACGTTCCTGGTGCCCACGATGCTGGCGATGCTGCTGGAATCCCCCGGCATCGACGACGCGGATTTTCATTTTAACCGCATCGCTTATGGTGCCTCGCCCATTGCCGAGAGCGTGTTGCGCCGGGCGGAGGCACGGTTTGGCCGGATCTTTGCCCAGACCTATGGCCAGGCCGAGAGCCCGATGGTGATCACCTATCTTGCGCCCGAGGATCATGACCGGATCGGGTCTTGCGGGCGGCCGTTCACCATTGTCGAGGTGGCGGTGCTGGATGACGAGGACTGCGAGGTGCCGGTGGGCCAGACCGGCGAGATCTGCTGCCGCGGGCCGCAGACCATGGCCTGTTACTGGAACCGCCCCGAGGCCACGGCGCAGGCGTTCCGCAACGGATGGCTGCATACCGGCGACGTGGGGCGGATGGATGCGGACGGGTTTTTCTACATCCTGGACCGCAAGAACGACATGTTGATCTCGGGCGGGTACAACATCTATCCGCGCGAGGTGGAGGATGTGCTGCTGGCCTTTCCCGGCGTGGTCGAGGCGGCGGTGGTGGGCCTGCCCGACGAGGTCTGGGGCGACCGGGTGCATGCGGTGGTGTCGGGGCGCGCGGAGCTCGACCCCGAGGCGCTGCTGGCCCATGCGCGCGTCCATCTGGCGCGGCACAAATGCCCCAAGGCGATCGAGGTCTGGCCCAATCTGCCCAAGAGTGGCGCGAACAAGATTTTGCGGCGCACGGTGCGCGACCGGGTCATTGCCGCGCAAGGAGGACAGTCATGAAAGACCCGCAACTGGCCCTGCATGGCCTGGCGATCAAGAAGCACGGCGACGCGGCCGAGGTGGCGGCGATCACCGGGCTGGACCCGGCCCGGGTGCAGGCCCTGCTGGACGAGGCCGTGGCGGCAGAGCGTGTGGTCAAGGCGGGCGCGAAATACATGCTGCAGCCCGTGGCGCAGATCGCGCTGCGCACCGCCTATTCGCGTGATTGCGCGGCCGAGCGGGCGAACCCGGTGATGGCCGAGGGCTATGCCGCCTTTGAGAAGATCAACGAGCATCTCAAGCAGCTGATCACCGACTGGCAGACCCTGCCGGTGGGGGGCAGCCGGATTCCCAACGACCATTCCGACGAGGCCTATGACGCCAGAATCATTGACCGGCTGGGCGCGCTGCATGACCGGGCAGAGCCGATGCTGGACCGGCTGGCCAGCGGCCTGCCGCGTCTGGCGATCTACAAGGATCACCTGAGGGCGGCGCTGGAGAAGGCCGAGGATGGCGAGATTGCCTGGGTATCGGACGCAAGGATTGCGAGCTATCACACGGTGTGGTTCGAGCTGCACGAGGATTTGATCCGCGTGCTTGGGCGCCAGAGGATCGAATGACCGCGCGCTGGACCCTGCGGCTGGGCGGGCATGACCTGCCGGACCGGGCGCTGATCGGCGGCAAGGCTTGGTCGATTGCGCGGATGGCCGCGCTGGGGCTGCCGGTGCCGCCGGCCTTTGTCATCACCACGCGGGCCTGCGCGGCCGCGCAGGAGGGCGCGTTTCCCGAGGGGCTGGCCGAAGAGATTGCCGAAGGCATGGCCTGGCTGGAGGCGCAGACGGGGCGGCGGTTTGGCACCGGGCCTGCGCCGCTGCTCGTCTCGGTCCGGTCGGGGGCACCGGTGTCGATGCCGGGGATGATGGACACGATCCTGAACATGGGGATCTGCGAGGCGACCGAAGGTGCGCTTGCGGCCGAGACGGGTGATGCCGCCTTTGCCCGCGACACGCACCGGCGGTTCTGGGATCTGTATGCCCATATCGTGCTGAAATCGGGGATTGACGGGTTTGACCCCGGTGGCACGCCCGCGACATGGGCGCAGGCGCTGGCGGCGGCCGGGGGTGCGATGCCGCCCGCCCCGGGCGACCGGCTGCATGCCGCGATCCGTGCCGTGTTCGACAGCTGGAATTCGCGCCGGGCGAAACGTTATCGCCAGCATCACGGCATCGCCGATGATCTGGGCACCGCCGTGACGGTGCAGGCGATGGTGTTTGGCAACCTGTCCGATACTTCCGGAACGGGGGTCATGTTCAGCCGCAACCCGATCACCGGAGAGCGGGTACCTTATGGCGAGTATCTGCCCCGCGCGCAGGGCGAGGATGTGGTGTCAGGCAAGTTCACGCCCCGCCCGCTGGCCGCGATGCCGGAGACTGTGCCCGAGGCCTATCACACGCTGCTGGCGGCGGCCGAGAGGCTGGAGCAGGACAGCGACGACGTGCAAGATATCGAGTTCACCGTGCAGAACGGGTGGCTGTACCTGCTGCAGTCGCGCGCGGCAAAGCGGGCGCCGGCCGCTGCGGTGCGCATCGCGGTGGAGATGGTGCGCGAGGGCCGGATCAGCCCCGCCACCGCGCTGGGCCATGTCACGCCCGATCAGGTGCGCACCGTGCTGGCCCCGCGCCTGCCCGAGGCGACCGCCGCAGCCGCCGCCGTGCTGGCGCAGGGCGAGGCCGCCTGTCCGGGGATCGGGATCGGCGTGGTCGTGACCGATACGGACGAGGCGGAAAGGCTGGCCGCCACGGGGGCGGACGTGATCCTGGCCCGTGCGACCACCAGCCCCGAGGATCTGCATGGCATGATCGTGGCCAAGGCCGTGATTACCGAGCAGGGCGGGTCCACCAGCCATGCCGCCGTGGTCAGCCGTGCGCTGGGCGTGGCCTGCGTAGTGGGCTGTGGCCTGGGGCAGGTGACGGCGCTGGCGGGCCAGACCGTGACGGTTGATGGTGCCACGGGGCGCATCTATCGCGGCGCGCTGGCCGCGCTGGTGCCGGACGAGCTGAACGATGCCGATCTGTCGATGCTGCGCGGCTGGGCCGAGGCGGCCAGCCCGGTGACCGTCCTGCCCTTTGGCACCGATGTACCGGGGCTGGTTGATCTGAACGCGGCCGAGGGCGGGGAAGACCCTGCCAACCTGCCGCGCCTGCTGACCGGTGCCACGGCCGCGACGGGCGGGGCGCTGTCGACCGAGGCCGGGATGGCCGCCGCTCTTGCCGCGGGGGTGCGGACGATCACTGGCACCCCCAGCCTGCCCCTGCTTGTCGCGGCCGCGCGTGCGGCGCGCCAGACCCGAGAGACGAGGACATAATGCCCATGAAACCCGCTGACATCGAAGCCTTGGTCGACCTGTTCGGCAAGTCGGGCTGGGACGAATTGCATATCGAGATCGACGGCGAGGAATTGTTCCTGTCGCGCGATTCACGGGCGCGGGGGGCGGGGGCCGGGGCGGTGCCGGGAACTGCTGCGCCGATGGCGGCGGCCCCTGCGGCGGCTGCCGTGGCGGTGGCACCGCCGGCGGCGCCGCCTGCCGCCGCCGCTGCGGCCCCCGCGGCCCGGCCTGCGCATTGGGTGGCGATCAAGGCGGCCAACCTGGGGACCTATTACCGCGCCGCCAGCCCCGAGGCGCCCCCCTATGTCACGCTGGGTGCCCGGGTCAGCGCCGAGAGCGAGGTCTGCATGATCGAGGTGATGAAGCTGTTCACCACGATCCGCGCAGGCATTGCCGGGACCGTGCGCGAGATCTGCGTCAGCGATGGCCAGATGGTCGAGTTCGGCCAGGACCTCATCTGGATCGAGCCGGCCTGATGGGGATCAACCGCCTTTTTGTCGCCAACCGGGGCGAGATCGCGCTGCGCATCCTGCGTACGGCAAAAAAGCTGGGGCTGGAGACGGTGCTGGCCGTGTCGGATGCCGACCGCGACAGCCTGCCCGCGCAGATGGCTGACCGGGCGGTCTGTCTGGGCCCGGCGCAGGCCACGAAAAGCTATCTCGATATCGGCCTTGTCCTGCATGCGGCCAAGGCCACCGGCTGTGACGCGCTGCACCCCGGTTACGGGTTTCTGTCCGAGCGCCCCGAACTGTCGCGCCGCTGCGAGGCGGAGGGGATCATCTTTGTCGGGCCGCGCGCCGGGTCGATCAAGGCGCTGGGCGACAAGCTGTCGGCCATCGCGCTGGCCCGGGCGGCGGGCGTGCCGACCGTGCCCGGCACCGACCATATCGCCACGGTCGCCCATGCGCAGGCGGCGGCCAAGGAGATTGGCTATCCCGTTGTCATAAAGGCGTCGGCCGGCGGCGGCGGCAAGGGGATGTTCCGCGCGAACAGCCCTGCCGATCTGGCAGCCCGGTTTGACAGCGCCAGCCGCGAGGCGCTGGCCGCGTTTGGCGACGGGCGGCTGTATCTGGAGCGGTTCGTTGAGGCCGCGCGCCATGTCGAGGTGCAGGTGGTGGGGGATGGCGAGGGGGCCGTCATCCACTTTGGCGACCGGGATTGTTCTGTGCAGCGGCGCTATCAGAAGCTGATCGAGGAAGGCCCGGTCACCGCGATGCCCGCCGCGCTGCAAGAGCGGCTGCGGGCGGCGGCGGTGCAGCTGACATCCTTTGCCAAGTACCGCAACGCCGGCACGGTCGAGTTCCTGTATGACGTGACCCGTCAGGAGTTCTATTTCATCGAGGTGAACAGCCGGATTCAGGTGGAGCATCCGGTGTCGGAAGAGATCACCGGGCAGGACCTGATCGCGCTCCAACTGTCGGTCGCGGCGGGGCAGGGGATTGGCGTCACGCAGGAACAGGTGCGCGTCAGCGGCCATGCGCTGGAGGTGCGGATCAATGCCGAGGACCCGATGCAGGGATTTCAGCCCCGCCCCGGCCGGGTCACGGGCTGGGCCCCGCCCGCAGGCCCCGGCATCCGCATCGACAGCCATATCCGCGCGGGCGACCTGATCCCACCGTTCTATGACAGCATGGTGGGCAAGCTGATTGTCCACGGCAGCGACCGCAGCGCCGCCATCGAGGGCATGCTGCGCGCAATCCGCGATTTCCGCATCGAGGGGCCGAAAACCACCCTGGCCCTGGCCGCCCATGTCATCGGCCACCCTGACTTTGCCGACAACCGATTCACGACACGGTGGCTGGAGGACAAAGCCCTCCCCGCCTATCTCAAGGAGTGACCCCATGGCCCATGTCGAGTTCCTGGACGAAACGATGCGCGACGGCCAGCAAAGCCTGTGGGGCATGCGTATGCAGGCCGGCATGGCGCTGCCTGTCTCGCCGCTGATCGACCGGACCGGTTTCCGGGTGATCGATCTGGCCGGATCGTCGCTGATGGAAGTGATGATCAAGTATTGCCAGGAAGACCCTTGGGAGGGGCTGGATCTGCTTGTGCAATCCATGCCGCGCACCCGGCTGCGGGGGGGGATGCGGTCCAACGCCTCGGTCACTTTTGGCGTGACACCCGATGCGCTGATGGACATCTGGATGCGGCAGCTGAACAAACACGGGCTGCGGTCGTTCTGGATTTACGACGTGCTGTTCAATATCGACAAGATGCACCGTCTGGCGAAGGTGGCCAAGGAATACGGGTCAGAGGTTGCCGGTTCGGTGATGTTCGCGCTGTCGCCGGTACATACGGACGAGTTCTTTGCCCGCAAGGCGGGCGAACTGGCCGCGTCGCCCGATATCGACACGATCCTGCTGTATGATACTGCGGGCGTGCTGGACCGCGAGCGGATGTCGACCCTGATCCCCGCGATCAAGGCGAAGATCGGGAACAAGCCGCTGGAGTTTCATGCCAACAACATTCTGGGCATTTCCGGCAAGGCCTATCTGGATGCGGTCGATCTGGGGGTCAGCATACTGCACACCGCCAGCCGCCCGATGGCGAATGGCCCGTCGGTGCCGTCGACGGAAAGCGTGGTCAAGAACCTGGAGCTGCTGGGCCATACCCACAGCCTGAACAAGGACCTGTTCCGTCCCGTGGCCGACCATTTCGAGGCGGTGGGAAAGGCGGCCGGGTTCCTGGTCAACCAGTTCAACGAATATGACGTGCTGTCGATCCGCCATCAGATTCCGGGGGGCATGACCGGAACGCTCAAGGCGCAGCTGGCGCAGCACAACATGTCGGACCGGCTGGATGACGTGCTGGAGGAGACGGCGGCGGTGCGCCGGGAGCTGGGCTATCCCGGCATGGCCACGCCGTTCAGCCAGCTGGTCGGCACGCTGGCGGTGCTGAACATCGTCGCCGGCAAGCGGTATTCGGTGATCCCGGATGAGGTGATCCAGTATGCTGCGGGGTTTTATGGCCAGACGGTTGCGCCGGTGGAGCCGCAGGTGATGGACATCATCATGTCCAGTCCCCGCGCGAAAGAGGTGCTGGCCAACCCGCCGGCCCAGCCATCGGCCGAGGATCTGCGCAAGCAGTATGACACGGCCAATGATGACGAGCTGATCCTGCGCGCGCTGGTGCCGGGGCCCGCGATTGACAAGATGCGCGCGGCGGGGCCGGTGAAGCGGGATTATCCGCTGTTGTCTTCACCGGAACTGGATCAGGTTCGGCGGCTGTTGCAGATCGCGAACCTGCCGCTGGTGCAGATCAAGTCGCAGGCGATGAACGTCACCCTGCGGCGGCATGGCTGAGATGACCGGCCGACGCGCCGTCATTGTCGATCTGGTCCGGTCGCCCTTTGGGCGGGGGCGACCGGGGGGTACGCTGGCGAGGTGGCATCCTGTTGACCTGTATGCGCGCATCCTGCAGGCGCTGGTCAGCCGGACGGGGGTGGACCCCGCGCAGGTCGAGGATGTGATCACCGGCTGCGTGATCCAGGTGGGCGAGCAGGCGGCCAACATCGGGCGGCAGGCGGTGCTGGCGGCGGGGTTTCCGGTCAGCGTGCCCGCCGTGACGCTGGACCGCAAATGCGGATCGGCGCAGCAGGCGATGGATTTCGCGGCGCAGGGCGTGATCGCGGGGGCCTATGATCTGGTGATCGCGGGCGGGGTCGAGGTGATGAGCCTTATCCCGATGAAGACCAACCGCATGGGCCGCGACAACCTGGGGCCGATGCATCATGCCCGCTATCCCGGCGGCATCGCGCATCAGGGGATCGCGGCCGAACTGATCGCCGCGCGCTGGGGCCTGTCGCGGGAGATGATGGACGGCTTTGCCCTGCGGTCGCACCGGCTGGCCGATACGGCGCGGGCGGTGGTGGCGGGCGATATCGCTGCGCTGGATGACGTGGAGGCGGATGAGGGCATCAGGGCCGACACCTCGCTCGAGCGGCTGGCGGGGCTGAAGCCTGCCTATCAGGATGAGACGATGGCCGCGCGCCATCCGCAGATCGGCTGGGGGGTGACGGCGGGCAATGCGTCGCAGGTCACCGATGGCGCGGGCGCGATGCTGATCGCCGAGGAGGGGGTGGCCCGGCGGCTGGGCCTGACCCCGCGCGCGCGCATCCGTCATTTCGCCGTGGTGGGCGATGATCCGCATCTGATGCTGACCGGCGTGATCCCCGCGACGCGCAAGGTGCTGGCGCGCGCCGGGCTGGGGATGGGCGAGATTGACGCCTTTGAGGTGAGCGAGGCCTTTGCCAGCGTCGTTCTGGCCTGGGCGGCCGAGACCGGGGCCGACATGGAGCGGGTCAACCGCTTTGGCGGGGCCATCGCGCTGGGCCATCCGGTGGGGGCGTCCGGCGTGCGGCTGACGGGCAACCTGCTGCGTGCGCTGGAGCAGACCGGCGGGCGCTGGGGCCTGCAGACGATGTGCGAAAGCGGCGGGATGGCCAATGCCACCCTGATCGAACGGATGGAGGGATAGACGGTCGTGGTGTCCGTGCTTTATCCGGCGGGGCCTGCCTTTGACATGGCCTGTTGCCGAGACTACCGTCTGACGCTGGTGCAGCGGCTGCTGGTGCCTGCGGGGATGCCGAAGGCGTAATGCACCGGGATGCCGCTGATCAGCGCGCCCGCAAAGGCCGCGATGCCGATGGGCGCGCGCCAGCTCTGCACGATCAGGCCCGCGACAAAGGCGGCGGCGACCCAGCCGATCAGATAAGGGCCTGATTCTGGAGAGTGCAGAATCCTGCGCCAAGCAGCGAGAACCCGCTTCCCATGCTCTCGCAGGTTTCCGTTTGCATCGACGCCGCGATAGAGTGTGACGGGCTTGATGCCGATCTCTGCGGCGAGGGCAGATACCGAAGTGTCCCTGTTCGCCATGGCGGCCTGCGCCAAACGGACCCGGGCCTTGGTCAGCGCGAACTTCCGCCCGCCTTTTCGCCCACGTGCCCGGGCGGCGTCCAAGCCGGCGAGGGTCCGTTCCCGGATCAGATCCCGCTCGAACTCGGCCAAGGCAGCGAAAATGCCAAAGATCATGCCACCGGCCGAGGTGGTGGTATCCATCTCGGTACCCTGACCGGTCAGAACGCGCAGACCGACGCCCCGGTCAGACAGATCGCGCAAGGTGTTGACCAGATGTGTGAGGATGCGCCCGAGCCGGTCGAGTTTCCAGACCACAAGAACATCCCCTTCCCGCAGGGCCCGCAGACGGGCGTCCAGGCCTGGGCGATCATCGTGCGCGCCGGAGGCCCGGTCCTCTCATAGATGCGGCCGGGTTGAATGCCGCCTGAGAGGAGCGCGTCGCGCTGAAGGTCAAGCGACTGGGATTTATCAGCTTTGGAGATGCGGGCGTGGCCGGTCAGAATGATTCACAAACGATTGTTTGTGAAGCTGCCGCGAGAACGCCACTTCCAAGCATGCCTATTGCCCCTTATCGCATATCACAATCAAAGATACCTGAACCCTGTCTGGAAAGCAAAAGCTACACGGCGCATCGCACCATCCTGACGGACCGCCAACGGGCGGCGCGGTTCGATCTGCCAACGGACGAAGCATTGATGCTGCGCCATTACACCCTTGCGGACAATGATCTGGAAATCATCCGCGCCCGCCACCGTTTTGGCTTCGCGTTGCAGCTTTGCGCGTTGCGATATCCCGGACGGCTGCTGGTGCCGGAAGAGGTCATCCCCCTTGCAGTCACCCGGTTTCTTGCCGCGCAACTCGGACTGAGGCCCGATGATCTGGCCGGATACGCAACCCGCGAAGAAACCCGGCATGGGCCTGTATGGGATCACAGTGCCGCAGGTCCACGGCGGCAGCGCCATGGGCGATCTCGCCCATGTCATCGCGGTCGAAGAGATTGCCCGCGCCTCGGCCGGTGTCGCCCTGTCTTGCGGCGCGCATTCCAACCTCTGCATCAACCAGATCGCCTTGAACGGCACGCCCGGCCAGCAGGCCGCCTTCCTGCCCCGGCTGGTCAGCGGCGACCACGTGGGCACCCTGGCGATGAGCGAGGCCGGCGCCAGTTCGGACGTGGTCTGCATGTCCCTGCGGGCCGACCGGCAGGGCGATCACTGCATCCCGTGCGGCACCAAATACTGGATCACCAACGGCCGCGTGGCCCATGTCCTTGTCGTCTATGCCAAGACCGATCCGGCCGCTGGCAGCAAGGGGATCACTGCTTTTCTGGTCGAACGCGGCATGCCGGGCTTCAGCACCGGTCTGCATCCGGACAAGCTGGGCATGCGCGGCTCTGACACCTGCGAGCTGATCTTTCGCGACGCCCCCGTGCCGGCCGCGAATGTGCCGGGAGAAGTCGGGTGCGGCGTACGTGTGCTGATGTCGGGGCTGGATTGCGAAAGGGTCGTGCTGTCAGGCATCGGCACCGGCATCATGGCCGCCTGCCTGGACGAGATCATGCCCTGGAGGGCCAGCCGCCCCCGGTTCGGCCAAAGGATCGGGGATTTCCAGGCAATGCGGGGCAAGCTGGCCGACATCCACACCCGGCTGAACACCGCGCGGGCCTATGTCTATGCCGTGGCTGCCGCCTGCGACCGCGGTCAGGCCACCCGCGCCCATGCCGCGGCTTGCGTGCCTTACGCCATCGAGGCCGCGATGGAAGTGGCCCATCAGGCCGTGCAGGCAATGGGCGGCACCGGCTTTCTCTCCGATAGCCCGCTCAGCGGTATCTTCCGCGACGCCAAGCTGATGGAAATCGGCGCAGGCACCAGCGAAATCCGCCGTATGCTGATCGGGCGCGAGATGATGGCGCAGGCGGACTAGTCGCGCACCCAGCCCGGCTTGCGGCGGTCAAGAAAGGCGGTGATGCCTTCGGTCGCCTCGGGGTCCTGCCAGGTCTCGACCAGCGCGGAAACCGTCATCGCGACGGTGGCATCGTCAATCCTTGGGCCCAGGGCGCGGACCAGCGCCTTGGCACGCGCCACCGCACGTGGCGCGCAAGCCAGATAGGGTGCCACTTCCTCCTCGGTCTCGGTCTCCAGCGCGGCGGCGGGCACCACCCGTGCCAGCAGGCCGATATCGCGCGCCAGACCCGCGTCAAACCGGCGTCCGTTCATGAACACCCGCCGCGCGGCGGACTCGCCGATCCGCGCCACGACATAGGGCCCGATCGTGGCGGGGATCAGGCCCAGCCGGGTCTCGGTCAGGCCGAACAGCGCGCTGTCCACCCCGATGCACAGATCGCAGACCGCCATCATCCCCACGCCGCCGCCAAAGGCCTGCCCCTGCACCCGCCCGATCAGCGGCTGCGGCAATTCGTTCAGCGCGCGCAGCATCTGGGCCAGCGCGCGGGCCCCCACGGCCCGGGTCGCATCATCGGCGGCCATCTGCCCGCGCATCCAGCCCAGATCGCCCCCGGCGCAGAAACTGGCCCCGGCACCGGTCAGCACCACCACCCGCACCGCCGGGTCAGCGGCCAGCTCCGCCGCCGCCCGCGTCAGTTCCCCAATCATCAGCGCGTTCAGCGCGTTGTGCTTGTCCGGGCGGTTCAGCGTCAGCCTTGCCACCCCGCGCGCATCCGTCGTCAGCGTGATCGTCTCAGGCATCTGCCCCCCCGCGCATCCCCTGCGCCAGCGCGGCCGCCCGCGCCATCACCCCGGCATCCAGCCCCGTGGCCCAGCCCTGTGCCGCCAGATGCGCCGCCACCCGTTCGGTCGCCACGTTGCCGGCCGCGCCGGGGGCATAGGGACACCCTCCCAGCCCCCCCACCGCCGCGTCAAACACCCGCAACCCCATCTCCAGCGCCACGTCGATACTCTCCACCGCGCGGCCTGCGGTATCGTGGAAATGCCCCGCCAGCCGTTCCGGCGGCACCTCGTCCAGCACCGCGCGCAACATCGCTGCCACCTGTTCGGGCCGGGCGCGGCCCAGCGTCTCACCCAGACTTATCTCGGCGCAGCCCATGTCGCGCAGGGCGGCCGCCACACGCGCCACCGCCCCGGGCTCCACCGCCCCGTCAAACGGGCAATCCGTCACGACCGAGACATAGCCCCGCACCGCCACCCCATCAGCCCGGGCCGCCTCCATCACCGGGGCGAACCGCTCCAGGCTCTCGGCCACGCTGCAATTCAGATTGGCACGCGAAAACCCCTCGGATGCCGCGGCAAAGACCGCGACCTCATCCGCCCCCGCAGCGCGGGCATCCGTGTAGCCACGCAGGTTGGGGGTCAGCGCGGTATAGCGCACCCCTGGCGCACGGCTGATCCCGGCCAGCACCTCGGCGCTGCCCGCCATCTGCGGCACCCATTTCGGGCTCACGAAACTGGCCACCTCGATCCGGGCAAAGCCCGCCTGCGACAGCAGGTCGGCCAGCGCGATCTTTCCGGCCACCGGCACCCGGCGCGACTCGTTCTGCAACCCGTCGCGGGGACCAACCTCGACGATCTCAACCCGCCGCATCCCCATCCTCCAGCCGGATCAGCGCCGCGCCTGCCTGCACCTGCGCCCCCGCCTGCGTCAGCACTTCGGCGACCCGGCCCGCGCGGTCGGCGCACAGCGTATGCTCCATCTTCATCGCTTCCAGCACGGCCAGCCTGTCGCCCGCGGCGACGGTATCGCCCACCGCCACGAACACTGCCTTGACCAGCCCCGGCATCGGGGCCAGCGTGATGCCGGTGGCGCCCGCGCCCATCGCGCGGCGGTCCAGCGGATCATGCAGGGCAAAATGATGCGTGTCCGCGCCAAAGACGCTGACCCCGCCCGCATGGGCCACCGCAAGGCCCGCCGGGCTGCCGTTCACCCACCATTGCCCACCCGCCAGGCGGCAATCCTGCGGCCCCAGCGCAGTGTCCACCCGTGCATGCGCCGGGGCCAGCACGCTGACCCGCGCGGCATGGTCGCCAAACCGCACATCCTGCGCCAGCGGTGCCCACAGGGTGAAACCATCCCCCACAGGCCCAAGGGCCGCCAGCGCCGCCAGCGCCAGCACGGTGCCGTCAGGCGCGGGCACATCCGTCAGCAAGGCCAGGTCGCGCGCGATCAGGTCGGTATCCACATCCCCCGCGGCAAAGCCCGGATGCCGCGACAGCGCCGCCAGAAAGGCCAGGTTCGTCACGGTCCCCGCCACCTCGGTCTGCTCCAGCGCCCGGGTCAGGGCACGCAGCGCGGTGGCGCGCGTCGGGCCATGGGTGATGATCTTGGCGATCATCGGGTCATACCATGGGCTGATCGCATCACCCGGCCGCACGCCCGTGCAGGCCCGTACGCCGGGCGGAAAGACCAGATGCGTCAGCCGCCCGGTGGCAGGCAGGAACCCCGCCGCCACATCCTCGGCATAAAGCCGCGCCTCAAAGGCATGGCCGGTCAGCGCGACCTCCTCCTGCCGCAGCGGCAACGCCTCGCCCGAGGCAACACGGAGCTGCCATTCCACCAGATCGATCCCCGTCACCGCCTCGGTGACCGGATGCTCCACCTGCAGCCGGGTGTTCATCTCCATGAACCAGAACCGGTCGGGCCGCAGCCCGTCAGACGCATCAACAATGAACTCCACCGTACCGGCGCCAGCATAGCCGATGGCCTGCGCCGCCCGCACGGCGGAACCACCCATCGCGGCGCGCAACTCGGGCGTCATGCCCGGCGCCGGGGCCTCTTCGATCACCTTCTGGTGGCGGCGCTGGAGCGAACAGTCGCGTTCATAGAGGTGAACGGCGGTCAGGCCGTCGCCAAAGACCTGAACCTCGATATGGCGGGGCTTGTCGATGTATTTCTCGATCAGCACGACGGGGTTGCCAAAGGCACCCTGCGCCTCGCGCCGGGCGCTCGCGAGGGCCTCGGCGAATCCTTCGGGCCGGTCGACCCGGCGCATGCCCTTGCCACCCCCGCCCGCGACGGCCTTGATCAGCACCGGATAGCCGATGGCGTCGGCGGCACCCGCCAGATGTTCCGCATCCTGATTGGCCCCATGATAACCCGGCACCACAGGCACGCCTGCCTGTTCCATCAGCGCCTTGGCGGCGTCCTTCAGACCCATGGCGCGGATGGCGGCGGCAGAGGGGCCGATGAACACCAGCCCGGCGGCGGTGACCATATCCACGAAATCGGGGTTCTCGGACAGAAAGCCATAGCCGGGGTGGATCGCCTCTGCCCTGGTGGCGAGGGCGGCGGCGATGATGGCTTCGCCCCGCAGGTAACTGTCGGCGGGCACCGGGCCGCCGATGTGAACGGCGCGGTCGGCCATCGCCACATGCCGCGCGCCCGCGTCGGCGGCGGAATAGACGGCCACCGTCTGTACCCCCATCCGGCGGCAGGTGTCGATCACGCGGCAAGTGATTTCGCCCCGGTTGGCGATCAGGATACGGGTGAACATCGCGCCTTCACATCCGGAACAGGCCGAACCGCGTCGGCTCGATAGGGGCGCAGAGCGCGGCGGACAGCGACAGGGCCAGCACGTCGCGCGTCTTGCGCGGGTCGACGATGCCGTCGTCCCACAGCCGCGCGCTGGCGTAAAGCGGATGGCTCTGCTCCTCGAACATGGCGATTGTGGGAGCTTTGAAGGCAGCCTCCTCTTCGGCCGACCAGGCCCCGCCCGCCCGCTCGATCCCGTCGCGCTTGACCGTGGCCAGCACATCCGCCGCCTGTTCGCCGCCCATCACCGCGATGCGGCTGTTCGGCCATGTCCACAGGAAGCGGGGCGAATAGGCCCGCCCCGCCATGCCATAATTGCCCGCGCCGAACGACCCGCCCACCAGCATGGTAATCTTGGGCAACGCCGTGGTGGCCACCGCCGTCACCATCTTCGCGCCATGCCGCGCGATGCCCTCGTTTTCATACTGGCGGCCCACCATGAAGCCTGTGATGTTCTGCAGGAAGACCAGCGGGATGCCACGCTGGCTGCACAGTTCCACGAAATGCGCGCCCTTGACGGCCGAGTCCGAGAACAGCACGCCGTTGTTCGCCACGATCCCCACCGGGCAGCCCTTCACATGGGCAAAGCCGGTGACGAGTGTGGTACCGAAGCGGGCCTTGAACTCGTCAAACCGGCTGCCGTCCACGACGCGGGCGATGACCTCGCGGATTTCATAGGGCGTGCGCAGGCCGGGGGGGACGACGCCCAGAATCTCCTCGGGATCATGGTCGGGGTCCTCGGGTGCCTGCCAGACAACGGTGTCGGGCTTGCGCCGGTTCAGATGGCCCACCGCGCGCCGCACCAGCGCCAGCGCATGGGCGTCATCCTCGGCCAGATAATCGGCCACGCCCGACAGGCGGGTGTGGACATCGCCGCCACCCAGATCCTCGGCGCTCACCACTTCTCCGGTGGCCGCCCGCACCAGGGGGGGGCCGGCCAGAAAGATCGTCCCCTGCCCCTTGACGATAATCGAGACATCGGACATCGCGGGCACATAGGCACCGCCTGCGGTGCAGGACCCCATCACGGCGGCGATCTGGGGGATGCCACGCGCGCTCATCTGCGCCTGGTTGTAGAAGATGCGGCCGAAATGGTCGCGGTCGGGAAAGACCTCGTCCTGGTTGGGCAGGTTGGCACCGCCGCTGTCGACGAGATAGACGCAAGGAAGGGCACATTCTGCGGCAATCTCTTGCGCGCGCAGGTGTTTCTTGACGCTGATGGGAAAATAGGTGCCGCCCTTGACCGTGGCGTCGTTGGCCACGACCATCACCTCTTGCCCCATGACCCGGCCGATCCCCGCGATCAGCCCGGCACAGGGCGCGGCCCCGCCATAAAGGCCATGCGCGGCTGTCGCGCCAATCTCCAGAAACGGCGAACCTGCGTCCAGAAGGTTGGCCACCCTGTCGCGCGGCGCCATCTTGCCGCGCGCAGTGTGGCGGGCCCTGGCGGCCTCTCCCCCGCCTGCGGCGGCAAGGGCGGCGGCCTCCTCGACCAGCGCCAACGCCTGGAGATGCGCGGCGCGGTTGGCGCGAAAGGCGTCGGATGTCGGCAGGGCGGATGATGTCAGGCGCATGGGGCCCCTTCAGGCAGACAGGTTGGCGCCACCGTTGATGAAGACGATCTGGCCGGTGATGAACGCGGCCCCGGGCGAGGCGAGGAAACGGATCATCGCAGTATAATCATCCGCCCGCACCGCCCGGCCAGAGGGATTGGAATGGGCTGCATGGTCCATCAGTTGCGCCGTCTTGTCGCCGAACAGGGCGCGCACCGCGTCCGTCTCGACGATCGAGGGCGCAATGCAGTTGATCCGGATGCCGCGCGGTGCCAGTTCGGTGGCCAGATAGCGCACGAGCGATTCCGACGCAGCCTTGCCCACGCCGATGGCGGCATAATTCTCGACCACGATCCGCCCGCCGCGGCTGGTCAGAAAGAACGCCGTCGAACCGCGATCCATCAGCGGCAGGCAGGACTGAACCACATAGAGCAGCGAAAAACCGTTTGTCACGGCGGCCTGCGTGAACCGGACCGGGTCGGCTGTCAGCGCCGGACTGGCATAGGCATCGACAGCACAATGTACCACCTGGTCCAGCCGCGCCCCCTGCGCGGCCACCACGGCGGCGATGGCCGCGCATCCCTCGGGCGTGCCGGCATCGGCGCGGATCAGCGTGCAGCGCGCGCCGGTGGCGGTGACGGCCGCATGGGCGCGGTCGGCAGCGGCGGTATCGGCGTGATAGTTCAGAAATACCTCTGCGCCCGGCACCGCGAACGCCAGCGCAATGTCCAGCCCGATACCCTTGGTCCCGCCCGTCACCAGGATCGCCATGCCCGCCCCCCAATTTTGTCAAACAATAATGTCCCACACCTGTCCGCTTGGCAACCCGCCTTCCGGTCGGCAGTGTTTAATCTTGTCCTTCAATTTGGTCTTTCGATTTCCTCTGCCACTCTGCTAGGCTCGCCCTGCCATAGCCTTGCGGGAAAGGGGGCGAGACATGTCCGACACTGCCCCGTTTCTGGCGCTGTACAGCCGCCCGCTGGCGATCCTGACGGCACAGCTTGGCCCGGCTCAGGCGCTGGGTGACACGCCGCAGGGAAACCGCAAGATCGTGCCGGTCATCGGGGGCACCCTGATCGGCCCCCGGATCAACGCCCGCATCCTGCCCTTTGGCGGCGACTGGGCGCTGACCCGGCCCGATGGCGTGCTGACCCTGGACGTGCGCCTGACGGCCGAGGCCGAGGACGGCGCGCTGATCCATGTCACCTATGCCGGCCAGCGGCATGGCACCCCAGCAGTCATGGCACGACTGGCGCGCGGCGAGACGGTAGATCCGGCCGAGATGTATTTCCGCATCGCCCCCCGGTTCGAGACTGCCGCGCCGGGCTATCTCTGGCTGAACCGGCTTCTCGCGGTCGGGATCGGTGAGCGGCTGCCACAGGGGCCGCGCTATCACATCCATGAAATCCTCTGACCATCTTGACAGCACGGTGGCCGCGTCCCTTCTGCACCCCGCCCCTGCCCGTGAAAGTGATCGCCCCATGATGACCGCCCCCGCCAAGCCCCGCGCGGCCAAAAGCTCGCCCGATGTGGTGGTGGATGCGATCCTGTCGGGTATCCGGTCCGGGCGGCTGGTGCCCGGCCAGCGTCTGGTCGAGGCCGACCTGACCCATTCGCTCTCGATCAGCCGGGGCCCGGTGCGCGAGGCGCTCAAGCGGCTGGCGGCCGAAGGGATCGTAACGCTGAACCAGAATCGCGGCGCCTATGTCCGCGCGCTGTCGCAGAAAGAGGTGGCCGACCTGCTAAAGGTGATCGAGGTGGTGACCGGCCTTGTAGCGCGACTGGCCACCCAGCGGCTGGCCACCGGCCACCTGCGCGACGCCTTTGTCAGGGTCAGCGACGAATTGATGGCTTTCGAGACGCTGGGCGACAGTCTGGCCTTCATGGAAAAGCGGCGCGAGTTCTATGACGTGCTGATCGCGGCCAGCGACAACATCGAGTTGAAGCGGATCATGCCGCTGATGCAGATTCACCTGTTGCGGCTGCAGTTCCAGACGCGGCTGACCGCAACAGACCGGCGCAAGCAGTTCGAGGAATACCGCGCAATCACGCGCACCGTTCTGTCCGGCAACAGCCGCATGGCCGAACGGATGACCCGCATCCACATCCGCCGCACCCGGCTGTCGATCTCGCGCCTGCCCGATGACGCCTTTTCGCTGGGCGACCGGCAGCGGCCGGCAAGCTGACCGGTGGCGCCGCGCATCGCGCTTTCCGGCGTCGGCCTTATCCTGGCGGGCAAGGCGGTGCTGTCGGACATCACCCTGCCGCTGTCCGAGGACCGGCTGGGCATCATCGGGCGCCACGGGTCGGGCAAAGGCACGCTGTTGCGAGTGATGGCGGGGCTGGTGGCACCCACCGCCGGCACTGTCCGGCTGGAGCGGGTCTGATGCCGGGGAGTGAAGAATCCTGCGCCAAGACCTTTTGGGCCACCTGTATTCTCCGGTTAACAGGCTGCTGAAGAACTCTCCCCTCGACGCGGTTTGAGGAACATGATTCACCCCTGCTGCGGCGTTCGCGGGGGTGATCCTGCGGGGAACGGACGGGGCGGCGGGTTCGCTGTTCAGCTGTGTGGACCTTGAGGCGCGC
>JADCEL010000030.1 GCA_020250125.1 Rhodobacter sp.
CCCTCCACCAGTTGGAGATAGCTTCGACCGCCTGATTTTGAGATGCGCGTATACATTGGACTAACATTAAGTCCCAATACGCCATATCTGCAAGAAGATTATTACTAAACCGTGTTACAACGAGGTTTCGCCCAAGCAGGAGGCCCGGGGGCAGTAACTCATTGAAAAGTATGGCATCAGAAAGTTGAAAATAGCGAAATTGCCCGATTTGCTGTCGAACTTCGGGGCAAAGGGACTCCAACTGCGTTCAAGCGATTTCTCCGACCCAGATCAAAAGAACTTGACAGGTCAACCCCGCCAAAACACCATCGGAAATGCGGATGAGGTGTGCAAGTGCGGGACTGTGCGGCTGATTTCGGGTGTGGGTTCATGGTTAGACGGGGTTTCGGCGCGGATGCGCGGGGGGCAGCGCGGGCTGCGTCTTTGGGCGCGGCGGAAGCGGGCTGCAGCGGATGCGATGGTCGCGTCAGGGTCCGCGCAACCCCTTTTGCAGGCGGTGTCCGTTGATCTGCGAACCTCGTTTCATCGGCGATCCCCGCACGCAGACGCCGCCTGCGCATCGTGATGCCTGGTTTGGGCTTTGGCACGGAATTGGTGGCGGCTTGGTCCCGAAGCGCGCCCGGCGTTGGACGCGTTTCACCCTTTGTGCCGCCGTCGCCGCAATCGCGCTGACAGGCAGCGGATTGTCTTGGGCCGTGCAGGCGCAACCGGTTGATGCGGTCTGTCTTGAGGACCCTTCTGCGGGCTGCCTTGCCGAAGCGGCAGCCATGGAATTCGCGGTCATCGATGATGCGGAGGTTTGGTACTACGATACTGTGCGGTTCGACGGGGTCCGGCGTCCTAATCTGGCGCAGATTCTTGTCGAGACCGGTCGGGACGAGGCATTGGCCGCCTTTCTGGACAAAGCGGCTGTTGTTGGTGCCAGCGCGCGGGTGCGGGCAGTCAGCGCTGCCGCAGCGGCTTACGCCGGGACAGGCAACCTGCCCGAGGTACGCGCGCTGATTACCGCCTTTGTCATCGATGGAACCCTGTCCCCCAATGTGTTGGGTCCGCTCACGTTTTCCATGGTTCAACGCGGCGATGTCGATGGCCTGATCTGGCTCTACACCCTGCTGAGAGGGATTGAGCGCTCTGGGGCGAAGTTTCCCAATGGGTATTTTTCTTACAGATCAACTCTTGACTCGGTTCCGGCCGCAGAGCTTTCAGAAAGACTGCTGGGCGGCGGGGCAGAAAATTGCGCAGAGCTTCAAGGGGGGCCTGGCAGTTGGACCGGGACTTATGGCGCGGCAAGTTCGTCACCCGGCAATGACGACTTGATTGCACTTCTGAGCCTGTGCTTCCGGGTTCCCTTTGTAAAGGATGCAGCAGTACCTTTGGACGCCTTCGATCCGTTTTCGGCCCCGATCAGCATCCGCGATCCAGCCTTGGAAGCAAAACTGCGCCGGGCAATCCTCGCGGGGGCTGGCCTCGATACGCAAGCCGACGGGACGCCTCTGGAGGGTCTTGAGGTTCCCTACAGAAACAGAGCCCGCGCAGCTATCCTGACGCTGTTTGAGGCCAGGCAGGCGCAGGACCTTCTGGTGCATTGGATGACGCGCGGCTATGGCGATGACGCGCTTGCGTCAGGCTTTGCCTTTGCCCTGGGCACGGCGCTGGCCACGGGCAACAGGCCCGATCTGCGGCGGCAGCTGTCAGACCCGCCGTCCGCCCTGGATTGGGATACACAGCTCGGCTTTGCGATGCTGTTTGCCGTCTACGGTGCCATCGCCGGTGATGAGGCCCTGATTGCCGCTGCCCTGGAAGGCACAGGCATGAACGACTGGATCGAAAGCGTAAACCTGCTTGTGTTGCGCCTTTCCGGGAACGTTCCGTTCAGCATCTGCGCAGAATTCCGCCCCGGAACACGGATCATGCAGCTTGCGATCCGCATTCTTGCCGCCAATGACCATGAAGACGCGGCAATCCGGCTGGCCAGAGAGCAGCTTTGCCCCGCCGAGCTTCCGGCGGGATTGTTCGAGGTTGCAGTGCTGTCGCAGTCTCAGGACTTGCAGCAGGAGGCGCTCGTATTGGCCAGCCAGTTGGAAGACCGGAACGAACGTGCGCTCGCTTTGGCCCAGATGGCCCGGATCGCCCATCGCGCCGGGCAGTTTGACTGAAACGTCAGAGACGGCAAGGGGCAGAAGACTGGCCGGTCGAACGGTCAGTCCGCAGGGTCGCCGGCCGGTGTTCAGGGACCTGCTGATCAACACGTCTGGCAGCGCCGGGATGGTGGCCTGATCGGTTCTGCCGCAGCAGGACGGGCTTTTGCCGCCCGGTCTTGCCGTTCCGGGCCTGCGGCACGGGCGGTGGGGCGGTTTTGGGTCTGCCCCGTCCGGCTGCCGTCAGCCGTCTTGGCACCCCAGAAACAAGCCCCGCCGCGCCATCACGCCGCCACCACCCGAAAATCCGCCTCACAGCCCCGGACAAAGGCCGCCATGGGCACCCAAACCAACAGGGACCGGCAGGAAAGCGGCGTTCGGTGAACAGGACGGGATACTCCGTTCCGGGATGCGACAGCTGACAGGGTGCTGAAAAAGCATCCCCGCCACGTGCCGGACAGGAAAATCATCCTGATCCGGGGAAAAGGGGCGTGCCATTCCGGGCGGGCCCCGAGCCGCACCGCCTGTCCCCGCCCGGTCACAGACCACAGTCCCGCAAGGACCCGTCATCAAGGCGCAACGAAAGGCGGATGACAGGCACAGCACGGGGCCGGGGTGATGGCCCCGGCCAGACCGCGCCGGGCGCGCAGGAATGTCCCGTCTTCCGGCAGGCGGTCCATGCGGCCGGCCCTGTTTCAGCGGCCTGCTACACCCCCAGGACTGCACGCAGATGCGCCAGGATGATCCGCACCCCCGCCTCGCCCTTTTCCGCCGTGCCCAGAGGGGCGGTTTCGGTCCACCACCCCCGGTTGCCGGACAGCCGCGCCATCTCCACCGTCTCCGGGGCCAGCGCCAGCATCAGCCCTGTCTCGCCCTCGCCCGCGTGGTCAAAGGGATAGTCGGCCCGCGACCCGGGCGGCAGCAGCGGATGCACCCTGATCCAGCGGAGCGGGTCCACCCCGCCGCCGTTGTAGTACTGCCGCATCTCTTCGGCCCCCCACCAGCCGTCGCCCTTTTCAGCCTCGACGGCGGCAAAGATCGCCTGCCGCGCGCCCAGGCGAAAGGCCAGGTCGGTGGGCATGCCCTGGCCGAAATCCTCGGTCTGGTGATGGATCACCGCGTGGATGTTGCGGAACCCCGCGCGCAGCAGGGCGGCAAACAGCGCCTCGGCCAGCCCCACCAGCACCTGGCTGGGCAGGTGCAGCGTGCCGGTCCCCACCGGGCCGGCAACGGCATGGCTGGCCGCGCCATAGGCAAAGGCGGGCAGGATCACCACTTCGGCCACGGTCTCCAGCCGGTCCAGCGCGCGGGTGACCGCCAGCGTGTCCATGCCCACGGGAAGATGTTCGGCGTGGTATTCCATCACCCCCAGCGGCAGGATCACCGGCAGGTTGCGCGCCACGGCATCCCTGATCTGGTGGGGCCGCATCAGCTCGTAGCGCATCAGCCCAGCTCCGCCGCGATATCCCTGGTCTGCCGGTACAGGCGCTGGAACAGCGGATAAAGCCGGTCATAGGCCGCATGATGTGCGGCCCGCACGACCGACTCCGCCGGATTCCACAGATCGATGTCCCCACCCCCGGCAGCGCCCACCGCCTGCGCCGCCAGGAAGGCATCGCCATAGGCCGCCCCGGTGGTGACGCGGCACAGCGTCTGGTCCAGCCCTGTCAGGTCGGACGTTGCCTGAAGCCAGGGCAGGTTCCTGGTGCCGCCCCCCACCGCCCGGACCCGTGCCGGTGCCTGACCGGCGGCCCTGTAGGTATCGGTGATCGCCCGCGTCGCGCAGGCGATACCTTCCAGGGTGGCGCGGTACAGATCGCCCCGCGTATGGGTCAGGTTCATCCCGAAGATGGTGCCTTTGGCCAGGGGATCATGGATCGGGGTGCGTTCACCGGAAAAATACGGCAGCACGATCAGGCCCTTGGCCCCGGGGGGCGAGGTGTCTGCCTCTGCCGCCAGTTCGGCGAAGGCGGTGTCGCGCGGCAGGTCGCGGGCCAGATGGTCGCGGAACCAGTGGGTCAGCGTGCCGCTGGTGGCCAGGCCCGCCATGGCGGCATGACTGCCAGGGTAAAGCCAGGGCGCGTGAAACAGGCTGGGCTCGCTCAGGGGCCGGTCGGCCAGCAGAATGACGAAGATGGTCGAGCCATACATCAGCATCATGTCGCCCGGCCGGCGCACGCCCACGCTCACCGCCTCGGCCGCGGCATCGATGGTGCCGCAGGTCACCGGCGTGCCCGCCGCCAGCCCCGTTGCCGCCGCCGCTTCGGGGGTTACATGGCCGGCAATCGCGGTTGACCACATCAGGCGCGGCAGTTGATCGCGCGTGCAGATATCCGCCAGATCAAGGCACCAGTCCTGCCGGGCGATGTCATAGAGCGGCGAAAAACTCGCCGCCGTATAGTGATCGATGGCATAGCTGCCGGTCAGGCGGAAGGTCAGGTACGAGGTCGAGGTCAACACCCGCGCGGTCTGCGCCCAAAGATCGGGGCGGTTGCGGCGCAGCCACAGGATTTTCGGCCCCACGGATTGCGAGGTCAGGGCATTGCCGCCGCGCCGCAGGATGACATCGCGGCCGATCGCCGCGTCAAGTTCGGCGATTTCGGCGCTCGCACGGGTATCGACACCATAAAGCACGCCGTTCATCAGCGGCCTCCCTCCGGCATCGACCGGCAACATGCAGGGGCCGATCGCCGATGTCGCCACGGCACGGATCTGATCCGCAGGGAGTCCGGAGTCCGCCAGAAGGCTGCGGGTGATGCCGACAAAATCGCCCCACCAGTCTTCTTCCGCCCGGTGCTCGGCCCAGCCGGGATGGGGCACGATCATCCGGTGCGGGCGCGCGGCCATGCTGAGGATGCGGCCCCCGTCATCCACCAGCACACCCTTTGATTCAAAGGTGCCGATATCGACGCCCAGCGTGCAGCCCATGTCAATCGGCCCGGTTCAGGGGAAATCCGGGGGTAATCCGCGACAGCGCCGTCAATGTCAGCCGGGACAGCGCCGCAAGATCGGCCAGATCGCAGCATTCCACCGCAGAATGCGAATGCCGCATCGGAAAGCCGATATCGAGGCTGGCCACGCCCTGCCCCACAAGCTGGACATAGGACAGATCGGTCAGCACGCCGACCTGGGCCGACCGTTGCAGCGCCATCTGCGCGTCCCGGGCCGTGTCTTCGAACAGCCGCACCAGTGACGGGTGCGGGATGACCCCGTTCAGTGTCCCGCGCCCGTGGAAGGAATACAGGCTGATGCCCGGCCCGCCACCCAGGACCATGTCGCCCCGGTCGGCCATGTCGGGCGTGTCGGAAGCCAGCATCAGGTCGATCTGCAGGGCGATGTCGGGGGCCAGGGTCTGGGCGGCCACCACCGCGCCGCGCAGGTTGAACTCCTCTTGCACCGAAAACACCAGATGCACCGTCGGCCCGTCTACCCGCTGCGCGAGGCCGCGTGCGATTTCCAGCAGCACGGCGCAGCCCGCGCGGTCATCGACGGATGTCCCGGCAATGCGGCTGCCGTCCAGTTCGATCACCTGCGGCCGGTACACCACCGGCGTGCCGATCTGCACGCCGGCCGCCTCGAGCGCCGCCTTCGATCCGTGGCCGGTGTCGATGGTGATCTGGGGGGCTGTCAGCACCTTGTATTTTTCGTCCGCCGTGGTGGCGTGATGGGCCTTGTTCATGATGATGCCCGGCACGTCGCGGCCTTCGCCGACGCACAGCATCACCGCCTGCGCCGCCATCGCCCGTTCCGACAGGCCGCCCAGGCGTTCGACGCGCACCAGCCCGTCAGGCTCAATCCGGCGCACGAAAAAGCCCAGCTGATCCATATGGGCAAACAGCATGACCGAGGGTGCCTCAGGCTCGCCCTCGAACGTGGCAATCACATTGCCCATCCGGTCCACCCGGCTGACAAGACCTTCTGCGGCCAGCCGGCTGCGGATCAGGGCGGCAACACGGTCTTCATGGCCCGACAGGCCCGGGGTCAGCATCAGGTCAATCAGGTCGGCGCGCAGGCGCGATTTCATGACTGCCCCCGCAGGGCGCGCACCCGGTTCATGAACTCCGCCGCGCGGTCCGGATCGACGGCATTCCAGGTGTGACCGTCCACTTTCAGGGCCGATCCGACGATGCAGCCGTCAGCCACCCGCAGCACGTCCGCGACGGTGTCATGCCTGACCCCGGTATTGGCCATGACCGGCGTATCGGGCAGCACCCGCTTCACCGCCTCAAGGTCGCTCAGCGCCGCCGCCTCGCCGGTGATCTGCCCCGAGACGAGCACCGCATCGGGGACCGAAGAGAACACCGCGCTGCGCGCCCGGTCGGGCAAGGGACGCCGGTCCAGGCTGTCGGCAAACTCGGCCGAGACGTTGTAAAGCATGGCCAGGTCCGGGCGGCCAAGACGGTTGCGATAGCGCAGGGCGGCCCCGGCATCGGGGGTCCAGGGCCCCATGTCGCTGGCATAGGTGCCGGTGAAGATCTCGCGCACAAAGGCGGCCCCCGTGGCGGCGGCAAGGGCGACGCTGCTCATCGGGTCCCACAGCACATTGACGCCGAAGGGCAGCGTGATCTCATCGCGCAGACGCCCGATCACATAGCCCATCGTGGCGGTCGAGGCGGTATCGACGCTGAATTCATAGGGGCGGTCGTTTTCATTTCCGAACAGGATGGCATCAAAGCCGGCCCGCTGAAGTGCCTGAAGGTCGGCACGGGCGGCGCTGACCAGGCCTTCCAGCCCTGCTTTCGAGTCATGCAGCGGCGCACCCGGCAGGGCCCCAAGGTGGACCATCGCGATCACCGGCTTGCCGTCACCGAAGACCCTGCGGAAATTCTGTACCATCATCTCCCTTTCTTTTCTGGCCGATCCTAGACAGATGCAGGATGGAACCCAAGATGATTCATGCCAGCATGTCCGTGAACAGGGAGTATGACATGACACTGACAACCCGCCACTGGGACCGCCTTGGCAACGGCGGCCTGCGCTTTACCGAACTGGGCTTTGGGGCCGCGCCGATTGCCAATCTTTACCGCCCCGTCACCGATGCCGGGGCCGATGCGGTGCTGGACGCGGCCTGGGAAGCCGGGGTGCGCTATTTCGATACCGCGCCGCTTTACGGGCTGGGGCTGTCGGAGACGCGTCTGAACCGGTTCCTGCGCGGCAAGCCGCGCGGGGATTATGTGATCTCGACCAAGATCGGGCGGCTTCTGCGCGTGACGACACCGGGGGAAGAGCGGGACTGCATCGGCAAGTTCTTTGACGTGCCGTCGCGCAAGGAAATCTATGACTACAGCTATGACGGCACGATGCGGTCGCTGGAGTTCAGCCTGGAACGGCTGGGTCTGGACCGGGTGGATATCCTCTTTGCCCATGATCTGGACCTGTTCAACCACAAGACGCCGCAGGCGCTTGCGGCGCGGCTGGACGAGTTCATGGCCGGGGGCTACCGCGCCCTGGTGAAGATGCGCGACGAGGGTGTCATCAAGGCCTTCGGTGCGGGCGTGAACGAATGGCAGCCCTGCCGCAGCTTGACCGAGCGCGGCGATTTCGACCTGTTCCTGCTGGCGGGGCGCTATACCCTGCTGGAGCACGAGGCGCTGACCGCCTACATGCCGCTGGCGCTGGAACGCGGCATCGGGTTGGTGATGGGCGGGCCGTACAATTCCGGCATTCTGGCCACCGGACCGCGCCCGGGGGCCTTCTGGTTCTATGATCCGGCCCCGCAGGAGGTGCTGGACCGCGCGGCGCGGTTGCAGGCGGTCTGTGGCGCGCATGGCGTGCGGCTGGTGGATGCCGCCTTCCAGTTCGCGCTGCGGCACCCGGCGGTGGTGTCGGTGATTCCCGGCGGTCAGGGGGTGGCGGAAATGGCAAGCAACCTGGCGGCGCTGAACGCCACCGTCCCCGATGCGCTGTGGGCCGAGCTGAAGGCCAGGGGGCTGATCCATGCCGATGCCCCTGTGGAGCGGGCCGTCTGACCGGCACCGCCCGCCCGCAGGCCCGCGCGCGCAGCGGGCAGCGCAGCGCGCAGCGCAGCCCGGCGGTGCGCAAGGTCAGGCACCGCCGTACAGGGCATCGGCAACGATGCGCAGCGAAGCGGTGGCATCCTGCCGCCTTATCGCCCCGGCAAGGGCTGCGGACCCTGCAAGGCGCGCCGCGACGGCGCGCAGGCGGTCTGCCATCTGCACATTCGCCGCCGCTTCCGCCACCGGGTCCAGCCCGCCGTGATCGGGGAAGGTATCGAAATAGATCACGCCGTCATAGCCGATGCGGTGAAGTTCCAGGAACAGTTCCACCGTCTGCATCGGATGCACCGACCCCACCATCAGCCCGTCATCGCGCTTGCCATAACCATCGTTCAGATGAACCCCCAGCAGACGCGATTTGCGCGCCACGATGGAGGCGACCTGCGCAGGGATTTCGCCCGCATAAAGGACATGGGCGAAATCCAGCGTGATGCCGGTGTTCGGGCGGTTCACCTCGGCCAGGGCCAGCAGGTTCATGCCAAGATCAGGCAGCAGGGCAAAGGCGCGCGGCTCGTTCGGCTTGTATTCCACAGCAATGTCGAGTGCGGGGTTGTGATCGGCCACTTCGGCCAGGGCGGCCACCGTGGCATCCCACATCGCCGCATAATCGCCCTGAAAGCTGTAATCGACGCCGTCCTGACCCAGCCAGAGGGTCATGATCCTGCCGCCCATTGCGGCCAGGGCATCAAGGCCGCGCCGGGTAAGGTCGATTGCCGCGCGGCGCACCCGCGCCTCGGGGTGGGTAAAGGCCCCAAGGCGAAAGCCGGGGTCGGTGTAATAGCGCATCGCAAGGCCGTTCAGGGCAAGCCCCGCCCCGGACAGAACATCTGACATCTGCGCCGGCGTATGCGCCTCGAAATGGTCGGGGTAATTCAGGTCTGCGGCATCGATGCCGGCCACCTGTCCTGCCCGGGCGATCATGTCGGCGGCCGTCGGCTTGCCGGGCAGACCGATCCGGAAGGCGTTGAGGCGGGCAGCATAGCGCGGGCGGTTGGGAAGATCGGGCATGGCGGGCTTTCGCAGGATCAGGCCGGGTTGAACAGCTCCGGCCGGGCGACCATCAGGGGTTCAAGAAAGGCCAGAAGCTGCCCCAGATGGTGGCGGGTTGCAATGCGCGCCGCCACCGGATCATGCGCGTCCAGGGCGGCAACGATGGCATGGTGTTCGGTCAGCGTCGCCTGCACGCGCCCCGGATGCGGCAACACCAGCTGGCGCGCGCGGTTGACATGCACCCAGGATGTTTCGGCCAGCCCCGCAAGCCGCTTGTACCCGGTGAAGGACAGGATCAGTTCGTGCATCCGGGCATCCATCTGGTAGAACCCGGCGAAATCAGCATCTGCCACCAGCGCTTCCTGCACGCGCAGGTTGCGGCGCAGCTGGATCAACTGGTCTTCGGTGATGCTGTGCGCCACCGCCTCTACCGCCGCCAGTTCCAGCGCCTCGCGCAGAAAGGCGCTTTCGCGGATCTCTTCCATCGAAAAGCGGGCGACGAATGTGCCCGATTGCGGAACGACATCCACCAGACCTTCGGTGGCCAGCCGGGCCACAGCCTCGGCCACCGGAGAGCGGGACACGCCAAGCGCCTTGCAGATTTCGGGTTTGCGCAGGCTCTCGCCGGGGCGATAGGCAAGCGACAGGATGGCGGCCTTCAGCGACAGATAAACCCGGTGGGCCAGCGAACCGTCAAACTCTTCCAGTGGCCGCAGTCGAGGCGGCATGGGGTTTGCCTCTTGCGGCGCAATGTCTTTACCGGGTAGCATACTAACATGTTAGCCGGGGTCTGGCGTCTGTCAAGCAACGCGCCGTTGCATGGGTCTTGCACCGCCCCCCGGCAGGTCTGGAAAGGTGCCGCATGACGAACCCGGTTCCCGATGCGATCCGTCTCAATCCGTCTGACAATGTCGTCATTGCGCTGCGCGATCTTGGCTCTGGCAGCAGGGTGCCCGATGTTGCGGTGCCGCTGGCCGGGCCTGTGGCGCGCGGACACAAGATTGCGGCACGGGCGGTGGCACCGGGGGAAAACGTGATCCGCTATGGTCAGATCATCGGCGTGGCGACCCGGCCCATCGCGGCGGGCGAGCATGTGCATTCGCACAATCTGGGCATGGGCGCGCATGAGCAGGACTATGCCCATGCGACCGAGGTGCGCCCCCTGCCCGCCCCCGCCGCGCCGCGCAGCTTCATGGGCTATCACCGGGCGGACGGCGGGGTGGGCACGCGCAACTATCTGGGCATCCTGACATCGGTGAACTGTTCGGGTTCCGTCGCGCGCTTCATCGCCGAAGGCATCGAAAAGGCGGGCTGGCTGGCCGGATTTCCCAATGTCGACGGGGTGGTGCCGATTGTGCATGGCACGGGCTGCGGCATGTCGGGCAAGGACGAAGGCTATGACACGCTGTTCCGCACCCTGGCGGGCTATGCGCGCAATCCGAATTTCGCGGGCATCCTGCTGGTGGGGCTGGGCTGCGAGGTGATGCAGGTGCCCGACCTGATCGGCAAGGCGCGGATGCGGGCCGATGGCAACTTCCGCTACATGACGATCCAGCAGACCGGCGGCACGCGCCGCACCATCGACCGCGGCATGGCGCTGCTGCGCGAGATGGCAGAAGTGGCAAACGCCGCGCGGCGCCAGCCGGCGGGGCTGGAACATCTGATGGTGGGCCTGCAATGCGGCGGGTCGGACGGCTATTCGGGCATCACCGCCAACCCGGCGCTGGGCCATGCCTCGGACCTGCTGGTGGCGCATGGCGGCACCACGATCCTGTCGGAAACCTCGGAAATCTACGGGGCCGAGCATCTGCTGACCCGCCGCGCCGTGACGCCCGAAGTGGGTGCCAGGATTGTGGAGCGCATCCGCTGGTGGGAAGACTACACCGCGCGCAACGGCGGCGAGATGGACAACAACCCGTCGCCCGGCAACAAGAAGGGTGGTCTGACGACCATCCTGGAAAAGTCGCTGGGTGCGGTTGCCAAGGGCGGCTCTGCCCCGCTAAGCCAGGTCTACAGGTTTGCCGAACCGATCACCGAACGCGGGTTCGTCTTCATGGACAGCCCCGGCTATGACCCCACTTCGGTCACCGGGCAGATCGCAAGCGGGGCCAATCTGATTGCCTTCACCACCGGGCGCGGATCGGTTTCGGGGTACAAACCCACGCCCTGTATCAAGCTGGCCACCAATACCGAGATGTATGAGCGGATGTCAGAGGATATGGACATCAACTGTGGCGACATCATCACCGAAGGCGTACCGCTGGAGCAGAAGGGGCGCGAGATTTTCGAGCTGTTCCTGCGCGTCGCCTCGGGAGAGCAGACAAAATCGGAAGAGCTGGGCTTTGGCGGGGCAGAGTTTGTGCCCTGGGCCATGGGCGCGGTGATGTAGGGAAAAGCGATGAGACTTCAGGGCAAGACGGCCTTCTGCACCGCTTCGGGCGCGGGCATCGGACTGGCAACGGTGCGGGCCTTTGCGCGCGAGGGTGCCCGCGTGATCGCAACGGACATTTCGGCGGCAGCGCTGGAACCGCTGGCGGCAGAGGGGCTGGAAACCCATGCGCTGGATGTGACCGATGGCGCGGCGGTGGCGGCGCTGGCGGCACGGGTCGGGGTGCCGGACATCCTGTTCAACTGTGCGGGCTATGTCCATGCCGGCACGATCCTGGATTGTGACGAGGCTGCCTTCGACTTTTCGGTGAACCTGAATGTCAAATCGCTGTACCGGGTGACCCGCGCCTTTCTGCCGGGAATGATCGATGCGGGCGGCGGTTCCATCATCAACATCGCCTCGGTCGCGTCATCGATCATCGCGGCCCCGAACCGCTTTGTCTACGGGGCCACCAAGGCGGCGGTGATCGGGATCACCAAATCGGTGGCGGCGGATTATGTGACCAGGGGCATCCGCTGCAACGCGATCTGCCCGGCAACGGTCGAAAGCCCCTCATTGCAGGCCCGCATGGCGGCCACGGGCGATGCCGTGGCGGCACGGGCCGCCTTTGTGGCGCGCCAGCCCATGGGGCGGATCGGCGCGCCGGAAGAAATCGCAGCCCTTGCGGTCTACCTGGCAAGTGACGAAAGTGCCTTCATCACCGGCCAGGCCATTGCCATTGACGGCGGCTGGACGAACATCTGAGGATTTGCATGAAACTTCTTCGCTATGGCCCTGTCGGGGCGGAAAAACCTGGAATTCTGGACAGCCGGGGGCATCTGCGGGACCTGTCCGCGCATGTCGATGACATCGCCGGCGCGGTGCTGACCCCCGAAGGGCTGGATCATCTGCGCGGCCTCAACCCCGACAGCCTGCCGGTTGTCACCGGGTCGCCCCGGATCGGGGCCTGCGTGGGCCGGATCGGCAAGTTCATCTGTGTCGGGCTGAACTATGCCGACCACGCGGCGGAATCCGGCATGGCCGTGCCGCCGGAGCCGGTGCTGTTCATGAAGGCGACCTCGGCCGTCTGTGGCCCGAATGACGATGTGATCATTCCCAAAGGGTCACTGAAGACCGACTGGGAAGTGGAACTGGGCGTCGTGATCGGGCGCGAGGCGCGCTATGTCGACGAGGCCGATGCGATGTCGCATGTGGCGGGATACTGCGTGATCAATGACGTGTCCGAGCGCGCCTTTCAGATCGAACGCGCCGGGCAATGGGTGAAGGGAAAATCGGCCGATACCTTTGGGCCGACAGGCCCCTGGCTGGTGACGGCCGACGAGGTGGCGGACCCGCAGAACCTGCAGATGTGGCTGAAGGTGGACGGGCACATGTACCAGAACGGCAGCACCAGGACGATGGTCTACGGCGTGCGCCATCTGGTCAGCTATATCTCGCAGTTCATGTCGCTTCAGCCGGGCGACGTCATTTCAACCGGCACGCCGCCCGGCGTGGGCATGGGCCAGAAACCTGCGCCCGTCTACCTGCGCCCCGGCCAGGTGATGACGCTGGGCATCGACGGCCTGGGCGAACAGCGCCAGACCACCCGCGCCTGGACCGCCTGACGCCGCCCTGGCTAGAACAGAATGACATCGTCCCTGGCCGCAGGCTTGCGGGCCGGGGCAACGGCGGGTTTCTGTTCGGGAACCGCCCCGTTGACGATCAACTGGCGCACATGCCCGGTGGCGGGGCGGAAGATGATCCGCCGCGCCTGGGTGCCGCCGAGGCTCTTGGCGATGCAGGGAATGTCTTCGTCGCTGAGGTAGCCCAGCGCAAAGGTGGCATTCGCCTGCCCGATCGGCCCCAGGGCGTCGGTCACATTGGCCCCGCCGAACAGCTTGGCCTGAAGCGCGCTTCGCCGCGCGCCCAGCTTCAAGAGTTCGTTGATCAGCACTTCCATCGCATGCGCGCCATAGCGCAGCATCTTGGCGTCCCCCTGCCCCGGGGCGGCGGGCAGCAGAAAATGGTTCATGCCGCCAACCCGGGCACTTGGCTCCCACAGACAGACGGCAACGCAGGACCCCAGCACGGTTGACAGCACCTCGGCCGGATCGCGCGAGACCCTGTATTCGCCCTGGACAATGTAACTTGTCCGATCAGTGGCCCCCCCGGTCACCGGGCCACCGACGCGCCTTCAGAGACCTGGGCACAGGCCCGCAGAATCTCGGCTCCGATCTTGTGCAGCGGCAGACGCTGTTGCACCGCGCCCATGTCCCAGGCCGCCCCCGGCATGCCGTAAACGACCGAACTGCCTTCGTCCTGCGCCAGTGTCGTTGCCCCGCCGGAGCGCAGCTCCAGCAGACCCGCCGCGCCATCCCGGCCCATGCCGGTCAGCAGGGCGGCAACAACGCGGTTTGCAACAGGCACGGCAGATCGGAACAGTTCATCGACCGAAGGCATATGCCCCGAAACCGGCGGCCCGGACGAAACCGTGCAGCGAATCGCATCGCCGTGGGACAGGCGCAGATGCCCCTCGCTGCCCGCCGCCACACAGATGGTTCCCTGACGCAGGATCAGCCCGCTGTGCGCCGGCATGACCGTTGCCTTGCAGCGCCGGTCCAGCAGGCGGATCAGGCTGTCCGAGAAATTCCGCCCCGTATGCTGCACGACGGCGGTGGGCGGGCAATCCTGGGGGAAGGCTGCAAGAACGGACAGCAGCGCATCCACCCCGCCGGTCGAAGCCCCGATCAGAACCAGCCTGTCCCGCCCAAGCCGCAGGTCCGGGGCCGGAACCGCCTGCCCCGGACCGGCGGCCGTCCGCCCGACAGACCGGGCCTGTTCGATGGCGGCGAACAGCTGTGGTCCGGTCATGCCGGAATGAACCATCGGCACTTCGGTTCTGGCCGGGCCTGCCGCCGCAGCGGGTGGGGCGGGCAGGATGCCCACCCACCGCGCATCCAGCGCATAGAACAGTGACCGCATGCAGTCCCATTCCGGCACGGTGGTATATTCCTGCGCCACAAGAACGACATCAGGTTCCATCGCTTCGGCCAGGGTATAGGTTTCGGAAAGGTCGGCGGCACTTCCGATCACGGTAAGGCCGGGATGGTCTGACAGCGCCTTGATCAGGCGGCCTCGCGTCACGGCGCTTGATGTTGCGACAAGCAGTTTTACAGAAGGCATCGGTCCGTCCTTTCCCTGGGGCGAAAATCAACGAGGGGTGGCACCACTTCGGCGTCAGAAATCCTGCCAGACGCCCCGCGACGCAGCCCCGCCGGCGGCGGCCTGCTTTGGTTTGGCCTCGCGCGGCGCGGCACTGCGGGTGCGGCCCGACGGCCTGTCAGACGCGGCCTGGTGGCGCACCGGCTCGGCACCCCCCGGCGACCGGCCGCCGTCGCGCAGCGCAAAGCGCGACACCAGCGCGGCAAGGTCCGACGCCTCCTGGTGCAGCGAATGACTGGCGGCGGTGGATTCTTCGACCATCGCGGCGTTCTGCTGGGTCACCTGATCCAGCTGGGTGACACCGATGTTGATCTCTGCCAGCCCCGTCGACTGTTCCGAGGCACCCGCCGCAATGTCGGAAACAAGGGTGGAGATATGGGCCACACGGTTGACGATGCTTGCCAGCGCCTCGCCCGCGCGGCCCACCTGATCAACCCCGCGTCCGACATGCTGTGTGCTGGCCCCGATCAGGGTCTTGATTTCCTTGGCAGCGGCCGAAGACCGTTGCGCCAGGGCGCGCACCTCAGAGGCGACCACGGCAAAGCCCTTGCCCGCATCCCCGGCCCGCGCCGCCTCGACCCCGGCGTTCAGGGCCAGAAGATTGGTCTGGAAGGCGATGTCGTCGATCACCCCGATGATCTGCGAAATCTGGTCCGAAGAGCGTTCGATCTCGGTCATCGCCGAAACCGCGCCCTGCACCACGGTTCCGCTTTCTTCGGCTTCCTTGCGGGCCTGGCGCACGATGCTTTCCACCTCGCGCGCGCCTTCGGCGGCCGATTTGACGCTGCTGGTCAGCTCGTCCAGCGCCGCTGCCGTTTCCTCCAGCGTGGCGGCCTGATTCTCGGTCCGCCGCGACAGATCCTCAGAGGCCGAGCTGATCTCGGTGGAGCGGCCGCGGATGTTTTCGGCCGTGGCCACGACCTGGGCGATGGTTTCGTTCAGCTTGTCCAGCGTGCGGTTGAAATCGCCGCGCAGGGTTTCGTAGTTGCCGCTGAACTCTTCGGTCAGCGCCTCCTGAAGATTGCCGTTGGCAAGGTTCTGCAACCCGACGCTCAGCACATCGACGACGCGCTGCTGTTCGGCCTGCAGGCGGGCGCGTTCCTGTTCCATCGCCTCGGCGCTGATCAGCTTTTCGCGCAGCCCTTCCAGGGATTGCGCGATCCCGCCAACCTCGTCCTGCCGCTCGGCGTCCTGCACCGCGACGGAAAGGTCCCCGCTGGCCACTGCCTTCATCGCATCGCTGACGCGGCCGATGGGGCGGGTGATGGACCGGGCGATGAAGAACCCCATGCCCAGAACAATGGCGGCGCAGACCGCGATCACCGCCAGCATGCGGCTGAGATAGCGGTTCACCGGGGCCAGGATCTCGCTCATTTCGCGTTCACCGACCATGATCCAGTCCAGACCCATCAGGTCGATGGGGCGGGTTTCGGTCAGCACGCGGGTCCCGTTCGACAGCGTGACATCCTCATGCAGGCCAAAGCGGCCGGCCAGCGCCTCTTCGATGAAGGTTTCGGATTCGATGACATCACCCACGGCAAAGCGGCCCTCGATGCGCGACGAGGTGCGGGTGCGCAGGTCTGCGCCGATGATGAAGGTTTCGCCGGTCTCGCCCATGCCCATCGGGTCGGTTGCGATGCTGACAAGCCGGTCCAGCGCCAGCTGCAGCCCCAGGGCCCCGATCCGCCGGCCATCGGCCGCGGTCACGGGAACCACCAGAAAGCTGGCGGGAATGCCGGCGCTTGGGGCATAGGGGCGGAAGTCGGCGATATGCACCGTGTTGTCAGGGCCCGAAAGCGCCGCTGATACAGCCTCGCCCAGATTGGATGAGGCAAAGGTGCCGTTCAGGAAATTGGTGGCAAAATCCGCTTCCTTTGCAACCGAATAGATCATGTTGCCGTCCGTGTCGAACAGGAAGAAGTCATAGAATCCCCCCCGGTCGACCACGGTGCGGTAATAGGGATGAAACGCGGCGTGGTCGGCGTGATAGGTCTGCGGGCCGTCGGCGCGGTTCAGCAGATCGCGGTCGGCCTGCACATTGGGGTTGCGCGCGATGTAGGCGTCCTGCACCGCATTGGCCGCGTTGGCAGACGCCGGGTCATAGGATTTGAAGGAAAGTTGCAGCCGGGTCAGCGCCTCGGCCGTGGTCGGGCTGGCAGCAATGAGAAGCGCTTCGGTCTGCGCTGCGGCAAGCCAGCCGGTCACCGCCAGTTCCTTGGCGTGGATCGAGTCGGTGAACTGGATCCGGGCCGCCTCGAGCGAGCTGCGGCGGAACTCGACATAGCTGATCGCCTGAAGGATCAGCGCAACAACAAGGCTGAAGCCGACAAGCAGCACGGGAAGTTTGTACTTGAGCGGAAGAGTACTGTGGAGCATGGCGCGTTCCCCTGGAGAAGGCGGGTTTCACAAGAAAGGCCTGACTGGCCCTGCGGTCTGGTATCCTGCCACCGGTAAAGGGGCGATTAAGCGGGTCGGGTCCGCAGCCCTGCGGGGCTTGCGGCATTGTGGTAAATCAGAAAAAATCCACTGCATGGTGCGCCGGGTCCTGCCGCATGGCCTGTCCCGTCAGACGGCGGCGCAGGTCATCAAGCCGGATTGCCCCCAAGGCAGGCTCGGCCCAGTCTGCGGCGGCGGGTGCCGGGAACGTCGCCTTGCCGAGACTGGCAAGGCAGACCGAAAGATCACCAAGCGTCTGCGAAAGAAGGTCGATTTTCTGCAGCGCCTCTGCTGCGGGGCGGTTGCGCAGCGGGGCAGTCTCGATCATTGCGGCCACTTCGACCTCGATCGCGGTCAGAAGCTGCGCACAGGTTGCCATCTCTTCCGACAGGCGGATCAGCAGCAGGCCGGGGGGGGCCGGGACCGGCGGGGAGGAATGCCTCACAGTTTGCCCACCACCCGTTCGATGCTGGATTTAAGGGTGACGCTGGTGAAGGGTTTGCGCACCAGGTTGTTCAGGCCCAGTTCCTGGCCCTGCCGCAGAACCTCGGGGCTGGGCGTGCCGGTGATCAGGATGAAGCCGATGCGCTGGGTCGTGCGGTTCTGGCGCAGGGCCGCAAGCAGTTCCAGCCCGGACATGCCGGGCATATGCATGTCAGAAATCACAAGATGCACCGGACTGGCCGCAAGTTTGCCCAAGGCGGCGCGGCTGTCGCTTTCGGTGACATGGTTCTTGATCCCGATTTCGTCGAGCGACTGCGAAATCAGCGCGCGGCTGACCGACATGTCATCGACCACCATCACGCGAAGCGTTTCCCGGAGGCTCATGTGGAACCGCCCTTTCCTTTTGATGTCTCTGGTCCGTCGCGGTCCGGATGGGGGCGCCAGTAGGCCGTAACCCCCGCACTGCGGAACATCGCGTCGGCCGGCCCGCTGAGGCGTTCGGAATGGCCCAGAAACAGGTAACCGCCCGGGGGCGTCAGCGCCGCGAAACGTTGCCAGAGCCGTGCCTGGGTCGGCTTGTCGAAGTAGATCGCAACATTGCGGCAGAAGATGACGTCGAAGGGGCCGCGCATCGGCCATTCGGACATCAGGTTCAGTTCGGCAAACCGCACGATCGCCCGTGCCCGGTCACTGATGCGGAATGTGGGGGACGTGCCATCCTGATCGATGAAGCGATCACGCAGGCCCGCAGGTATCGCCTTGAGCTCTTCGGCAGGATAAACGCCGTCCTGCGCCCGCCGCAGAATGTCCGGATCGACATCGCTTGCCAGAATGCGGATATCCAGACGGGCCGCCTCCGGGCAAAGCTCCAGCACGGTGAAGGCCAGCGAATAGGGTTCCTGCCCGGCAGAACACCCGGCAGACCACAGCCGGACCCTGCCCCCTGCACGCGCCGCCGCCAGCAGCGGCGGCAGCACCCTGTCGCGCAACAGGCGGAAATGGTGATCTTCGCGGAAGAAATGCGTGACATTGGTGGTCAGCGCAGACAGCATCTGCATCCGCTCATCCTCCCCGTCGGGGGATTCGATCAGGCTGCAATAGGCGGTGAAATCCCGCATACCAAGATGGCGCAGGCGCTTTGCCAGACGGGAATAGACCAGGTCTCTTTTGGACGGGGGCAGGTGCAAGCCGAAATCCTTGTACGCCCTCCGGGCGATGGACGCGAAATCGGCATCGGTCAGCGCCTGCGGCGCGATGGCAGAGACCGGGTCAACCTGGCTTGCGGCGGCTCTCATGCGGCAGCCTTTCCGCGCGGCTGGACGACGGCGGCAAGATCGATGACGCGTGTCATGCCCTCATCCACCGTGATCACCCCGGTAATCGTCTGGCGCGCCGTGTCGGAACGGACATCGGGGGTTTCCTGAATGCGCTCGCGCCCGACCGACAGGATCTCGGACACGGCTTCCACCAGAAGGCCCACGGTCTGACTGCCATGCATGGCGATCACCACCACGTTGCGCGGGCTTTCCGGCGTGCGGTCAAGGCCGAAGCGTGCCGCAAGATCGTAGATCGGAATGACCGAACCGCGCAGGTTCATGACACCCAGAACCTCGTCCGGTGCATGTGGCAGGGGTGTGACCGGACTCCACCGCCGGATTTCGCGGACCTGCCCGATATCGATGCTGAAGCTTTGACCGCCGGCAGAGAAGGTGACGAATTCCAGATCGGTTTCGGCAAGATCAGTGTTGGCCATGATGCACATCCGCATGAAAGAGGGGGGGTCGTGGGGCCGCCGAGGTGGCGGGGCTGGCGCGGTGCGCCGCGATGGCGTCGGGGTCGAGGATCAGGGCGATCTGGCCGTCGCCCAACACGGTTGCCGCCGAAACACCCGGTACCTGGCCATAATTGCTGTCCAGTCCCTTGATCACGACCTGGCGCTGATCGTGAACCGCATCCACGACCAGGGCGCACTGGCTTTGGTTTTCACCCTCGACCAGCAACAGCAGGGGAAAGTCGGCGCGGGCAGAGGGATCGGTAAAGCCAAGGCTGCGCGCCACATCGACCGTGGGAATGAAGCGGCCCCGGATCGAAAGCAGGCTGTCATCGGTCCCCACCCGGTGCAGATCACCGGGGGCGGGCCGGATGGTTTCCAGGATCGAGGTGATCGGCACAACCATGGTCTGGCCGGCAACGGAAACGACCATGCCATCCATCACCGCAAGCGTCAGCGGCAGCGAGATGGTGAATTCCGTCCCCTGCCCCGGAACCGAGGCGATGGAAATGCGCCCGCCCAGGGCCGTCACGGCATTGCGCACCACGTCAAGCCCCACACCGCGACCCGACAGGTTCGAGACCGAGGACGCGGTGGAAAAACCCGGAAGAAACAGCAGCCCGTCAATCTCGGCGTCGGCCAGATCGGCATCGGGGGCCACCAGCCCCTTGCGGCGGGCGATGTCCAGGATGCGCGGGCGGTTCAGCCCGGCCCCGTCATCGCGGATGGTGATGATCACACTGCCCGACCGGTGCGCCGCGCCAAGCCGGATCGTTCCGGTGCCGTCCTTTCCGGCCGCGCGCCGCGCGTCGGGGCCTTCCAGCCCGTGATCAACCGCGTTGCGGATCATGTGCATCAGCGGGTCTGCCAGACGTTCGATCACGGTCTTGTCAACTTCGGTATTCTCGCCGAAGGTCAGCAGGCGCGCCGATTTTCCCGTGGCTTCGGCCGCCTCGCGCAGGATGCGCGACATGCGCTGGAACAGCGGCTTGACCGGCTGCGCGCGGATCGCCATCACGGCTTCCTGGATGTCGCGCGCCAGAAGACGGTAATCTTCGACATGCAGCGACACATCGTCGTCCGATGCCAGCGCCATGTCCTGCAGCCGCTGGGCGATCATCGCCTGGTTGATGATCAGTTCGCCCACCGAGTTGATCAGCCGGTCGACCCGGTCAAGATCGACGCGCAGCGTGGGCTTGGGGCCGCGCGCTTCGGCAGATTCGGCCCCCGCCGCCAGGTCCGGTTTCAGCGCGGCAGAGGCTGCGGCCGACGGGGCTTCGGGGCCGGGGGCCGGTGACGGCGGCGCGGCCACCGAAGGCAGGGGGTCTACAGCTGCCGGGGCATCTTCAAGAGGGGAAATGTCCAGCTCGCACAGCCCTTCCACGAATTCGAAAATCTCCTGCAGGGCCGTGTCGCTTTCCTGCCCTGCCAGGCGCAGGGTCCAGCCAAGGCCGGGCGTCAGGGCATCCGGCCCCTCCCAGTCGGGCAGCGCCGAAAGGTCCAGCGCCACCTCGCAGGGGCCAAGCCCATGAAGCGCCGCGATCAGCAGGGCGGGATCATGGCCGTTCGCATAAAGCTGCTGCAAGGGGCGGAACCGGATGACATGACCGGCAGGTTCCTTGGGTGCGGGATCATCCCCGAAATCCAGCGGAATCACGGCGAAATCGAACGGGGTATCGCCCATCTCAAGGGCTTCGGGTTCCGCGCCCAGACACTGATCGAGATTGGCCAGGAAGGCCTCTGACACGTCCGCTGCCAGAACATCCTCATTGCGGGCCGCTTCCACCAGATCGGCTAGATGATCGGCCGAGCGCTGCATCGTGTGCATCACTTCGGGCGTCAGATCCAGCGTGCCGGACCGGACACCATCCAGCACCGTCTCAAAGCGGTGGGCAAACGCGACAAGGTCGGTCATGGCAAAGGCCCCTGCCCCGCCCTTGACGGAATGGACCGCGCGGAACACGGCGTTCACCGTATCGGTGTCGCGGGCACCGCCCGCCATGGCGGCAAGACCCTCGGCCAGGGCTTCCAGCAGGTCTTCGCATTCCTCAAAGAAGGTATCGCGGATCGAGCTTTGCGGTGTCATCCTATCCGATTGCCCCCGTCACACGGCGGACCACCGAGACGATGGTTTCATCGTCGAACGGCTTGACGATCCATCCGGTGGCCCCGGCGGCGCGGGCACGGGCCTTCAGATGGTCGGCGCTTTCGGTTGTCAGGACCAGAATCGGAACACTCTGGTTGACTTCGCCGCCGCGGATCGAGGAGATCACGCCATAGCCGTCCATGTTGGGCATGTTGATGTCGGTGATGACGACATCGGGGGCCACTTCGGCAAAGCGCGCGATGCCGTCGACCCCGTCTTCGGCGCAGATACAGTCAAACCCGGCGTCTTCCATGACCTTCTGCACAAGGCTGCGGATGGTCCGGGAATCATCTATGGCCAGAACCTTCACGGTCATTGCGCCGCCTCCTGCCGCAGCATTTCGGGGGAAACGCCAAGCTGCCCCAGGGTCTGGCTGACCGGGCCGGGGATATCGCAAAGGGTCAGATCAAGACCGCGCTCGCGCCAGGACCGGGCGGCAGACAGGATGAGTTGCAGCAGGCGCACATCCAGCCGCGTGACATCGCGCGCCGAGATTCGCACCGGGTCGGCCCGGTTCTGCCGCAGAAAATCCTGCAGTCCGGAATCCGGCGCGCCCCGTGTCCGGTCCGGCAGGTGAAACAGCTTATTCGTCTCTGGCATCGCCCACAGGACTCCTTCGCGCCTCGTCGTTTCGGACAGGGGCAGAGTTAGGGGCGCTGCTTTAACAAATGATTGAGCGTGGACGGACGCCCGAGAATATTCACCGCGACGCAGAGGCAGCGCCATCAAGGACCCGGCCCGCCCCGATCGCTGCGCGGTGCGCCCACCGCACGGACCGGACGCGCAAGGGCCGCAGAACCGGCAGCGGGGACCAGGCCCGGCAGGGCCGACACCTGCCGCAGGGTGCAGGATTTCGCAGTCGCAGCCGACATATGCCTTTGGGCCGCCCTGTGCGGCGCGCTGCCCGGCCGAACCACAGGCCCGGTTTCGGCAGACAGGCAAGGGCCACCGGAAAAGATGTCATCAAAGCCGCGAAACAGCGCACAACGGCGCGGACCAGCCGAGTCGACCCTGCCCCCGATTGGGCCGCCCGCCGGGACGTGATCGCGCATCATCCTGTCCCGGACGCGTGATCTGCCCGGACCTGCCCGATGCCACGGCACGCAGCCCAGGCGGCACCACGCCACGCCAAGGGGCCGTCCGCCGCCTGATCTCTTGCTTTTGCTGGCGCACCCGACACGATTCGAACGTGTGGCCTCTGCCTTCGGAGGGCAGCGCTCTATCCAGCTGAGCTACGGGTGCGTGCTGTGCTGATAGGATAAACGCGGGCCTGCTGCAATGGCGAAGTTGCGGGTCAGTTCACGCGAACAGATCGTGGCACAGCTCCAGCGCGGCAACCAGCGCATCAACCTCGGCCCTGGTGTTGTACAGCCCGAAAGAGGCGCGGCAGGTGGCCCCCACCCCCAGATGTTCCATCAGCGGCATGGCGCAATGCGTGCCCGCCCGCACCGCGATGCCCTTCTTGTCCAGCACGGTCGAGATGTCATGCGCATGGGCGGCACCCTTCAGCGTGAAGGAGAAAATGGCACCCCTGGTCGCCGACCTGCCCTGCAGGGTCAGCCAGTTCAGCCCAGACAGGCGCGCCTGCGCGTAATCGCGCAAATCCGCCTCATGGGCGGCAATCGCCTTGATCCCCAGGGTGGTCATGTAATCCAGCGCCACGCCCAGACCGATCTGGGCGACGATTCCCGGGGTTCCCGCCTCGAACTTCATCGGCGGGTCGTTCCAGGTGACGCTGTCGCGCGCAACCTCGCGGATCATGTCACCGCCGCCCATGAAGGGGCGCATCTCGGCCATCCGGTCAGACCGGATAAAGATCGCGCCGGACCCCGACGGACCGTAAAGCTTGTGCCCGGTGATCGCGTAGAAGTCGCAGCCGATCGCCTGCACATCAACCGGCATGTGTACGGCGGCCTGCGACCCGTCGACCAGCACCGGCACGCCGCGCGCCCGCGCCCCGGCGCAGATCGCCGCAACGTCCACCCTGGTGCCCAGCACGTTCGACATATGTGTGACCGCCACCAGACGGGTGCGCGGGCCGATGGCATCCAGCACCGCCTCGGGGTCCAGATCACCATTGGCATCCACATCGACCCATTTCAGCACCACGCCCTGGCGTTCGCGCAGGAAATGCCAGGGCACGATATTGGCGTGATGTTCGAGGATCGACAGCACAATCTCGTCCCCCGCCCGCAGCCGCGGCGCGGCCCAGCCGTAAGAGACAAGGTTGATGCCCTCGGTGGTCCCCGAGGTGAAGACGATCTCGGTCTCGGACCCCGCGTTCAGAAAGCGGGCGATCTTGCCGCGCACGGCTTCGTACCGGTCGGTGGCAAGATTGGAAAGGTAATGCAAGCCACGGTGAACGTTGGCATATTCCATCGAATAGGCCTGCGTGACCGCATCGATCACACAGCGCGGCTTTTGCGCAGAGGCGCCGTTGTCCAGATAGATCAGCGGCGTGCCGTTCACCTCGCGCGAGAGAATGGGAAAATCCCTTCGGACAAGATCGACGTCATAGGGGATCATGGTGCAGGCACTCCAACCGTTACGGCAAAGATCACGGCCAGACCGAACCCCAAAACAAGGATCAGCACCGCAAGCGCCACGAGGATGCCGAAAAGGGTCATGGTCAGCGATGCGAAACCATGCAGTTCGGCCACGAAATTGGTCAGCAGCCAGAAAAACAGGACCGTCCCCGCCAGATAGGCCGGAAAAGCCAGCACGGGCAACGCGACCTGCACCGCAAGCTGGACAGCCTGCACAGCCAGCATGATGATCTGAAACCAGATCAGAACCGTCAGACTGTCGGCGAAGCTGCCGCGCCCGTTCCGGAACCGGCCCAGCCGGTACAGCAGATGCACCGAAACCAGCAGCATTGCCGCATGGACCGCCGCAAGACCAAGCGGCGACGCCATCGCCCACAGAAGTGCCGGCGGCAGCTCTTCCGCCGGCACAGGGGCAAGGCTGAGAAGCATCAGAAACGTGCTGGCGATGGCCACGAGCACCAGCGCGATCCAGCGCGCCACCATCGGCGGATCGGAATCGATCACCTGGCGCATGGCATCGCGCGGCGATTGCAGCGAATGGCGCAGCGCAGACAGCAGGCCGGGCAGGTTCCACTCCATCAGCGGCGCTCCGACTCAAGAAGGGATGTGACCCACAGCGCCAGGAAGGCGGCCGACACGGCCAGACCCACCAGCGTCAGCGCCGGCCCCGGCCCGATGAAGCCGCGCACCAGACCCTGCAGCAGCATCAGGGGGCTGACGGCCAGCAAGGCCCAGAACAGGGCCAGACGGGCGGCAAAGAAGCTGCCCGTTCCACCCAGGGCGCGCGCCAGCAGATGGCTGAGTGCCGCCACCCCATAGGCGATGGGGGGCAGCAGAAACAGCGTGCCAAACAGCGCACCCCCCATCCGCGCGTCCAGCGGAACGGCCGGATCGGCATGGGCCGCGCGGGCCAGGCCGGGCCATTGCGCGACAAAGATCAGCAGGCAGGCCCCGATCAGCGTGGCAAGGGCCCGCCCTTCATCCGTGCCCCCTTCCAGCTTGCGCCGGAAAACCTGACGCGGCCTGAGGTAGCTTTCAAGAATATCCGTGCTGACCGGCATCTGTCAGCGCCCGTGCCGTTCAAGCCAGTTGTGCAGACGCAGCCGGATGTCTTCGGCAATCGTCCCGTCCTCGATCTCGGCAATGGTTTCGGCAAGGAAGGCCAGCACCAGCAGCGATTTCGCCGCCGCCTCTGGCACCCCGCGCGAGCGAAGATAGAACAGCGCCACCTCGTCAATCGCGCCCGAGGTGGACCCGTGCGAGCATTTCACGTCATCGGCATAGATTTCCAGCTCGGGCTTGGCCAGAAACTGGCTGTCACCATCCAGCAAAAGCGACTGGCTGATCTGATAGCCGTCGGTCTTCTGCGCGCCGGGTTTCACCAGAATCTTGCCCTGGAACACCCCGACCGCGCCGTTCTTCAGCACCTTCTTGAACACCTGCCGGCTTTCGCAGCGCTGGCCCGCATGGGTGATGAACACCGTGTCATCATGGTGGAAGGCACCATCGCCCACCGCCGCCCCGGCGATATGGGCGACAGCGTCATCGCCCAGCAGCTCGATCACCACTTCGTTGCGCGTCAACACGCCATTGGCCGTCAGGGTGAAGGACTTCAGCAGGCTTTCCGCGCCCAGACGGGCGAAAAGATGCGTGGCGGCGCGCCGCCCGTGGTCGCGCCCCTGGGCGCGGATGTGGTGAAAGCGCCCGCCTGCGGCCACGTCCACTTCCATCACCTTGTTGAAGCGGGCGGCGGCGGGGCCGCTTTCCAGCACGGTCAGTTCCGCGCCCGCCTCGACCTTGATGCAATGGTGCAGGATGGCGTCAGAGGTTTCCGACCGGTGCAGATAGATCAGCGCCACGGGCCGCGCAGCGCGCCCCGTTGCCCGGATCAGCACGCCCTGGGCGGCAAAGGCCGTGTTGAGCGCCGCCAGCGGCCGCTGGACCGGGGTCTGCCCGCGCGCCTCAAGCACGCCGTAAACCTCGCGCGCCCAGTGAATGTCGGTCTGCCCGGCGCTGGACAGAAGTTCAATCTCGACACCGGCCAGCGTCAGATCATCGGACAAGGCCGGGTCGAAGACACCATCGACGAAGACGATTCGCAGCCGGTCGATGCCGTCAAAGACCGGCGGTTCATCGGCGGCTGCAAAGGTGGCCGCGCGCGGGGCCTGCGGCGCAATCAGATCGGCAGGGTCGGTATAGCGCCAGTATTCATCGCGCCTGGCGGGCAATCCCATTGCCCCGAGGCGCGCCAGCGCCTCGGTCCGTGCCGCACCCGCCCAGCCGCCGCGCACAAGATCAAGCCCCGCGATCCGTGCGGCAAGCGCATCAAGCTTTGCCTGGGGAACCGGCATCAGACGGCCTCTGCCAGAATGCCGGCATAACCGTTCTTCTCAACCTCCAGCGCCAGGTCCGGCCCGCCGGTTTTCACGATGCGCCCGTCGGCCATGATATGGACGACATCGGGGCGGATATGGTCCAGCAGGCGCTGGTAATGCGTGATCACCAGAAAGGCGCGGCCCGCATCGCGCAGGGCGTTCACGCCGTCGGACACCAGCTTCATCGCATCCACATCCAGGCCCGAATCGGTTTCGTCCAGGATGCACATCTTCGGTTCCAGCATGGCCATTTGCAGGATTTCGTTGCGCTTTTTCTCGCCACCCGAAAAGCCCACATTGACAGGGCGCTTGAGCATGTCGGCATCGATCTTCAGGGTGCGGGCACGGTCGCGCACGACCTTCAGGAACTCGCCCGCGCTCATCTCCTCTTGCCCGCGCGCCTTGCGCTGGGCGTTCACCGCCGTCCGCAGGAAGGTCATGTTGCCGACGCCGGGGATTTCCACCGGATACTGGAAGGCCAAGAACAGGCCGGCCGCCGCGCGTTCCTCCGGCTCCATCGCCAGCAGGTCCGCCCCGTCCAGCGTGGCGGTCCCGTCCGTTACCGCATAGCCGTCACGGCCCGCCAGGACATAGGACAGGGTTGATTTGCCCGATCCGTTCGGCCCCATGATGGCATGGACCGTTCCGGCGGCAACGCGCAGGTCGACACCCCTCAGGATGGGCTTGTCTTCTGCTTCAAGTTTAACGTGCAGGTTGTTGATTTCAAGCATCTTTTTTCCCGTTCTACTTGCGTCGCAACACTGATGTCACTTAAGGGTGACAAATTTCGCCAACTTCATTCCCTTACGAATTTCAGTCGCGTATGACTTATGACCAGTGGCAGACTCTGCAATCAGCGCAACAGGTTGCCCTTCGAGGAGGTCGCAAAACTCAATGCCGAAAAGATGAATTGCTAAGGACAACTCGCGCTTGTCTGCACTTTCGTACCGATCTTTCAGCGTTGAGATTAGTTGATCTACAGTCATTCTTACCCCACCGAGCCTTCCAGCGAAATCGCGACCAGCGCCTGCGCTTCCATCGCGAATTCCATCGGCAGCGTTTGCAGCACGTCCTTGACAAAGCCGTTCACCACAAGCGCCACCGCCGCCTCTTCATCCATCCCGCGCGAGCGGCAGTAGAAAAGCTGGTCATCATCGACCTTTGATGTGGTCGCTTCATGTTCCACCCGGCTGGAGTTGTTCTTCACCTCGATATAGGGAACGGTGTGCGCGCCGCAGCCCTGCCCGATCAGCAGGCTGTCGCATTGCGTGTAGTTGCGGCTGTTGGCCGCCTTTGGGTGCATCGACACCAGGCCGCGATAGGTGTTCTGGGCGCGGCCCGCCGATATGCCTTTGGAAACAATACGGGATTTGGTGTTCTTGCCCAGATGCACCATCTTGGTGCCGGTATCGGCCTGCTGGGCATTGTTGGCGATGGCGATGGAATAGAACTCTCCCTGGCTGTCATCGCCGCGCAGGATGCAGGACGGATACTTCCAGGTGATCGCCGATCCGGTTTCAACCTGCGTCCACATCACCTTGGATCGCGCCCCCCGGCAATCGGCGCGCTTGGTGACGAAGTTGTAGATGCCGCCCTTGCCGTTCTCGTCGCCCGGGTACCAGTTCTGCACGGTGGAATACTTCACCTCGGCATCATCCAGAATGACGATCTCGACCACGGCGGCGTGCAGCTGATGGGTGTCGCGCTTTGGCGCGGTGCAGCCTTCCAGGTAGCTGACGTAAGATCCCTGTTCCGCGATGATCAGCGTTCGCTCGAACTGGCCGGTGTTTTCGGCATTGATCCGGAAATAGGTCGACAGTTCCATCGGGCAGCGCACGCCTGCGGGGATGAAGACAAAGGAACCATCGGTGAAAACCGCGCTGTTGAGCGTGGCAAAGAAGTTGTCGGACTGCGGCACGACAGAGCCGAGGTATTTCCTGACCAGCTCGGGATGTTCGCGCACCGCTTCGGAAATCGCGCAGAAGATGACACCGGCCTTCGCCAGCTCCGCCTTGAAGGTTGTACCGACCGACACGCTGTCAAACACCGCATCGACGGCCACGCGGCGCGGCTCGTCAGCACCTTCAACACCGGCCAGAAGCATTTGTTCTTTCAGCGGGATCCCCAGCTTGGCATAGGTTGCCAGCAGTTTCGGGTCCACCTCGTCCAGCGACTTTGGCTTGCCCGCCATGCTTTTGGGCCTGGCGTAGTAGAACTGGTCCTGATAATCGATCTCGGGGTAGGTGAGCATCGCCCAGCGCGGCTCTTCCATCCTGGCCCAGCGCCGGTAGGCGGCAAGACGCCACTCCAGCATCCACGCCGGTTCGCCGTTCTTGTCCGAAATCAGGCGGACGATGTCCTCATTCAGCCCCCTCGGCGCAAAGTCCATCTCGATGTCGGTTTGCCAGCCGTATTTGTATTTGCCGGCCATGGCCTGTACGGTTTCAATCGTTTCGCGGTCGACGCCGTCGCGCATCTCGGGCTGAAGTCCGCCATCAAGTACCGTCATGATCTTTCCTTCCGTCCTTCGCCCTGCCGCCCGTCAGGCGGCGCGGGTGCGATGCCTGGCATAGCGCGTGGTCCAGGCTTCAACGCAGCGCAGAACCTGATCTTCCGTCACCTCCGGCCCCAGCGAAAACCGGATCGCCGAAGCCGCCTCGTCGTCATCAAAGCCCATCGCCCGCAGCACCCGGCTTGACCGGACCTTGCCGGAAGAACAGGCAGACCCGGCAGAAACCGCAAAGCCGGCAAGGTCCATCTGCATCACCTGCGTCTCGCCCTTCCAGCCGGGGGCAATCAGGCACAGGGTGTTGGGCAGGCGGGATGCGCCGTTTCCGACGGAAATAGTCTTAAATCCGCAAGCGGACAATCCTTGATCTAGAATATTTCTAAACTGCGCCACACGGTCCCAGACGCCGCAGGCCAGATCGCGCGCGGCGGCTTCCGCCGCCGCCCCGAAGCCCGCAATGCCGATCAGGTTTTCGGTCCCGGCCCGCCGCCCCATTTCCTGCCCGCCGCCCTTCAGGCGCGGTTCCACATCCAGCCCGCGCCGGAGCACCAGCGCGCCGATGCCCTTGGGGCCGCCCAGCTTGTGCGCCGAGACCAGGCCCATGTCACAGCCCAGCCAGGTCAAGGCCAGCGGCACCTTGCCGAAGGCCTGCGTCAGATCACACACCGCAAGCCCCGTGGGCAGCGTCTGGATGACCCCGGTTTCGGAATTGGCGGCCTGCAGGGCGGTCTGCGCCGGATCGCCGACCGCGACCTGCCCGTCGCGGTCAGCGGCAAGGACCGGCTCACACCAGGCGCTGACCGCTTCATGCTCGATGGCCGCGCACCGAAGGTTTCGCCCGGCGCAGGCCAGGGCCGCAGCCTCGGTCGCCCCGCTGGTAAAGATGATGTCGGCCCCCTCTGCGCCAAGCGCTGCGGCCACCTGGGCCCGCGCCCGTTCGATCAGCGCCCTTGCCGCCCGGCCTTCGGCATGGACCGAAGACGGGTTTCCGGCCACGTCCATTGCCGCGATCATCGCCGCCCGCGCCTGCGGGCGCAGCGGTGCCGTGGCGTTCCAGTCCAGATAGACCCGCCCGGTCAAACCCGTTCTCCGGCACCGGCCCGCCCTGGCGGGGCGGCGTCTGCATCGGCCCCGTCATCGACCACGCGCAACAGCGCGGGCACCGCCGGGCAGGGATGCATTTCGTTGCGGATCACGTCCGACAGCCGGGTCTGGTGCAAGAAGACATAGACATGGGCCGAAAGCCCTTCCCACAGCCGGTTGGTCAGCGATTGCGCGCGGGTGCCCGAAATGCCACCCGTCACCCCTGCCCCGGTGTGCAGCGCGCTGACGGTTTCATCCACCGCTTCCAGGATTTCGCTGACACGGATCGAATCGGGATGGCGCGACAGGCGGTACCCGCCGCCCGGTCCGCGCGCGGCATCCACAAGCCCCGCCCGGCGCAGCTTGACGAAAAGCTGCTCCAGATAGGGAAGCGAAATGTCCTGCCGCTTTGATATCGCCGCCAGCGACACCAGATCATCGTCCCCGGCCAGCGCCAGATCGGCCAGCGCCACCATCGCATAGCGGCCTTTTGTCGAGAGTTTCATCACCGCCCCATTGCTAAGCGATTGACGTGAGGCGGAAGGCTGCTTAACTCCCTTCCCAACCCGGAGCCCGGTCCTTTACGGATTTAGAAGCGTTCTAAGTAACCCGAGCGAATTTGTCAAGAATGTCGCGCGGCACAGCAAAAAGACAGGCGAATCGATGCCCGAAGTGATTTTCGCCGGCCCCGAAGGCCGGCTTGAAGGCCGTTATCACCCGCAGAAAGACAGGGATGCGCCGATTGCCATCGTGCTGCATCCGCACCCGCAGTTCGGCGGGACGATGAACAACAAGGTCGTCTACAACCTGCATTACACCTTCTACACCCTGGGCTTCACCGTGCTGCGATTCAACTTCCGCGGCGTCGGGCGCAGCCAGGGGGAATATGACCTTGGGATTGGCGAGTTGAGCGATGCGGCCTCGGCGCTGGATTATTTGCAGACGATGAACCAGAACGCCAAGCATTGCTGGGTTGCAGGCTTCAGCTTTGGTGCCTGGATCGGGATGCAGCTTCTGATGCGCCGCCCCGAGATCACCGGCTTCATCTCGGTCTCGCCGCCTGCGAACATGTATGACTTCAGCTTTCTTGCCCCCTGCCCGTCGTCCGGCCTGATCATCAACGGCACGGCAGACCGTGTGGCGCCGCCGAAGGACACGATCAGCCTGGTGAGCAAGCTGCATGAACAGAAGGGCATCAAGATCACCCATACGCAGATCGAGGGTGCCGATCACTTCTTCAAGGACGAGGAAGCGCATATGAAGCCGATGATCGCCCATGTGTCAGACTATGTGAAACGCCGGCTGGGCGAGGTTTCGCGCTGAGGCTGACCCCCGGTCAGTCTGTATCTGGCGGTCTGCCGGATGTGACGATGGCACCGGTGACCTTGTATTGGGACCGGGGCCGGTGGACATCGCAGCAGTGCGGGAGCGCCACTTTTCCCGGCCCCCGAAGGCCGGCAAGCCCTGCCGTGCGGGGGCGGGCAGGAATGCGGCTTTCGGCATGGCAATTGACCGTCCGGTCGGGCAGCTGACGCCGGGCGTGGATGACGGGTGCCAAACCTTGCGCCGCAAACCCCTGAAGCTTGGCTGCGGTCCATGTGAAGGGTTCGCGACAGTCGTTCCCGGACATCTCCCGGTCATCCTGCCAGCGGGAACTGCGATCCATCCGCGACAAGGTGACAGCAGGCTCTGACGGGCACCCTGCTGCGCCGTCGCGGTCCCGGACCCCGGAAGCCCCAAAGTCGCACATGATGCGGACCCGGGGATCAGTCCCACAGCCTCCCCCGGCGCGACGGCACTCCGCTTGCGCCTCATGTTGGGCAAAATCAGTATACCACGGCATACAAATCTTTCCAAAGGCGCTGCGATCAGGTATCGCATGATCAGTCGAATCCCTGCAGCAGAGGCGCGCATGTCGAAGATCAAGGTAGCGAACCCCGTCGTCGAACTTGATGGCGACGAGATGACCCGGATCATCTGGGACTTCATCAAGAAAAAGCTGATCCTGCCCTATCTGGACATTGATCTGAAATACTACGATCTGGGGATCGCGGAGCGTGACCGCACCAACGACCAGGTCACCATCGACTCCGCCCATGCGATCCGGCAATACGGCGTGGGCGTGAAATGCGCGACCATCACCCCCGATGAGGCGCGGGTCGAGGAATTCGGCCTGAAACAGATGTGGAAAAGCCCGAACGGCACGATCCGCAACATTCTGGGCGGCGTCATCTTTCGCCAGCCGATCATCTGCCGCAACGTGCCGCGCCTTGTTCCCGGCTGGACCCGGCCCATCGTGGTGGGCCGCCATGCCTTTGGCGATCAGTACCGCGCCACCGATTTCCGCTTTCCGGGGGCTGGCAAGCTGACGATGAAATTCGTCGGCGAGGATGGCACCACGATCGAACGCGATGTCTATTCGGCCCCCTCTGCGGGCGTGTTCATGGGGATGTATAACCTTGATGACAGCATCACCGATTTTGCCCGCGCCTCGCTGAACTATGGCCTCAACCTGGGCTGGCCGGTCTATCTTTCCACCAAGAACACGATTCTCAAGGTCTATGACGGGCGGTTCAAGGACATTTTCCAGAAGGTCTATCAGGAAGAATTCGAAGATGCGTTCCGCAGGAAGGGCATCCATTACGAACACCGCCTGATCGATGACATGGTGGCATCGGCGTTGAAATGGTCGGGCGGCTATGTCTGGGCCTGCAAGAACTACGACGGCGACGTGCAGTCTGATACGGTGGCGCAGGGATTTGGCTCTCTTGGTCTGATGACCTCGGTTCTGATGACCCCGGATGGCAAGACGGTGGAAGCGGAAGCGGCGCATGGCACGGTCACGCGCCATTACCGCGAACACCAGAAGGGCAAGGAAACCTCGACCAACTCCATCGCGTCGATCTTTGCCTGGACGGGCGGCCTGCGGCACCGCGCCAAGCTGGATGACAATGCCGCCCTTCTGCGCTTTGCCGAAACGCTGGAACGGGTGACGGTGCAGGCGGTGGAAGACGGCTGGATGACCAAGGATCTGGCCCTGCTGGTCGGCCCCGATCAGAAATGGCTGACCACGACGGGCTATCTGGAAAAGGTGGACGAATACCTGAGCAAGGCGCTGGCGGGCTAAGCCTACTTCGACGGCTTCAGACGGACGCGGGATTGGGTCCCCCGCTCTTCTAATTGATAGAATTGGGGCGATTTCTTGAACCAATCGCTCCAAGCGGCTGACTTGCCGATCCCTGCTTCTGCCTTGGAAATCCCCATTGCCTTGGCCCGCTGTTGCCCCAGCGCACTGAACGTCACCCAGCCCTCAGCAGTTGCCTTGCCTTCTTCGGCCAAGAAGGCCTGCACTCGCTGGCCAAAGGGGGCAAGCACCGCGTCGAGCTCTGCCTTGACGGGAACAAGAACGAACTTTTGACAGGCCTTGCGAAACTCTGGCGGGGCCTTCGCCTCACCGATCCCGGTCACCGGTACACCCAGTTCGGCAAGTCGCAGCGCCACCAGCGCCATGTCGCGGTCGGATGTGGCGATGACAATCTCGTCGATCTGGTGGGTCAAAGCGAGTTCCAGGGCATCCAGTGACAAGGCAAGGTCTGCCGCATCCTTCTTCGGCGGAACGTGGACCACCCGGAAGCCCGGCGCGGCGGTCCAGCCTCCAAGCCGTGTCACCGCGCCAAAGACGCGCTTTACGCAGAGCAAACCGGCCTTGCCCGCAGTTGTGATCAGAAATCCCGCCGCGTCGACGGACAGGTTTTCGCCATCAACCAAGAGTGCGACGCGACGCTCTGCCATCCAAGCCTGTCCTTGAAAACCGGATGTTCATTTCACCAGAAGGCACAGATTTGGCAAGGCTGATTGCACGCGCAAACGTCTGCCACTTCATTCAGAGCCCGCAGCATCGCCACCATCGCCGCATCTGCAAAAGGTTCTGCTGGCCTTTCCGGCACACCTGCGCTAGGCCCGCGCCCAAGCTGACACAGGAAAGAGACCACCCCGATGGAGCTTCGCAACATCGCCATCATCGCGCATGTCGATCATGGCAAGACAACGCTCGTTGACGAGCTTCTCAAGCAGTCGGGCACCTACCGCGACAATCAGGCCACCACCGAACGCGCGATGGACAGCAATGACATCGAACGCGAACGCGGCATCACCATTCTGGCCAAGTGTACCAGCGTGGAACATGACGGCGTGCGGATCAACATCGTCGACACGCCCGGCCACGCCGATTTCGGCGGCGAGGTGGAGCGTATCCTGAACATGGTCGACGGTGTCGTGCTGCTGGTGGACGCCGCCGAAGGCCCGATGCCGCAGACGAAATTTGTCACGTCAAAGGCGCTGGCGCTGGGTCTGCGCCCCATCGTGGTGCTGAACAAGGTGGACAAGCCCGATGCCGAACCCGACCGCGCGCTGAATGAGGTGTTCGATCTGTTCGCGAACCTGGGCGCGGATGATGACCAGCTTGATTTCCCGCATCTTTATGCCTCGGGCCGGGCCGGCTGGGCTGATGAGCAGCTGGACGGCCCGCGCCGGAACCTGAACGCGCTGTTCGACCTGATCCTGCGCCATGTGCCGGTGCCCGCGCAGATCGCACGGGCGGGCGAGCCGTTCCGGATGCTGGCCACCACCCTGTCTGCCGACCCCTTCATCGGCCGCATCCTGACCGGCCGGGTTGAGGCGGGCACGCTTTCGGTTGGCGAAACGCTGAAGGCGCTGTCGCGGACGGGCGAGCGGATCGAGCAGTTCCGCGTATCGAAAATCCTTGCCTTCCGTGGCCTGTCCAGCACGCCGATTGATCAGGCGGTGGCGGGCGACATCGTGACAATTGCCGGGATGACCAAGGCCACCGTGGCCGATACGCTTTGCGCGCCGGACGTGGACATTCCCCTGCCCGCGCAGCCCATCGACCCGCCGACCATTTCCGTGACCTTCGGCATCAACGATTCCCCGCTGGCGGGCAAGGACGGCACCAAGGTGCAATCCCGCGTGATCCGCGAACGCCTGATGAAAGAGGCAGAGATCAACGTGGCCATCAAGGTCACCGACACGCGCGGCGGCGACGCGTTTGAGGTGGCGGGCCGGGGCGAATTGCAGATGGGCGTGCTGATCGAAAACATGCGCCGCGAGGGGTTTGAACTGTCGATCAGCCGTCCGCGCGTGCTGTTCCGCGAGATTGACGGCCTGCGGCATGAACCGGTTGAAGAGGTGACCATCGATGTGGATGATGAATTCACCGGCGCGGTGATTGAAAAGCTGACCGGCCCGCGCCGGGGCGAGCTTGTGGAAATGAAACCGGCGGGCGTCGGCAAGACGCGGATCATTGCCCTGGTCCCGTCGCGCGGGCTGATCGGCTATCACGGTCAGTTCATGACCGACACGCGCGGCACCGGCGTTCTGAACCGGGTGTTTCACGACTGGGCCCCGCACAAGGGCCCCATCGAGGGGCGCCGCGCCGGGGTTCTGATTTCGATGGAGACCGGCATTTCGGTGGCCTATGCGCTGTGGAAGCTGGAAGATCGCGGCCACTTCTTCATCGGCGCGCAGGAACCGGTCTATACCGGCATGATCATCGGCGAGCACAGCCGCGACAATGATCTGGAAGTGAACCCGCTGAAGGGCAAGCAGCTGACCAATATCCGCGCCAGCGGCACGGACGAGGCGGTGCGCCTGACCACGCCGGTCAAGCTTTCGCTGGAACAGTCCATCGCCTATATCGATGATGACGAGTTGGTCGAGGTCACGCCAAAGACGGTGCGGATGCGCAAGCGTTTCCTCGACCCGAACGAACGCAAGCGCCAGTCGCGCGCCGACTGAAGGCCAGGCGGGGCGGCTCAGCCGATCTCTTCCACCACCACCAGGTCGCGCACCGCCGCCCCTTTTGCATGGGCCAGTGCGGCCTGATAGGCCTCTGACCGGTAGCAGGCCTCTGCCGCCGCCAGCGAGGGGAAGCGGGCAACCACGTTGCGCGCCCGGTCGGTGCCTTCCAGCTGCACATAGCGCCCGCCGCGCGCCAGAAAGACGCCGCCATGGGCCGCAATCGCCTCGGTCGCGCCCCTGGCGTAGCGGGCGTAAGCCTCGGGGTCGGTGACATGGACATGGGCAATCCACAGGGCGGTGGGCATGGTCAGGCTCCGATCACGGCTTCGGCGGCGCGGATCGCCGCCTCGGCATTGGTTGCATCGGTTCCGCCGGCCTGTGCCATGTCGGGGCGGCCGCCGCCGCCGGTGCCGCCAAGCTGTTCCGCCGCCGCCTTGACGATATCCACCGCCGACAGCCGCGCGGTCAGATCAGCCGTCACGCCCGCCGCGACCGCCGCCTTGCCGCCGGTATCGGCGATCAGCAACACCGCGCCCGACCCGACCCGCGCCTTCATCCCGTCGATCAGCCCCGGCAGGTCGCGCCCGGACACACCGGACACCACCTGCGACAGAAACTGGATGCCGCCGATGTCCTTCGCAGCAGGGCCAGTCGGCCCTGCCCCGCCCAATGCAGCCTCTCGCCGCAGTTGAGCGACCTCATTCTGCAGGGCGCGACGTTCCTCCACCAGGGCCTTGACCCGGTCCAGCAGCACATCCGGCTGCGCTTTCAGCACGGTGGCAACCTCGGCCAGGCGTTTGACCTGATCGGACAGATGCGCCAGAGCCGCCTCTCCCGTCAGCGCCTCGATCCGCCGGACCCCGGCAGAAGAAGCGGAATCGCCCAGCAGAACGCACAGCCCGATTTCGCCCAGCCGCGCCACATGGGTGCCGCCGCACAGTTCCACCGACCAGGCGTTGCCGTCAAACCCCCTGGCCGACCCCAGCGCGCGGCCCATCGACACAACGCGCACCTCATCGCCGTATTTTTCACCGAACAGCGCCTGCGCGCCAATGGCCCGCGCGTCATCCGGGGTCATAATGCGGGTATCAACCGCCCCGTCCTGCCGGATATAGGCGTTCACGTCGGCTTCAACCTTGGCCAGTTCCGCCGGGGACAGCGCCTTTGAATGGCTGAAGTCAAAGCGCAGCCGGTCGGGCGCATTCAGGCTGCCGCGCTGGGCCACATGATCACCCAGCGCCTCGCGCAGCGCCTCGTTCAGCAGGTGCGTGGCGGAATGGTTGGCGCGGATGCGGCTGCGGCGGTGATGATCCACCTCCAGCTTGGCGGGCTGACCCTTCAGGATCGTGCCATCCGTCACCTGAGCGATATGGATGAAGACACCGGCGGACTTCTTTGTATCGGTGATCCGCGCCGTGCCGGTATCGGTGCGGATTTCGCCCGCATCGCCCACCTGGCCGCCGCTTTCGGCATAGAACGGGGTCTGGTTCACCACGATCTGCACCGTTTCCCCCTGTGCCGCAGCGCCAATCCCGGCACCGTCGCGGACCAGGGCGCGAATCTCGCCCTCGGCGGTTTCGGTGTCATAACCCAGGAATTCGGTCGGCCCCTGCGCCTGCGACAGATCAAACCAGATCGCCGCATCCCTGGTCTCGCCCGAGCCGGCCCAGCTGGCGCGCGCTTTGGATTTCTGGTCCTGCATCGCCGCATCGAAGCCTTCGACATCCACCGCGCGGCCCTTTTCGCGCAGCGCATCCTGCGTCAGGTCCAGCGGAAAGCCGTACGTGTCATACAGGCGGAACGCCGCCTCGCCGGGCAGGGCACCGCCTTCGGGCAGGCGGGCCAATTCATCGTCGAGCAGCCGCAGACCCCGGTCCAGCGTCTGCCTGAACCGGGTTTCCTCCAGCCGCAGCGTTTCCTCGATCAGCGGCTGGGCGCGGGTCAGTTCGGGATAGGCCGCCCCCATCTGGCGCACCAGCGCCGGCACCAGCCTGTGCATCACCACATCGCGCGCGCCCAGCTGATGCGCATGGCGCATGGCGCGGCGCATGATCCGGCGCAGCACGTAGCCGCGCCCTTCGTTCGACGGCATCACGCCATCGGCAATCAGGAACGAGGTCGACCGCAGATGGTCGGCAATCACGCGGTGATGCGTCTTGCCGGGGCCGTCGGGATCGGTGCCGGTGGCATGGGCGCTGGCCTCGATCAGGCTGCGCATCAGGTCGGTGTCGTAATTGTCATGCTTGCCCTGCAGCAGCGCGCCGATCCGCTCCAGCCCCATGCCGGTGTCGATCGACGGCCTGGGCAGGCCGGTGCGCGTGCCATCGGAAAACTGTTCAAACTGCATGAACACCAGGTTCCAGATCTCGATGAACCGGTCGCCGTCCTGTTCGGCACTGCCCGGCGGGCCGCCCCAGATCGTGTCGCCATGGTCATAGAAAATCTCGGTGCAGGGGCCGCAGGGGCCGGTGGGGCCCATCATCCAGAAGTTGTCATTGGTGGGGATGCGGATGATCCGGTCATCCGTCAGGCCGGCCACCTTTTTCCAGATAGCGGCGGCCTCGTCATCGGTATGGTAGACCGTGACCAGCAGCCTGTCCTTCGGGATGCCGAATTCGCGGGTCAGCAGCTCCCAGGCAAAGGGAATGGCACTGTCCTTGAAGTAATCGCCAAAGCTGAAGTTGCCCAGCATTTCAAAGAAGGTGTGGTGGCGGGCGGTGTAGCCGACATTGTCAAGGTCGTTGTGCTTGCCGCCCGCGCGGACGCATTTCTGTGCAGTGGCGGCACGGCTGTAGTCGCGCGTCTCAACCCCGGTGAACAGGTTCTTGAACTGCACCATGCCGGAATTGGCAAACATCAGCGTCGGGTCGTTGCGCGGCACCAGGGGGCTGGACCCGACAATGCGGTGGCCGTTGCGGCCAAAGAAATCAAGAAAGGTCGATCGGATATCGTTCAGCGACGGCATGGCGGTTCTGCCCCCCTAAGGCACCGGAAGAAACAGCTTCGCGTTCCGTTTATCCGCCGCATCCGGGCCTGTCCACCTTTCCCGGCCCGCCAAAGCAAAGGCCGGGTCCCTGCCCGGCCCCGGCCTGTCTTCTGCGGCCCGGGCGGCGCGCTATTCGTCCATCACGGCATCGCCCCTGGACGACAGGTCCAGGCCATGACCGGACCGGATTTTTGCTTCGATCTCGGCTGCGGTGGCCGGGTTGGCGCGCAGGAAGACCTTGGCATTCTCGCGCCCCTGCCCGATGCGCTCGTCGCCATAGGAATACCAGGAACCGGATTTTTCGACCACGCCGGCCTTCACGCCGAGGTCCACCAGCTCGCCCATCTTCGAGATGCCTTCGCCATACATGATGTCGAACTCCACCTCCTTGAACGGCGGGGCGACCTTGTTCTTCACCACCTTGACGCGGGTGGTGTTGCCCACAACCTCGTCCCGGTCCTTGATCGCGCCGATCCGGCGGATGTCAAGCCGGACCGAGGCATAGAATTTCAGCGCATTGCCCCCGGTCGTGGTTTCGGGGGATCCGAACATGACGCCGATCTTCATGCGGATCTGGTTGATGAAGATCACCATGCAGTTGCTGCGCCCGATGCTGGCGGTCAGCTTGCGCATGGCCTGGCTCATCAGGCGGGCCTGGCTGCCCATCTGCATATCGCCCATATCACCTTCGATTTCGGCCTTTGGCGTCAGGGCCGCCACCGAATCCACCACCACCAGGCTGACAGCGCCGGAGCGTACCAGCGTATCGACAATTTCCAGCGCCTGTTCGCCCGTATCCGGCTGGCTGATCAGCAGCTCGTCCAGATTGACGCCCAGCTTCCGGGCATATTGCGGATCAAGCGCGTGTTCGGCATCGACAAAGGCGCAGACCCCGCCCTTCTTCTGTTCTTCGGCCACCACATGCAGCGTCAGCGTGGTCTTGCCAGAGCTTTCCGGCCCGTAAATCTCGATGATGCGGCCCTTGGGCAGGCCGCCGATGCCAAGGGCAATGTCAAGGCCCAGCGACCCTGTCGAGGTTGCCTCAACATCCATGATCTTGCTGTCGGAACCGAGCTTCATGATCGAGCCCTTGCCGAACTGCCGCTCGATCTGCGCCAGCGCGCTTTCCAGCGCCTTTTCCTTGTCCATGTCGCGCTTTCCGTTCAGTTCGAGGAGTGTGGCACCAGCCATGAGTCCATCCTTATTTCACAGCCGGCCTTGCGCGGCAATTGTTGCGGTGTTCTTGACCTGTTCCTGCCTTATGAGATCACAACAGGAACAAATCAACCTTCATTTTCATAAAATCATCTTGACCGCAAAAGTGTTAAGCCAAGGTTACCGCCCCTGTGCCGGTCCGGATGGCCCCGCCGGGGCGATGCAGGGCGTTCGCCCGCCCGGACAGCCGTCAGGGCATCAGCTGGCGCTGGACCGTTGCCGTCAGATCGGTCAGGGAAAACGGCTTTGGCAGGAAGACCGAGTTGGCGATCAGGCCCTGCGCATCGGCAAAGCTTTCCTGCGCATAGCCGGATACGAAGACAACCCTCGTCAGGGGGCGCCTTTCCAGGGCCTTGCGGACCCAGCTTGGCCCATCCATCCCCGGCATGATGACATCGGTCACAATGATGTCGACCTGAACCGATCTGTCTTCCAGAAGCGACAGCGCCGCCTCGGCGCTGTCCGCTTCCAGAACGACATAGCCGCGCAGCCGCAGCGCGCGCGAGGCGAAGGCCCGGACGGGGGCTTCGTCTTCCACCAGAAGCACCACGGCTTCTCCCTGGCGCAGCATCGGGCGCGGCAGCAAGGGCATTGGTGCCGGGACAGGCAGCGGCGCAGGCGCAGGTACAACTGCCGGGGCCGGGGCCCGCTGCGCATTGATCGGGAAATACAGCAGAAAGGTGGAGCCGACACCGGGTTCGCTTTCGGCAAAGATGAAGCCGCCGGATTGCTTGACAATGCCGTAAGCGGTGGACAGCCCAAGCCCGGTGCCCTCTCCGGGGCGCTTGGTGGTGTAGAACGGATCGAAGATCTTGGTGATCCGGTCGGGCGGAATGCCGTGCCCGGTATCGGCCACGCGGACCAGGGCGTAGTTGCCGGGCGGCACGACGGCCCGGTCGCGGTGCATCGCCTGCCGCAGGGTCACCGCCTCGGTCGAAATGCGGATCGTGCCGCCGGCCGACATGGCATCGCGGGCATTGACCACCAGGTTGATCACGACCTGCTCCAACTGCCGCTTGTCGGCGCGGATCAGGCCAAGGCCTGGCGCATGCTGAAGTTCCAGACGCATCCGTTCCCCCATCAGCCGGTTCAGCAGATGGGTAAGGTCAGACAGGACGTCATAAAGATCGATGTGTTGGGGCATCAGCGTCTGCTTGCGGGAAAAGGCCAGCAGTTGGCCCACAAGACTGGCCGCGCGGTTGGCGTTCTGCCGGATCTGGACCAGATCGGCATAATCAAGCCCGTCACTGTCCTGCCGCAGCAACAGCAGGTCGCAATGGCCCGAGATTGCCGTCAGAAGATTGTTGAAATCATGGGCAATGCCCCCGGCAAGCTGCCCGATCGCCTCCATCTTCTGGCTTTGCGTGAACTGTGCCTCCAGCGTCTTGTGGGCCGTGGCATCATTCAGAACCGCCAGAACACAAGGCCGCCCCTCTTCGACAATGCGGCGCAGCGTCACTTGCAGAAAGGTTTCGGTCGGTGCCGCGCGCAGGCGCAGAACCTCGGCACCGCCCGGACTCCGGTCGGCAATCACGTCGCCGATCCAGTCCGCAAGGGATCGCCCCAGCCCTTCCAGCACATCGGGCAGCCGCACCCCCGCAGCAGCGGGCACCTGCAACAGGTCGCGCGCGGCAAGATTGGCCGCCAGCAGGCTTCCGTCACCGCCAATCGTGACCAGTGCGACCGGCAGATGATCGAAATCGGCCCGAAACCCGGCGCTGGATGCCGCAACGGGCAAGGGCAGCAGATAGATCTCGCGGCGCGCTCCGGGGCCTTCGATTTCCGCCTTGACAGCGCGGACAGTGCCGCCCTGGGTCAGGATCACCGTCTCCTCGCCGCTGTTCTGGGCGGGATTGACGAAAACCTGGTCGATCCGGCGCGGTCTGGCACCCAGAAGGCGGCGCATCGCCTCGTTCATGAACAAGACGGCCCCGGCCCTGTTGCACATCAGCATCGGCAGGCTCAGCAGGTCTGCACTGCGTCCGGGGGGCGTGCGGTCCGGCACCTCGTCCAGCCGCCACAGAAAGCGCGCCGCGCTGACACGGTGAACCGACAGCCGGGTGGTTCCCCGGCGGGTCATCAGGTCTTCGGTGGCCGCGCCCCGCGCCGCCGCCCGCGATTGCAGACGGAACAGGACAGCGCCGGGGTACAGGCAATGATCGCCAAGGGCCTGCAACAGGCGGTGCCCCCCGCCGCCGGCAAACCGCTGGCTGGCAGCCGCGTTGAGGTATCCGATCTGACCTTCGACATCGGTGGCAAAGATGGGGGCCGGGTCTTCGCCGAACAGCGCGGCCAGAAGGTTTTCCTCGCGCCGCGCCGCATAGCGCGCGAGTTCCATGCCAAGATGAATCGTCAGGGCAAGCGCAACAAAGGCAGCGGCCCCGGCAAAGAGAAGCACCTTGAGCAGATCATCCGCAACACCGCCGCCCACAGTCCCCAGGGCAAGGGCCAGCACGACAAGCAGCCAGGCCTGCGGGGCAAGCAAGCGCACGTGGTCCGCAAACCCGCCGATGGCCAATCCGGCATGTCCCAAAGGCAAACTCCACGTCCGGTCCCCACAGTCATTGGCCCTCAAAAGGGTTAACCCACTGTTAACGGAACTGTTGAAGAGATTGTCCCGGTCCGGCGCTCAGCCGCGTGCCAGCACGGCAAGATAGAAGCCATCTCCACCCTGCAAAGGTGTCAGGCAAAGCCCGCTTTCCGGTTTCCAGCCGGGGTGCCGCCCCAGAAACTGCGTGATCTGGGTCCGGTTCTCGGCCTCAAGCAGCGAACAGGTGGCATAGGCCAGCCTGCCCCCGGCGGCGACAAGGGCAGCACAATGGTCCAGGATCTGCGCCTGAAGCGCAGATGCCTGTGCAAGGCGCGCTTCGGTCAGCCGCCATTTGCCTTCCGGATCGCGGCGCCAGCTGCCGGAGCCGGAGCAGGGCGCATCGGCCAGAACCAGATCGAACGGTGCCGCGCGCGCCACGGCGGCACCATCGAGAAGCTGCACGCAAATGCCCGCACGGTCGGCCCGCTGCGGCAGGTCGCGCATCCGGCCCGGCTCTGCATCATGGGCAAAAAGCCGCAGCGGCAGGCGCGCGCCCATGGCAAGGGTCTTGCCGCCGCCGCCGGCACAGAAATCGAGGACCCTGGCACCTTCGGCCAGCGGCAATGCCTCGGCCACCGCCTGTGACGCCACATCCTGCAGCTCGACCGATCCGTCGCGATAGGCGGCGGAACCGGAGATTTTCCGCGCGTTCCCCGTCACTTCAAGGGCGTCCGGCGCAAGGCCGTGCGGCTGCGTGACAATCCCCTCTGCCGCCAGCCTTGCCTGCGCCTCATCCCGCGTCAGGCGGGAACGGTTCACCCGCAGGAAGACCGGGGCGCGATGCCGCAAAAGACGCATCACCGGGGCGAAGTCTGCCCCAAGGCTGCGTTTCAGCGCGGGGGCAAGCCAGTCCGGACAATCCAGCGCCACAAGCTCTTCCAGGGGTGCTGGGTTCTGCGCTTCGCCGTCCGTCAGGGGTGCGGGCGCGTGCCCCTCGCCGGTAAACAGTGTGGCGGGGTCCACACCGGCCGCCCGCAGCCCGCCCAGCACCAGGCCGCGCCCGGTCTCGCTGCCGCCAAGCGCGGCAAAGGACCGGCGGCAGCGCAGCGCCTCAAAGACCGTATCGCGCACCGCCGCCCTGTCGCCGGACCCGGCAAAGCGGCTGGCCCGCCCCCAGTTGGTCAGCGCCTGCCCGGCGGGCATGCCTGCCAGCACAAGGTCCAGAACCGCGATGGCGGCAGACAGGCGCGCCGCAGGCGTCATGCGTTAAGGCCTTGTCTGAGATCAGCCGCGCAAGGCATTGAAAAAATTCAGCCCTTGATTTCCTGAAGCGTGTTCCCGCCGTCCACGACCAACACCGCCCCCGTGACATAGCTGGCGCCGGGCGACGCCAGAAACCCGACGCAGGCCGCCACTTCATCCGGTGTTCCGGGGCGGCCCGCCGGCGTGTTGCGCCCGGCGCGCAATTCGCCCTCGCTGGAGGCTGCTGTCGCGATCCAGCCCGGTGCCACGGCATTCACCGTGACACCGCTGCCCCCGGTTTCAAGCGCCAGGGCCCGCGTCAGCCCGACAAGCCCCGCCTTGGCGGCGGCATAGGCCGATGACCCCGCCAGCGCCACAACCGGCCCGGTGACCGAAGCCATCATCACCACGCGGCCAAACCCCCTGGCGATCATGCCCGGCAGGACCGCCCGCGTCACCCGCACCGCCGTGCCCAGGCTGGTCTCGATGGCAAAATCCCAGCCTTCGGCGCTCATCTGGACGAAGCTGCCATGTTCCTGCGGTGCGGTGACGGACCCCATGCCGGCATTGTTGACCAGAATATCGACCGGACCTGTGGCCGCGACCAAGGCGGCAACATCCCCCGCCCGCGTCAGATCGGCGACATGGCCGGTCACATCCAGACCTGCGGCGCGCAACTCGCCCGCACGGTCCAGCACACGGTCCGTTGTCGAGGTGATCATCACCGAAGCGCCGTCCCGTGCCAGCCAGCGCGCACAGGCCAGCCCGATGCCATCTGCGGACCCGGCCCCTGTCACCAGGGCGCGGCGCACCACGGGGTGCCTGTCCTGATCCCTTGGCTGCATGACCGTCCCCTTGTTTCAAGGCGAAAAGGCGCAACCCGCGGCCGGCACTGCCGCGTTGCCCGGCTGGCCGCATCTTCCCTTGGGTCAGCCCAGCCGGTAGTTCGGGCTTTCGCGGGTGATCTGCACGTCATGGACATGGCTTTCCCTCAGCCCGGCCCCGGTGATCCGCACAAAGCGGCAGTTGGCCCGCATCGCGGCGACCGTTGCATTGCCGGTATATCCCATCGCCGCGCGCAGGCCGCCCACCAGCTGATGGATCACCGCTGCGGCGGATCCCTTGTAGGGAACCTGGCCTTCGATGCCCTCCGGCACCAGCTTGTCGCTGGCGGCATCTTTCTGAAAGTAGCGGTCGGCGGACCCGCGCGCCATGGCGCCAAGGCTGCCCATGCCGCGATAGCTTTTGAAGCTGCGGCCCTGGTACAGGATGACCTCGCCCGGGCTTTCATCGGTGCCCGCAATCGCCGATCCCACCATGGCGCAGGACGCCCCGGCGGCAATCGCCTTGGCAAAATCGCCGGAATATTTGATGCCGCCATCGGCAATCACCGGAACATCGCCCGCCGCCTGCGCCGAATCGATGATCGCGGTCAACTGCGGCACGCCCACGCCGGCCACGATCCGCGTCGTGCAGATCGACCCCGGCCCGATGCCCACCTTCACCGCATCGGCCCCTGCCGCGATCAGGGCGCGCGTTGCCTCTGCTGTCGCCACGTTGCCCGCCACCACCTGCACGGCGTTCGACAGCGCCTTGATCCGCTCCACCGCGCGCGCCACCCCTTCGGAATGGCCATGCGCGGTGTCGATCACCACCATGTCGACCCCCGCCGCGATCAGCGCCTGCGACCGTTCAAAGCCTGCATCCCCCACGGTCGAGGCGGCCGCCACCCGGAGACGGCCCAGTTCATCCTTGCAGGCCTGCGGGTTGAGCACGGCTTTCTCGGTGTCCTTCAGCGTCAGCAGCCCCGTCAGCTTGCCTTTGCCGTCGGTCACCAGCAGCTTTTCGATGCGCCGGGCCTTCATCAGCGAAATCGCCGCATCGCGGTCGGCCGGTTCGGTCAGGATCGCCAGATTTTCGGACGTCATCATCACCCGCACCGGGGTGCGGTCATCAGAGGCAAAGCGCATGTCGCGGTTGGTGACAATGCCCAGAACCCGGCCCGTCTCATCCACCACCGGAAAGCCGGTCACGCTGTAGCGGTCCTGCAGGGCCTTGGCATCGGCCAGGGTCTGATCCGGCGTCAGGGTGATGGGCGCATAGACGATGCCGGATTCAAACCGCTTCACCCGGCGCACCTCGCTGGCCTGCGCCTCGATATCCAGGTTGCGGTGGATCACGCCAATGCCCCCGGCCTGGGCCATGGCAATCGCCATGCGCCCTTCCGTCACCGTATCCATGGCCGAAGACAAAAGCGGGATGTTCATCCGGATGCGTCTGGTGACAAAGGTCGCCGTATCGGCCTCGGACGGCAGCACAGCGCTTGCCGCAGGCACCAGAAGCACATCGTCAAAGGTCAGCGCCTCGCGAATCTCCATGGCACCCTCCGCCAGCCTGTCCGTCTGGCGGTTCCCTGTTTCACGGGCGGGGCGTGAAGGCAAGCCCCCTGGCACCGGCGGGCCTTGCGCCGGTCAAGGCGGCGTGGTGAAGCTGCGCCCAGTCTTCACAGCGGGGGCCGGACATGCGCGTTGCCATCGTCGAGAACACGCGGATCACGCATCACGGGCAGGTCGGCGTCGCCCTGCACGAGGCCGGGGCGCTGGTGGAGATTTTCCGCCCCTGGGCCGATGGTCGCCTGCCCGAGGTTGCCCAAGGTCATGATGCCATCGTCGTGTTCGGCGGCGAACAATCGGCCCTCGATGATGCCGCCCATCCCTATCTGCCCGCGCTGGCCCGCTGCATGGCCGGGTTTTCGGCCGCTGACCGCGCCGTTCTGGGCATCTGCCTTGGCAGTCAGGTTCTGGCGCGCGCCTTTGGCGGGTCCAACCACCTTGGCACCGCGCCCGAATTCGGCTGGCTGCCCGTGGACCTGACAGAGGCGGGCCGCAGCGATCCGCTGCTGTCGGCGGTGCCGCAGGCCTTCCCGATCTTTCAGTGGCACAGCGATACCTTCACCCTGCCGCCGGGTGCCACGCATCTTGCCACCGGACCCGTCGCGCAGAACCAGGCCTTCCGGCTGGGCCGTGCCACCTATGGCACGCAATTCCATTTCGAAGCCAGCCGGGCGGTTGTTGCCGACTGGACCCGCACCTTCCCCGAGGCGACCGACCGTATGGCCACGGGCTGGGCACAATCCCACCCTGATCTTGCGGCACAGCTCGGCGCGCAGGCCGACCGGACAGGGTTGGAGATTGCCCGCGCCTGGGTCGGGCTGATTTAGAGTATCCGTCTTGATCAAGCCCCTTTTTGCACCCGCAAGCGGTCGGCTCCGGGCTTCGGTCCGCTGCCCGCGAAACTGACTGTGCCGGTCTTGCGGCCGCAGTTGTGTCGTGCCCCCTGCCCGAATACATTGGCACCGGTTCATCCTGATCGCGGGGACAGGATGGTCAGACAGCATTCCGCAAACATTCCGGCCTTGAACACTGTGTTCAGGGGCCTGCCTGATCAGTTCCGCCGGGCTGATCGCAATTCGGTCGGTGTCCGGCCGGTCCAGCGCCGCACAGCCCGTGTCAGGGCAGCCTGCCGCGAATAGCCGAGACTGGCCGACAGGGAGGACAGCGTCACTTGCCGGGCAGCGATCTCCTTCAGGGCAGAATCGTGGCGTACATCATCCAGCAGCAAGGAAAAGGCAGTGCCTTCATCAAGCAAGCGGCGCTGAAACGTGCGGACGCTCTGGCCAGCTGCGGCAGCAAGCTGTTGGATGGTCGGCGTTTCCGATAGAAGCATCCCCGCCATGAGCATGCGAGCGGACCCTGCAAGCGTGCCGTCGGCCGACATCGGTACAAGACCAGAGAAAGACATCACCGCCATCCTGTCACGGGCGACCCGGTGGAACGGCGCATCGGCAACCCGCGAAGCAACCCGGATGGTCAAAGCGCGGGATTTCGCGGGAACCACCACCGGCCCGAGCCAGGGCAGAAGATGATCGAGTCCAGATACCGGATGTGGAACCATCTCTATGCGCTCGACCAGCGGGGGCGCGGCACCAGACATGCCCAGCAGCACAGCGATCGTCGAGGCAATGAACTGCTGAGCGACATGCAGCGTTTCAGAATCAAGGCGGATCGATAACCCTTCCTGAAGCGTCAGACCTTTGGCATCCGCATGAATGACGATCTGCTCGACCGAGCAGTGGTACGGCAAGGCTGCCGCAACCCTTGCGATTGCCTCACGGGGTGTTCGTGCGCCAAGCGCCACCTTTCCGATCATGGCCAGTTCAAGAACGGTCGTTTCGGAAACGACACGGCAGCCGATGTCGGGTCCCTCGGCCTGGCATGCGTTCCGGAAGAATGCGGCAACGCTCAGAACCGGAATCGGCAGATCCGGAAAGTCGGGCGAGACATAAGAGAGATCTGCCTCGGCCAGCAGTCTTTCGACCGGGCGGCCGTTATCGTGCATCCACCGCAGCATCGGCACCAGTGCCGCTGCCCGGATCAAAGGGATTGGTCTGGGCATCGTCGTCCGGCACGCCCCATCTGAAAAAGGAGAAACTGAGATGAAGACTTACATCGGATTGACCGCTGCCGCGCTTCTCATGTCGGGCAGTGCGGTGTTTGCCGAAAGCAAGCTGGTGGAGTTGGGTGACATCGCCACGGCTTGCGCGGGCGATATCAAGACCTTCTGCGCCGAGGACATCATCGGCGGCACCGGTCTCAAGGCCTGCATGAAGGACCACCTGACCCAGTTGTCGGGCGGCTGCTTTGAGGCGTTGATGACGGTGGTCACGCAAAGCATGCCCAAGGCGACAGACTACGCTTCGACCGCCAAGGACATGACCTTCGACAATCTGCGCGGTGTCGAATACTGCGAACTGAACCTGATGTATGCCGACCTGCAGAACGAGACGCTGTTCACCAACATGTGGAACTCCAGCGGGCTGAACAACGCGGCCGACCCGAACGTGACCTGCCCGGCGGATGTCTGGGCCAAAGTTGATGCCGATGCGCTGGCCAGGCAGAACGACGTGCTCGGCGTCTGGAAGAACGGCCCGCGCGGCTGGACGATGGACACGATCACGCTGCCCGTCGGCGCGGTGATGACCTTTGACGGCTGGCAGGGCCGCTGGTTCGCCTCGCCGACGCTGCCCAAGGGCGTGGACCCGCGCGACAAGGGGGCCAGCGCCTACAAGCCGCTGGATGTCGAACGCAGTTCGGTGATGACCTTCGGCAAGGGCAAGCCGGTGTTTCTGCTGGACGCGCCCGACGGCACGGTCTGGGTGCTGCAAGCCTGGGACATGACGGTGGACACGTCGCTGACCTATGACGGGCTGAAGGACCTGGGCTCCAAGCTGAAGCTGCCGGACGGGTGGAAGTTCCGGACGAAAGTCATCGACCAGGACTTGGTCATCAAGGCCGTCAACGGCAAGGCACGGATCATGCAGGACGATCTTCAGGGCACCTTCGATGCCTGCCTGCCGGGGATGTGCAGCTTTGTGCCGTGAAATGAAGGTAGACTGAGGGGCCGCGACAGAACCCATGAACTGTGCTGAAAGAGCGGCAGAAGGATGTGTGCCCGGCCGGACCGCAAGGTCGTTGCGCAATGCCGCAGCCGCAAACGCTTTTTCAGCAACCAACTGTATCCGCACTGGACACCGGTCTTCGCGCAGGCTCTGCCCCGCAACCATGCCATGCCCCGGCCAGGGTGGCGAGGTGCGGCCGGGGCGTCCGGCATGGCGCGCATCATCTCCGGCCAGCCGCAAGGAAAGGGCCCGCCGCCGGGCTGCGGCCGGATTGCCGCGCGCGCCGTGCAGCGTGCGGAATTGGAAGGCAACCGCATCGCCCGGCTCCATCCGCCATTCCAGCACCGTCATGCCTTCGGCACAGGGGGCCGGCACGGGCATGTATGTGTCCGGGTCCGGACAGAAGGCGGTTTCGGCCAGCCAGCGCGTGGGCAGCACCTCGCACGGCCACAGGTGCGACCCGGCAACGCAGCGCAGGGATGCCTCTTTCACCGGATCGACCGGCGACCAGAAGCTGACGGTCTGGCACCCTTCGACAAAGCAATATGGCCCGTCCTGATGCCAGGACGTGGGCCTGGTGGTGCCCGGTTCCTTGACCAGGACATGGTCATGGAACATCTGCACCCGGCCCGATCCCATCAGCGCCGCCGCGACCTGCGCCACGCCGATGCCTTGCCGGGCCGGCGGTCCACAAGACCCCCCAGCCCCTCTCGCTCAAAGCGGTCGCGGCAGCGGCGGAACTGACGCTCCGATCTCCCCGGAACCTCGCCCGCCTCCGCCATGCTCAACTTGCGCCGGGTCCAACGGCCCGGCAAATCCAGAAACTTCGCCATCCGGCGCTCCTGCAGCACTTCTGTCCCGGTCATCGCATCGCCTCCATGGCAAAGCATCAATCCGGACAAATCCTGCGCTACCTGACCCGGACATATCCCGCGCTACCGACAGGCCAGGACGAAACTTTTGACGAACATGGATAATGGCCGGGGGCTTTGGCCCCCGGCCGGTCCTGATACCGGCGCAGCGCTGTGGCAGGGGCGATGGCCCCTGCCATTGAAAGGTGAGGGTGCTTTCGCCCCTCCAGGCGGGAACAGGAAACGCACCGCGTTTCCCCGCCCGTGCGGGACGGTGCCTTGTAGATCGGTTGGTCCAGGCACCACGAAAGGCCAGCGCCCGACCCGGCGGGGGCGAAGCGCCGGCCATGGGCGGGTCGGGCGCTGGCCGGGGGCTGTGGCCCCCGGCTGGCGTGGTCACAGTGTAGCGCTGTGGCAAAGGCGATGGCCTTTGCCATGGCAGCGGAGGCTGGCGGATTGCGGCAAGACCTTCCGGCCCATCCACGGGCGGGACCAGGAAACGCGACCTGCGTTTCCCCCGCCCGCGCACAACGGTGCCCTGCAGACCGGCAGGTTCAGGCACTACGAAAGGCCAGCGCCCGGCCCGGCGGGGGCGAAGCGCCCGCCGGGGGCGGGTCGGGCGCTGGCCGGGGGCTTTGGCCCCCGGCTGATCCTGATGCCGACGCAGCGCTGTGGCCGGGGCGATGGCCCCGGCCAGACCGCACGGGGCGCACGTGGAAGCGACTCCTGCGTTCCGTTCCGGCAGCCCCTGGCCGGTACGTTCCCGGAACCCTGCTAATTCCAGCACGCGACACGCACCGTCATCTCCCGTGCGCGGCGGTTCAGATCCTCGGGCGCAAGCGTGCCCTGTGCGGGGGGCGTGCGCAGCACGATCCCCTCTGCCGCCAGCCGCTGTTCGATGCGCGAAGCTGCCAGGGCGAAAGAGACATCGGGCGGCAACTGCCGCGCGGCATCCTGTGCGCGGGGCAGCAGCATGCCGATCACCACCCCGGCACCATCCACAACCGGCCCGCCCGCATCGCCCGCCAGTGCAGGCAGGCTGAGCCGCTTCAGGTCCGCTTCGCCGTCCAGACCCTCCAGCGCCTCGAGAAAGCCGAAGGTCAACGTCGGAGAGGTCAGGCGGTCCTCATAGGGGTATCCGGCCACGGCAACCTCGGTTCCGATCCGCAGCGGCGTGGTCTGAAGGGCCGCAACACCGGGCGGTGACAGCGGCGTCTGGGGCACAAGCACCGCCAGCCCGGTTTGCGCATCCGACAGGGCCACCGACATCGGCAGATCCCCGTCAATGGTGACACGCGCGCAGGATTGCAGCACATCGACCGTGGTCAGCACCGTTCCGGTTGCCGTGATGAAGAAGCCTGATCGCGACAGCGCCGGGCGGCGCACCTCAAGCCCGGTCAGCATCCCGTCGCGCCGGGCGGCATCCATCGGGGCCAGCCCCGGATCCAGGGCCCTGTCCCCGACCGGGCGGAAGCTGCCCTTCATCACCGCCAGCACCCGCGCCATTCTGGCGCTGTCCGCAACCGGCCAGACCAGTGTAAAGCCCTTGACCAGCCCGCCCGACAGTTCGGCATAGGAATAGCTTTCGATGCGCCCGTTGCGCCCGGTAATCTCAAAGCTGTCTTCCCCGCTGCGGCGCGGCCCGGCCGGAGGCACGATTTCAAGCGTTTGCAGCAGGTCAAAGAGGCCATACAGCGTGGTTTCGTCCCCCGGCTTGCTGATCAGCAGCACCGTCACGCCGCTGCCGTCCACTTCGCCATAGCGCACGAAGGGCGGATCGTAGCGGTCGAAGCGGATCATCGCCAGCGGCAGATCAATCGCGATTCCGGCCTCAGGTTCCGTCACCCGCTGCAGGCCCAGTTCCGCCATGGCGCCACGGTACGCCGACAGCAGCGCGACCCGCTGCGCCGTGGTCAGAACGCCGGTCGCCCGCTGTGCGCCGGCCTCCTGCCAGGCCGCCATCGCGCTGCGCGTCGCCGGGCCGAAAGCGCCGTCGATCACGGCACTGTAAAAGCCGAACCAGTGCAGTGCGGCCTGCACCTCGTTCCGCTCGGGCGCGGTCAGCGCCGCCTCGGCGGCGCGGGCTTCGTCCGGCGTCTCGTCATCGGGGACCGGCGTCTGTGGCAAAGGCAGGGCTTGGGGTTCCGGGGCGGCGGCTTGCGTGACCGGGTCCGGCAGGGGGGCATCCGGTGCGGTTGCCTCTGGCCAGTAGCGGTCGCGGAACGTCCGGCCGTCGGCCAGGAAACTGTCGGACGCGATCATCCCCTCGCCGCGCAGATCCCGCAGCTTCATTGCCGCTTCTTCCCTGCGATAGGGGCCAAGAACGATGCCGAACCACCCCGAGCTCAGCGCATATCCCGCCACGTCGGGAAAGACCGCCGCATAGGCGCGCGCGCGGTCCATCGCCTCGGCCCGCGTCGGTTGTGCTTCGATCTGAATCCAGGCCCGATCCTGCGCCCGGGCACCCCCGCCGGCCAGAAGGGCCATCACAACGGCCAGCCATGCCAGGCAGCCTGCAGTCGTCTTGGTCACGTAAATCCCCGTCCCGGTCTGGGCCTGTCACAAATGTGACCGGATGGTAGCAGAGCATCCGGCGGATGCACGTCAAATCCGACGCGGCAAATCCGGTGCGGCGCGGGGACGGCGCATTGACCCTATCGCGCGCCTTGCCTATGGAGAAGGCGCTTTTGCACAAGAGGTGCGCCGATGTCTGCCCCCCCGCGCAGTTTTCAGGACATCCTGATGCGGCTTCAGGCCTATTGGGCCGGTCAGGGCTGCGCCATCCTGCAACCCTATGACATGGAAGTGGGGGCGGGCACCTTTCACCCGGCCACCACCCTGCGCGCGCTGGGCACGCGGCCCTGGGCCGCCGCCTATGTGCAGCCGTCGCGCCGGCCCACCGACGGGCGCTATGGCGAAAATCCGAACCGCCTGCAGCATTACTACCAGTTCCAGGTGCTGATCAAACCCTCGCCCCCCGACATGCAGGATCTCTATCTTGGCTCGCTGGCTGCCATCGGCATCGATGCCGCCCTGCACGACATCCGCTTTGTCGAGGATGACTGGGAAAGCCCCACGCTGGGGGCATGGGGCCTGGGATGGGAGGTGTGGTGCGACGGCATGGAAGTGTCGCAATTCACCTATTTCCAGCAGGTCGGCGGGCATGACTGCCGCCCGGTTTCGGGCGAGCTGACCTATGGGCTGGAACGTCTGGCGATGTATGTGCTGGGGGTGGGCCATGTCATGGACATGCCCTTCAATGATCCGCAGTCGCCGATTGCCCTGACCTACGGCGATGTCTTCCGCCAGACCGAACAGGAATACAGCCGCTGGAACTTCGATCAGGCCGACACCGACATGCTGTTTCAGCATTTCAGGGATGCCGAGGCCGAATGCGACCGCATCCTGACCGCCGCCCAGCCCGACAAGGCCGGGCGCACCATCATCATGGCGCATCCCGCCTATGACCAGTGCATCAAGGCCAGCCATCTGTTCAACCTGCTGGACGCGCGCGGCGTCATCAGCGTGACCGAACGGCAGGCCTATATCGGGCGGGTGCGGGCGCTGGCGAAACGCTGTGCCGACGCCTTTGTTGCGACCGAGGCCGGCACATGAATGGCTGGATTGACATATCACAAGCAACGAACTATCTATCATCCCAGTGGCTGGGAGGGTTGCATTTTTGTGATCCGCCGGGACATGGCTCCCGCCCGGCTGCCTTCTGACCCATGTATCTTCTGTATCTTGATGATGCCGGCACGGTTGCCGCGACAGATCAGCGGCACTTTGTGCTGTCTGGCATATGTCTGTTCGAGCGTCAGGTGCATTATCTGTGTTCCGCACTCGAAAGGCTTGCAGCGGAATTCTGCCCCGAAGAACCTGATCGGCTTGAGTTTCATGGCAGCCATATGCTTCCCGGCAAGGGATTCTGGCGGTCGATCAAAGACAGGTCCGCACGCCGGACCGCCATTTGCAACGCTCTTGCAACCTCCCATGATCTCAAGGGACACTGGGCGCTGTTCGGTGTGGTGGTTGAAAAGGCGGCAATTGCCGGGCAAGACCCGGTAGAGTTTGCGTTCGAACAGATCGTGGCACGGTTTGATACGTTTCTTAAACGTCAGTTCCACAAGGGAAACCCGCAGCGAGGCCTCATTATTCTTGACAAATCCACTCTGGAAACGCGGCTTCAGACCCTTGCCCGTGATTTCCGGAAGAATGGTCATCGCTGGGGGGTTCTTTCGAACCTGGCTGATGTTCCGATGTTTGTCGATTCTGCCGCGACACGGGCAGTACAATTCGCTGACCTTGTGTCCTACTCACTTTGGCAACGCTTCGAGCGCGGCGATACAGAGTTCTTTGATGTCGTAAAGCACTCTTTCGACGCGGAAGGAGGGGTGGTTCATGGCTTGCTGCACAAGGCGCTGCCAGCTACAGCTTGCGACTGCCCCTATTGTCGGACACGCACACGACACGAGGGTAAGGAATGACCGGCAAGCTGGTTGCAGGGGGCATCGTGCTGACGGGGCTGGTTGCGGGCATCGTGATGTACTGGCTGCAGGTTTACGCCTTTTACGCGCCGGTGTCCTTCACCCCCGGCGCGGAAATCACGCTGGTGCCCATCGAAAGGGCCGTGCCCGAGGCCATCGCGGTGGAAAACATCGAAGGCATCGATGCAGACTCCTCTCCGCTGCGGTTCCGGGCCTGTTTCACCACGCCGCTGAGCCAGGCCACCCTGACCGAAACCTTCCGGCGGTACGACCGGCCCACGCCGCTGACCGCCCCCGGCTGGTTCGACTGCTTTGATGCCGATGCCATCGGCGCGGCGCTGGAACGCGGCGAGGCGATGGCCTTCCTGTCGCAGGCCAATGTCGCCGGGGGCGTGGACCGCGTGGTTGCCGTCTTCCCCGATGGCCGGGCCTTTGCCTGGCATCAGCTTAACGACACATACAAAGAGTAAGCCGATGCCCGATCTGCTGCTGGAGCTGTTCTCGGAAGAAATCCCTGCGCGCATGCAGGCCAGGGCGCGTGACGATCTGCGCCGACTGGTGACCGATGGTCTGGTCGAGGCCGGCCTGACCTATGCCAGCGCCGGGGCCTTTTCCACCCCGCGCCGCCTTGTGCTGACGCTGGACGGGCTGAGTGCCCGAAGCCGGCCCCAGCGCGAGGAACGCAAAGGCCCCCGCGCCGATGCGCCCGAGGCGGCGCTGGAGGGTTTTCTGCGCGCCACCGGCCTGCGCCGCGACCAGTTGGACCTGCGGGACGAGAAGAAGGGCCAGGTCTGGTTCGCCGTGGTGGAAAAGCCGGGCCGCCCGGCGGCTGCGATTGTGGCCGCAGTGGTGGACCAGGTGATCCGCAGCTTTCCCTGGCCGAAATCGATGCGCTGGGGCAGCGGCTCCTTGCGCTGGGTGCGCCCGCTGCATTCGATCCTGTGCCTGCTGAGTGATGAGGGCGGGGCAGAGGTTGTTCCGCTGGAGGTAGACGGGATTGCGGCGGGCAACACCACCGCCGGGCACCGCTTCATGGCCCCGGCGCGCTTTGCGGTGTCTTCGTTTGACGATTACCGCGCCAGGCTGCGCCGCGCCTTCGTGGTGCTGGACCCGGCAGAGCGCGAGGCGCAGATCTGGCACGATGCCACCACCGCCGCCTTCGCCCAGGGGCTGGAGGTGGTTCCCGACGCCGCCCTGCTGGCCGAGGTTGCGGGGCTGGTGGAATGGCCCGTGGTGCTGATGGGGTCCATCGGGGCCGATTTCCTGGGCCTGCCGCCCGAGGTGCTGCAAACCTCGATGAAGGAACACCAGAAATTTTTCTCGGTCCGCAACCCAGGTACGGGGCGGATCGAGCGGTTTGTCACCGTCGCCAACCGGGAAACGGCGGATCATGGGGCCACGATCCTGGCCGGGAACCAGAAGGTGCTGGCTGCGCGGCTGTCCGACGCGAAGTTCTTCTGGGAGAATGACTTGCGGGTCGTTCATGATGTGGGGCTTGAAGGCATGGCGGCGGGGCTGGCCGATGTGACCTTCCACAACAAGCTGGGCACCGAAGCGGAAAGGGTGCAGCGCATCGCTGCCCTTGCCCGCGAAATCGCGCCAATGGTCGGTGCATCGCCAGACCTTGCAGAGCAGGCCGCAAAGGTTTGCAAGGCCGACCTGCAATCGGCCATGGTCGGCGAGTTTCCGGAATTGCAAGGCACGATGGGCAGCTACTATGCTTTGGACCAGGGCCTTGACCCCGCCATCGCCCGCGCCTGCAAGGAACACCGCTCCCCCCTCGGCCCGTCCGATGATGTGCCGACCGACCCCGTCTCGGTCGCCGTGGCGCTGGCCGACAAGATCGACACGCTGACCGGGTTTTGGATCACTCATTTTGAGTCTGATTGGGATGATGATGAGGATATGGATCTCGGAACTCGCAATAACCCGGACCAACCCACAGGATCAAAAGACCCTTTCGCGCTGCGTCGTGCAGCCTTAGGTGTCGTCAGGCTTTTGCTGACAAATGCCGTAAGAGTTAACCTCATTCCGCATTTCTATTCAGTATCTCAGACAATCATTCCCAACACTCCTGCGTCTCTTTATCAGGGTTCTACCGAGATAAAGCGCGGCAAGTACTCGGAAATCAATGCGGATTTTGAACGATTGAAAGCTGCTTCTCCTCGTGGCGTTGCAATGTCGCACTGGCTATTTGACGCAGCTACGGGCCAAAGCCTCCTCGCCTTCCTCCACGACCGCCTCAAGGTCTTCCTCCGTGATCAGGGCATCCGCCACGATGTCATCGACGCCTGCCTGGCCATGCCCGGCAAGGATGACCTGACCCTGCTGGTCAAGCGCGCTGAGGCCCTGTCGGCGGTGCTGAAGACCGAAGACGGGGCCAACCTGCTGGCGGGCTTCAAGCGCGCCAACAACATCCTGACCCAGGCCGAGGAAAAGGACGGTGTCGAATACTCCTACGGCGCTGATCCGAAATTCGCCGAAACCGACTCCGAGCGTGCCCTTTTCACCGCGCTGGACCAGGCCGAAGCCACGATCACCCCGGCGCTGAGAACCGAGGATTTCGCCACGGCGATGGCGGCCATGGCCGCCCTGCGCGCGCCGATCGATGCCTTCTTCACCGATGTGCAGGTCAACAGCGACAACCCGGTCCTCCGCCGCAACCGCCTGAACCTGCTGCACCGCATCCGGTCGGTCTGTGGCCAGGTGGCCGATCTGACGAAAATCGAAGGCTAGCCGCTTCTTTTCGGTACAAATACCCCACGGGGGGTGATGAGCGTATAGAAACGCTCCTGTGGAGCGTTTCAGCGAAGAACGCCCGGCCCGTGGCCGGGCTGGGGGGTGTGAACCCCCCCGCTGCAACGCTTGCGCCACGGCGCAACAGGCGTATGCTGCACCCAAGCAAGGAATGCCGCAGTGCAGAAACACGACCCCATCCTCGATTTCACGCAAGTGACCCCCTTGGCGCGGATCGCCACCGTCACCCATGGCTGGCGGGCGAAATGCCTCCAGCGGCTGGTGCGGCTGGACATGCCGGTGCCGCAAACCGTGGCGCTGCCCGCAGGCACGGTGCGGGCCATCGCCCAGGGGGCAAGCGTTGACAGTGACGGCATCCTGGCGCTGTTCGGCCCGGCCCCGCTGGTGTCGGTGCGCCCCAGCCCGGAAAACCCCGATTGGGGCGGGCCGGCCACGGTGCTGAACATCGGGCTGAACGCGGCGCGCCACCGGGCGCTGGTTGCCACCCACGGGGTCGAGGCGGCCGATACGCTGTATCTGCGCTTCATCCAAAGCTATGCCACCCATGTGGCGCGGCTGGACCCGGACATGTTCGATGCGCCGGTCCCCTCGGCAGAAGCGATCCGCGATGCGCTGCGCGCCTATGAGGCGGAAATGGAAGACCCCTTCCCCGAAGACCCCGCCAGACAGTTGTCCGAAGTGCTGCGGTCCATGGCCCGCGCCTGGGAAGGCACCTCGGCCCGGCTGTTGCGCCAGGCCAAGGGGGCACCGGAAAATGGCGGGCTGGGCCTTGTGGTGCAGGCCATGGTCCAGGGGATCGGACTGGGCATCTCCGGCTCTGGCGTGATCCAGTTCGTCGATCCGGTCACCGGCCTGCCGCAGGTCACCGGGCGCTACCTGGAACAAAGCCAGGGCCGCGATGCCCTGCGCCGCGACGGCGCGATCTGTCTGACCCGCGATCCGCGCGGCCTGTCCCTGCAAGAGGTGGCACCAGGGGTCTTCGCGCAGCTGCTGGGGTACGGCACGGTCACCCGCGCCCGGCTGCGCGAGGAAATGCAGATCGAGTTCACCATCGAGGATGGCCGTCTGGCGGTGCTGGATGCGATCAAGGTGGCGCGGTCATCCCGCGCCGGGCTGCGCATCGCGGTGTCGCTGGCCGATGACGGCATCATCACCCGCAACGAGGCGGTGCTGCGGGTAGAGCCGGGGTCGCTGCCCGAACTTCTGCACCATCAGGTCGATCCGCGCGGGCCCCGCGACCGCTTCGTGCGCGGCATTGCCGCCTCGCCGGGGGCGGCGACGGGGCGGATCGTGTTTTCATCCGACGCGGCGCAGGCCAGCGCGGCGCGGGGCGAGCCCTGCATCCTGGTGCGCCGCGAAACCGCGCCCGAAGACATCCGCGGCATGCATTCCGCCGCCGCCGTGCTGACCGAACGCGGCGGCATGACCAGCCATGCGGCGGTCATTGCGCGCGGCATCGGTCTTCCTTGCGTGGTGGGGGCGTCCGACCTTCGGCTTGACGCGCGCGACAGGCGTCTTGTGGCCCCCGATGGCCGGATTTTCGCCGAGGGCGATATCATCACCATCGACGGCACGGCGGGCGAGGCGCTGGCCGGGGCCGCCGGAATGCTGGCCCCGGCGCTGGACGACGCCTTTCGCCAGCTGCTGTCCTGGGCCGATGCGGTGCGCGACATCGGCGTGCGTGCCAATGCCGATACCCCCGCCGATGCCCAGACCGCGCGCAATTTCGCCGCCCAGGGCATCGGCCTGTGCCGCACCGAACACATGTTCTTCGAAGAAGACCGTCTGGTGGTGATGCGCGAGATGATCTTTGCCGATACGGCAAAAGACCGGGCTGCGGCCCTTGCGCGGCTGCTGCCGATGCAGCGCGAGGATTTCATCCAGCTTTTCGACATCATGCAGGGCCTGCCGGTCTGCATCCGCCTGTTCGACCCGCCGCTGCACGAATTCCTGCCGCGCAGCCGCGAAGGCCTGCGCGACCTGGCCGAGGCGCTGGACATTCCCCTGTCCGCCGTCACCCGCCGCGCCGAGGCCCTGTCCGAGGTGAACCCGATGCTGGGCATGCGCGGCGTCCGCCTGGGCGTGGTGCTGCCCGAAATCTATGCCATGCAGGCGCAGGCGATTTTCGAGGCGACGGTCGAGGTCGGCCGGCGCGGTGCCGCCGTGGTGCCGGAAATCATGATCCCGCTGGTGTCTGCCCGGCGCGAGGTGGAACTGGTCAAAAGCCATGTCGATGCCGTGGCCGCCACCGTGCGCATCCGCACCGGGCGCAGCTTTGACTACAAGCTGGGTGTCATGGTGGAAACGCCGCGCGCCGCCCTGCGCGCGGGCGAGATTGCCCAGCATGCCAGCTTCCTGTCCTTCGGCACCAATGACCTGACGCAGATGACTTACGGCTTGTCGCGCGACGATGCCGGGCGGTTCATGAACACCTATGTCCAGCAGGGGGTCTTTCCCGAAGACCCGTTCCACATCCTTGATGTCGATGGTGTGGGTGAATTGCTGCTGATCGGGGCCGGCCGGGGCCGGGCCACGCGGCCGGACCTGACCCTGTCGATCTGCGGCGAACATGGCGGCAATCCGGAATCCATCGCCTTTTGCCGCAAGGCCGGGTTCGATTACGTCTCCTGCTCGCCCTACCGGGTTCCCCAGGCCCGTCTTGCCGCCGCGCATCTGGCCCTGATGGACCAGGGCCGCGCCGATGCCGGCTGAAAGGCCGGCCCGGGGCCGCGCCGCGCGCCGGCCGGACATGGCATGACCCGCCCGATTGGGGGCGGGCAACGCGCTTGCGCCGGGCCGGGAAACCCGCCGTTTCGCGCACGGGGCCGGTGCCGGTGGCGCAGCGCGGCCGCTTCTGCGGCATGTCGCGGCCCTTGCCTTGGTTGCCGCCCTTGGGATAGGGCGCAGCGGCCGGGGTTGCTACCCTTGCCGCATCCGCGCGGGAGAACCGATGACCACCGATATCCGCCTTGCCTTTGCCCACCCCGAAGAGCGGGCCGAGGCCAGCGCAGGCGCTGACCCGCGCGACAGGATCAGTCTGCGCGGCCATGTGGTCGAGGTGGATATCGGTGCCTTCCAGCAGGAACGCGGGCAGCGCCAGCGTGTGCGCTTTGACGTGGTGGTCGAGGTGCGCCCCCATCCCGCCCCGCTGCAGGATGATGTCGACCGCATCCTGTCTTATGACCGCATCACCGAAGCCATCGCGGCAGAACTGGCATCCGAACGCCTGAACCTGCTGGAAACGCTGGCCGAACGGATCGCCGAGCGCATCCTGGCGGAACCCCATGCCATGCGCGCCTTCGTGCGGATCGAGAAACTGGACCGGGGGCCGGGTGCGCTGGGGGTGGAGATTGTCCGCTCGCGCGCCGAAGTGCCGGTGCGCGCGGCGGATGACGGCGCGGCGCTGCATCCGGTCGTGGTGTTCTTCGACAACGCCAGCCTGGCCGCGCCCGATCTTTCGGCCCGGCTGGACGCCCTGCAGCAGCGGGGCGCGCCGGTGATCCTGACCGTCGGCCTGCCGGACCTGGCCCGCGCCCGCACCGGGCACCGGCCCACGCAGCGGCGCATTGACCTGCTGGCGATCGAACAGAACGCCTGGGTGCTGGCCGCGCGCGATCCGCGCTGTGTCGTGGTGGCGACACGGACCGAGATTGACTGGGCGATGAAGAACGGGCGCATGATTGTCTGGGCACCGTCCAAGCTGGTGCTTGATGCGGTGGACGGACCCAAAGGCAGCGATCCGGTGGCTTTGGCGCTGTGGCTGGCCGAACATCTGGCGGCGCAATGCCTGGTGCTTCACGGCGCTGTAACAGGCCCGGCAGGAAGCCGCGTGCCCATCGAACGCGGCTGAGCGCGCGTCTTGCCAAGCGGGGCGGGCCGGGGCATGGCTGGATCATGACATATTTCCGCCCCATCGCGATGACCGGCATCGCCCGTCCGCCGCAGGCCCTGGCGCTTGCCGGCGGCCGGTGCTGGTTTGCCGAGGTCGAAGTGCTGGAGCGGGGCCGCCCGGCGCGGCTGGCCCCTGTGGCCGAGGTGCCGGATGCGGTGCTGGCCCGCCTGACCGCGCCGCGCGCGCCCCTGGCGGGGCTGGCCATGGACCGCCCGCAGATCATGGGCATCCTGAACGTGACGCCTGACAGCTTTTCTGACGGCGGGCGGTTTCTTGACCCTGCGGCAGCCGTGGCGCAGGCGCGGGTCCTGGCGGCCGAAGGGGCGGCCCTGCTGGACATCGGCGGCGAAAGCACGCGGCCAGGGGCTGCCGGGGTGCCGGTGGCGGAAGAGATTGCCCGCACCGCGCCGGTGATCGCGGCGCTGCGGGACGCGGGCCTGCCGCTGTCCATCGACACGCGCAAGGCCGGGGTGGCACGCGCGGCGCTGGCGGCGGGGGCGGGGATGGTGAACGACGTCTCGGCGCTGACCTTTGACGCCGGTCTGGCCGGGGTGGTGGCGGCGGCAGGCGTGCCGCTGGTGCTGATGCATGCGCAAGGCACGCCCGCCACGATGCAGGACGCCCCGGCCTATGACGACGTGCTGCTGGACGTCTGCGACTGGCTGGAGCATCGCATCGCGGTGGCCGAGGGTGCGGGCATCGTGCGCGGGCGGATCGTGGTGGACCCCGGCATCGGCTTTGGCAAGACGGCGGCGCATAATCTGGCGCTGATCCGGGGGCTGTCGCTGTTCCACGGGCTGGGCTGCCCGGTGCTGCTGGGTGCCTCGCGCAAGCGGTTCATCGGGACGATCAGCGGTGAAGAGCGGGCCGACCGGCGCGTGGCCGGCTCGCTGGCGGTGGCGCTGGCGGCGGCGGCACAGGGGGTGCAGCTGCTGCGGGTCCACGATGTGGCCGAAACGCGGGCGGCCCTGGCCCTGTGGCGGGCAATTTCAGGGGAAGAGTTGACATGACGCGGAAACTGTTCGGAACCGACGGCGTGCGCGGCACCGCCAATACCCATCCGATGACCGCCGAAATGGCGCTGCGGCTGGGCGAGGCGGCGGGGCGGTTTTTCCGGCGCGACGGCAGGGGCGCGCACCGGGTGGTGATCGGCAAGGACACGCGGCTGTCGGGCTATATGCTGGAAAACGCGCTGACGGCGGGGCTGACCGGCACCGGCATGAATGTGCTCTTGCTGGGGCCGGTGCCGACGCCGGCGGTGGGGTTCCTGACGCGGTCGATGCGCGCCGACCTTGGCGTGATGATCTCGGCCAGCCACAACCCCCATCAGGACAACGGCATCAAGTTCTTCGGCCCCGACGGGTTCAAACTGTCCGACGGGGCCGAGCAGGAGATCGAGGCGCTGGCCGGGGGGCAGGTCACCCTTGCCCCGCCCGAAGAGATCGGTCGCGCCCGGCGGATCGAGGATGGGCGCGGGCGCTATCAGGAATATGCCAAGACCACCTTCCCCGCGGGTCTGCGGCTGGACGGGCTGAAGGTGGTGATCGACTGCGCCAATGGCGCGGCTTACCGCGCCGCCCCCGAAGTGCTGTGGGAACTGGGGGCAGAGGTGATCCCGGTGGGGGTGGCCCCCAACGGCACCAACATCAACCTGAACTGCGGGTCCACCCATACCGATACGGCAGCGCAGGCGGTGGTGGCCCATGGCGCGGATGTGGGCATTTGCCTCGATGGCGATGCCGACCGGGTGATGATCCTGGACCAGACCGGCCGGGTGGCCGACGGCGATCAGATCATGGCGCTGCTGGCGGGCCGCTGGGCCGACGAGGGGCGCCTGAACGGCGGCACGCTGGTGGCGAGCGTCATGTCGAACCTTGGGCTGGAACGGTTCCTGACCGGGCGGGGCCTGCGGCTGGAACGGGCGCCCGTGGGCGACCGCTATGTGGTCGAGGCGATGCGGCGGGGGGGGTGGAACCTTGGCGGCGAGCAATCGGGTCATATCGTGATGACCGATTATGCGACCACGGGGGATGGGCTGATCGCCGGCTTGCAGTTCCTGGCCGAAATGGCCCGCACCGGACAGCCCGCCAGCGCCCTGGTGCAAAGCTTTGCGGTGGTGCCGCAACTGCTGAAGAACGTGCGCTACGGCGCGGGGGCGGAACCGCTGGCATCGCCCGCCGTGCAGGCGGCAATCCGGGACGCCGAGGCGCGGCTGACCGGGCGGGGGCGGCTGCTGATCCGGAAATCCGGGACGGAACCGCTGATCCGGGTCATGGCGGAATGCGAGGATGAGGCGATGCTGGCCGAGGTGGTGGAGGGGATTGTGGCGGCGGTGCGGGCGGCGGTGTGAGGGGGTGCCCCCTGTGGGACAGGGGGGGGTGGGGAATGGGATATCAAGGGGTTAGGGGGCGTATTGAGGGGGTTGACAGGGGGTTGGGGGGATGAGGCTGTGCTGGCCGAGGTGATGGACGGGATCGTTGAGGAGGTGCGGGCGGTGGTGTGAGGGGGGAGGTATAGAACAAAGAGTTCCGGAAAGAACTTGAGAGCTTGCTTGGCCTCACTGCAGTAGCTTACTTGGAAGCAGAGTGAAAAACGCAGTGGAAAAATGGTAACTTTAATGTAGGCTGCCAATGTCAGGGGTTGGCTGATACTAAGGCTTATAGGCTCGGGGGTAAGACAGTTGGCAGACGTCGACGTTGAGATAGACGAAAACGAAGATGACCTTGAAGTTGATGACGAACAACCTGGTCGACTGACCGACGCTGAAATTGACGAGGCGTTTCAAAACATTTCATTCCGTGTGATTTACCAAGCTAACAGTTTTCTGCTGCCACAATTGCGTGACCTCATCGAAGAAGGAGATGTAATAAATGTTCGCCCCGAATACCAGAGGCGATCCCGTTGGCCTAACAAGAAGAAATCCCAGCTAATCGAATCTCTCCTTTTGAACGTACCAATTCCCCCTCTTTTCTTCTATGAGAGCGATCTGGCGCGCTATGAAGTTATGGACGGCCAGCAACGGATGAACGCGATAGCAGATTTTCTTGCTGGAAGTTACACACTAACTGGCATGGAAAAGCTGCCCTTCTTGAATAAGAAGAAGTACGAAGATTTACCTCCTCGGGTAAAGAGAAGCCTAGATCGCGCCTCATTGTCAGCAATTGTACTTCTTCAGGAAAGCAAGGCAGATGAAGAGGATCCCTTTGTTATAAGGCGTTATGTCTTTGAGAAATTAAACACAGGTGGAGAAAAACTAAACGCACAAGAACTACGGAATAGCCTCTATCGAAGCGAATTCAACAAGTTGATAGTATCCCTTGCGAGGGAGGAAGAATTCTGCAAAATTTTTGGCATACCGAAGTTCACGAAGCTTGACGACGACCCCAGCTATATAAACAAAGCTCGTGAGAAAAACCAAATGTACAAGACTATGGCCGATTGCCAAGCAGTGCTTCGTGTTTTCGCACTCTTGAATGATCAGGACATATCAGGCTCGATGAAGAATATTCTGGACCGCTGCATGAAGAATAACTTAAAGAAGACTAGGGAGGATTTAGCGGTACTGAGGGAGAATTTTCTTCTTGCTTTAAAAACATCAGTGTCATTTTTTGATGGGCAGGCTTTTCTTCTTCCTCCGAACGACAAGGGTAAGCGCCGGGTGTCTCTCGCTTTCTTTGATGCAGTGATGGTTGCGGTCTGGAGAAGAATTGAAAAAGCAGACGAAATGGAAAGAGCTTCTAAGAGAATTTGTGCGGGAATTTCCTCGACGTTAGTTGACAACATAGATTCACTTACTGGTAAGGCTAACACAGCTGCATCAATCAAGGATCGCATTAGTGTGATCGGTAAAGTTATTGATGCGGAAATCTGATGAAGCCAGACGCGATAAAACGACGCCTTGAAGTTGTAGTAGAAGAGCAGCTGCGCGAATTTGATGCACTTAAGGGTGCTGTTTTACATGTTAAGGATTCCTCGCCAAGTTCTGTGCAGCGAGTTATCCTTTGCAACACACTTGTGGTTGGCCTGACTGCAAGGATCGAGGAATCTTTCAGGCAGTTATTCGTTGAGTATCTTAAAATCGTCGAAGAGTGTTCGGCTAGTTTCCATGATTTAAGAAGTGAATTGCGCGATTGTTGTTTTGAAGCTGCAGTGCATGCGCTGAAAAGCAAGGCCGATTGGGACGAGGCGAAACGAAAGAACGTCGACTTGACCCATTTGCTTTCCGGCGCATCGGATTTCAAGTTAGAAAAGGCAAGAATAGTTAACAATCAGGGGAATATGAGATCGAAAGAAGTTACTGCCGTGGCAAAGCGCTTTGGGGTCCACGGTGTTTGGGAGCTTATTGCGCAAGCCCAATCTCTTGTCGACGAAATGGGCGAGGATGATTTATCACGACTCGAGGGCTTGATCATCAAGAAATGGAACGAACTGTTCGATGAAAGAGATAATGTCGTCCACCGAGTTTCACAGGCAAATGGCTGGAGTGCAGACTTTATTGTAGATTATATTGAGTTCTTAAAGAAGGTCGTCACTAGAATGGGCGTCATCGTATCCGAAGATTGTTTGAATTGGCATGTTAGCCTCAAATAATGGTCGAGCATCTCTTGAGGAATTGAAGCTATAATCTTTAGCATCTTCGGCGTCCTACAATTTGACCTTTACCCTCCCCCCCCACCCCGCCGTAAACCCATTATCCACAAACAGATGCGCCCCGTTCCCAAAGCTCGCCGCGTCGCTGGCCGGGAACAGTGCCGCCTGCACCACCTCCACCGGTGTGCCGATGCGGCCCCGGGCGGTGGCGATGGCGGCCTCTGACACGTCTACGCCAGGGGCCTGCAGGTCGGCCACCTCCCTCAACCCGTGCGGGGTCCGGTGAAGCCGGGGCAGACAGCGTTGCAGCGGATGCCCCGGTCGCGGAGTGCCACGGCGGCGGCGCGGGCAAAGCTGTGGGCGGCGTCCGTGGTGGGGACATGCAGCCCCCCATCCGGGGGGCCGCCCACGGCCGCGATGGCGGGGTGGGCATCGCCAGGCCGCCCCCGGCGGCGATCATGGCGGGCAGCGCCGCCCCGGCCATCCGGTATACCAACCTGACGGTGACGGCATGTGGCCCCTCCCGCCGCTGGCCGGTCGTCGCCGGACAAGGGCCGCATCACGATCATGCCCGCGTCGCCCCGCCCCTGCGCTGACGGGCAGCACGCTGTCCACAGTCGGCGGACGGCCAGGGTGCCGCGCCTGACAGGGGCCGCAGAGCGCAGGCGCGCACCCTGCGGTGCCCTGAAAAACATCGGCAGATACCTGCTTTGCCCGAAGCCGCTTTCCCTTTCCGCCGGTTTTGCCCTGACAGGGTGCCGGAAAGCATCCCCGCCGCGTGCCGGACGTGAATGTCATCCTGATCCGCCGCAAAGGCGGCCCCCGTTCCGGGAAGGCCAGGAAACGCAGCGCGTTTCGCCACCCGGTCAGGGGCCACGGCACCTCAGGGGCGTTCCCGCAAGCACAGCGCAGGCCAGCGCCCGGCCCGGCGGGGGCGAAGTGCCCGCCGATGGCGGGCCGGCCGCAAGGGGTATCAGCGTGGCGCGGTGGCACAGGCGATGGTCTTTGCCAGAGGGACCGGGCCTCCCGGACTGCACAGCCCCCCCTTGCCCGGCGGGATCTGGCACCGCACTGCCCTGCCAGCCTGTCCCCGCAGACGGTGCCTGCCAGCACATGCCATGCGATGCGGCAAGCGGCGTGTGCGGGCGAACCTGCGTTTCCTTTCCCCAGGATGTGATCTAAAGTTGTCCCGATGCCGGTGAATGCCGCCACGCCCGACAGAAGGTCAGATGCCCGAACGCACGGATACCGAAAGCCGCAAGCTGTTGCGCCGCCTGCGCGATACCCTGGCCGAACGCGGTAAGGGGCAGGAGCGGCTTGACCGGATCACCCATCTGATCGCGGATTCCATCGGCACCGAGGTTTGTTCCATCTACCTGTTCCGCGATCCCGAAACGCTGGAGCTTTGCGCCACCGAAGGCCTGAAGCGCGGCGCAGTTCACAAGACCCGCATGAAGCTGGGCGAGGGGCTGGTGGGGCGCGTGGCGCGCACCGCCACCCCGGTCAACACCGGCAATGCGCCAGCCGAGCGCGGCTTCCGCTTCATGCCGGAAACCGGCGAGGAAATCTATTCCTCGTTCCTTGGCGTGCCGATCCAGCGGGTCGGCGAACGGCTGGGCGTGCTGGTGGTACAATCGAGGACCGCCCGCCAGTTTTCCGAAGACGAGGTCTATGCCCTTGAAGTGGTCGCCATGGTTCTGGCCGAGATGGCCGAACTGGGCGCCTTCACCGGCGAGGGTGAGGCAATGTCGGCCAAGCACAAGCAGCCGGTGCTGTTCCGCGGTGCCGCCGGGCAGGAAGGGGCGGCCGAAGGGCGCGTCTGGCTGCACGAGCCGCGCGTGGTGGTGACAAACCCGGTGGCCGATGATCCGGTGGCGGAAACCGAACGGCTGCGCGCCGCCGTGGGGCAGTTGCGCGTGTCGGTCGATGACCTTTTGTCGGTGGAAACGCTGGACAAGGAACAGGTCGCGGTGCTGGAAGCCTATCGCATGTTCGCCCATTCGCGCGGCTGGCTGCGCCGGATGGAAGAGGATATTGCGGCGGGCCTTTCCGCCGAGGCGGCGGTGGAAAAGGAACAGTCCACCGCGCGCAGCCGCCTGGAACAGGTGGGCGATGCCTATCTGCGCGAGCGCCTGCATGACCTGGATGATCTGTCCAACCGCCTGCTGCGCATCCTGACCGGCCAGGGCCGGGATACCGGGGCGGCGATGCCGGAAAACCCGGTGCTGGTCGCCCGCAACATCGGCCCGGGCGAGTTGCTGGAATATGGGCGCAAGCTGCGCGGCGTGGTGCTGGAAGAAGGTTCGGTCGGCAGCCATGCCGCCATTGTCGCCCGCGCACTGGCGATTCCGCTGGTCATCCACGCCGATCGGATCACCTCCGAGTCGCTGAACGGCGACCCCGTTCTGGTGGACGGGGATCAGGGCATCGTGCATCTGCGCCCCGATGAAAAAGTGACCCGCGCCTTCCGCGAGAAAATCGCCATGCAGGCAGAGGCGCAGGTCCGCTATGCCTCTTTGCGGGGTCTGGCGGCACAATCGAAATGCGGTACGGTAACGGCGCTGCACATGAACGCAGGGCTTATGGCCGACCTGCCCAGCCTCGAAGGCTCGGGTGCCGAAGGGGTGGGGCTGTTCCGCACCGAATTGCAGTTCCTGGTGCGCAGCCAGATGCCCAGGCGCAGCGAGCTGGCGGCGATCTATTCGCGCGTGCTGGACGCCGCCCGGGGCCGCCGCGTGGCCTTCCGCACGCTGGACATCGGATCGGACAAGGTCCTGCCCTACCTGAAACCGCAGGACGAGCCGAACCCGGCGATGGGCTGGCGGGCAATCCGGGTGGGGCTGGACCGGCCCGGTGTGCTGCGCATGCAGTTGCAGGCGCTGATCCGCGCCGCCCAGGGGCGCAAGCTGACGGTGATGTTTCCCTTCATCGCCCAGCCGGACGAATTCACCGCCGCCCGTGCCCATCTGATGCGCGAGCTGGACCGCGAGGCAGCCCTTGGCCATGTGGTCCCCGAAAGCGTCGAGGTGGGCGCGATGCTGGAAACACCCTCGCTGGCCTTTGCCCCCGACGGCTTTTTCGGGATGGTGGATTTCATCTCGATCGGGGGCAATGACCTCAAGCAGTTCTTCTTTGCGGCCGACCGCGAGAACGAGCTGGTCCGGCGGCGCTACGACACGCTCAACAGCGGTTTCCTGCAGTTTCTTGACCACATCGTGCGCCGCTGTGCCAAAGCCGGAACACCCCTGTCCTTCTGCGGCGAGGATGCCGGCCGCCCGCTGGAGGCGCTTTGCCTGGCCGCCATGGGCCTGCGCATGCTGTCGATGCGCCCGGCCTCGGTCGGGCCGGTCAAAAGCCTGCTGCGCCGGATGGATCTGGCCGAAGTGCGCGGCGTGATCGACGCAGCCATCGCCTCGGGCGCGCAATCGGTGCGCCCGCAGGTGATGGACTGGCTGGCGGACCGGCCCGAGTGATGCTTCGCCTTGCTCCCCGCCTGGGCGCGCCTGCGCCCCCTTGCCCCGAAGAATGAAAGCCGCCGTTCCCGCCGTTCCGGGGATCACACCCCGCCAGGAACCGCTCCGCAGGCTGTTTCTGCGCCCAGGACGGGAAGAAAGCGTTCATCGCAACGGTCCCGTCAGACTCCTGCGGCAAGCCGGCCGGGCCAATCAGCCGCGTGTCACCCGCACCGGCTGCACCGCCTTGCCAAAGGCTGCAATCACCCGTTCCGCGCCGTGGCGTTCCGACAGGCGCAAAAGACCAAAGCGCACATGCGCCACTTCGCGGTAATAGCCCAGAAAGGCCGCGTTCAGCCCGGCCCCTGCCACCGCCCCCAGCACCGGCACCGCCTGCGCCATCAGCTTTTGCCCCAGCGCCGCAGCCAGGCGCGGGGCAACGCTTGCCAGCACGCGCTGCAGCGCCGGCCCCGTGACCACCATCCGGGCACCCAGAAACCCGGTGTTCACCCCGTCATCCGTCGCCAGCGGGCTTCCGGCGGCAAAGACACGCAGCGCCTCCAGCCGGATCGCCGGATCATCGGGATCAAACCCTTCCTCGGCAGCCGCGCGCCGGATGGCATGCAGGATCACCGCGATCGTCACCGGCAGTTCGGCGATCGAGGTGGCAAGCCCGCCCGCCCCGCCCGCAGCCCCTGTCAGCGCCGCCAGCGCCATCGGCCCGCGCGGACCAAGGTCGGGCGCGTGCCGGCCGCTGGCGGCCAGATGATAGGCCTTCTCCAGCGCGCTGCGCGTGGCGCTGTCAATCCGCGCACAGACCTCGGGCGGCAAGCCCCCAAGCCTGTCTTCAATCCGCCCGCCAAGGCGGTTCATCAGGACAATCACCGGGCCATTGGCCCGCCGGTAGCGCGCGGCCAGCCGTGCAATTTCGGCCGACGGATCGGACTGAACGGCGGGAAGCGGGGCAATGTCGGTCCTGTTCATGGCGCAAAGGTAGGAACCCCTGGCCCGCTGCACAATGGGCTTATCCGACAGCGGCCTTCCCGACCGGCCCGGCAACCCCGGCCCAGGCCCCCGGAACCAGTTCAATCCCCAGCACCCGCGCCGGATTCGTGGGCGGCGGCATGATCACATCCGGCAGGGGGCGAAAGCCAAAGCGCCCGTAATAGGGCGCATCCCCCACCAGCATGACGCGGGTCCAGCCCAGGCGGCGCGCCTCGGTCAGGCATTCGTGAATCAGAAACCCGCCCAGCCCTTCGCCCTGCCGCGTCGGATGCACGGCCACCGGCCCCAGCAGCAGCACAGGCTGCCCGGCCACCTGCACCGGCCAGAACCGGATCGCCGCCGCCAGAACGCCGTCGGCATCGCGCAGGACATGGCACAGGCCCGCCACCTTGGGCACCCCGTCGCGCAGCCGGTAGGATGACAGCGCGGTGCGGCCCGGCGCGAAGCACAGGTCCAGAAGGGCCTCAACCTCCCACCAGTCGTCGGCGGTTTCCTCTTCCAGGCGGTACACGGCAGCCTATCCCGAATCTTCTGGATGCGCGGGTAACATGGGGCTAGTCAGGGGGCAAACCCCGATGAGGTCTTCCATGTTCTACCGCCCCGCCGAAGGGCACGGCCTGCGGCACAACCCGTTCAATGCCATCATCACCCCGCGCCCGATTGGCTGGCTGTCCACAACCGGGACGACGGGCGACAATCTGGCACCCTATTCGTTCTTCAACGCCGTGGCCTATGTGCCGCCACAGGTGATGTTCGCCTCGACCGGCATCAAGGATTCGGTGCTCAACATCCGCGAAACAGGTGTCTTCTGCGTGAACATCGTCGAAGAGGCGATGCTGCACGCCATGAACGAAACCTCGGCCACGGTACCGCGCGACGCGGATGAATTCGCCCTGAACGGTCTGCGCAGACAGCCCTGCACCACCATCCCCTGCCCGCGGCTTGACGGCGCGCCTGCATCGCTGGAATGCACCCTTGTGCAGGAGATTGCGTTGCGCGGCACCGACAATATCCTGATCCTGGGCGAGGTGACGGGCATCCATCTGCGCGACGACTGCCTCGTGGACGGACGGTTCGACGTGACGCGCTTTCACCCGGTGGCCCGCCTTGGCTATCGCGACTACACCATTGTACGCGACGTGATCGAATTGCCCCGCCCGGACGACCGCTGACCCAACACCATTTTCTGTTCACAAATATCCCCGCCAGAGGCACGGGGCGCGCGGCAGCGCGCCCGGAAAAAGGGCTTGCGCGCGGCAGCGCGCGCCGCAAAGTTCTGTCGCACCGGCTGCGTGGCACGGGTCCGGCGCGGAATCGTCCTTTCCTGCCGGTCCCGCAGCGCCTAATCTTGGCCTGCAGCCTGCGGGGGAAGATGATGCAAAACCAGACCATGATCGGCGTGATCGGCGGGTCGGGCCTGTACCGGATCGACGGGCTGGAAGGGGCAAGCTGGATCGCGGTGAAAACCCCCTGGGGTGCTCCGTCCGACGAGGTGCTGGTCGGGCGGCTTGACGGCATTGCGATGGCCTTCCTGCCGCGCCACGGCCGGGGGCATGTCCATTCCCCCACCGGGGTGCCCTACCGCGCCAATATCGATGCCATGAAACGCCTGGGCGTGACCGACCTGATCTCGGTCTCGGCCTGCGGCTCTTTCCGCGAGGGCTTTGCGCCGGGCGACTTCGTGATTGTCGACCAGTTCATCGACCGCACCTTCGCCCGTGAGAAATCCTTTTTCGGCACCGGCTGCGTTGCCCATGTCAGCCTGGCGCATCCTACCTGCCCGCGCCTCGGCGCGGCCTGCGCCGGGGCGGCGCGGGCCGAAGGCATCACGGTACATCAGGGCGGCACCTATCTGTGCATGGAAGGCCCCCAGTTTTCCACGCTGGCCGAATCGCGGATGTATCGCGGCTGGGGCTGCGACGTGATCGGGATGACCAACATGCCCGAGGCCAAACTGGCGCGCGAGGCCGAGCTGTGCTACGCCTCTGTCGCCATGGTCACGGATTACGACTGCTGGCACCCCGGCCATGACGCGGTGGATGTGGCGCAGGTCATCGCCGTGCTGACCGGCAATGCCGCCCGCGCAGCCGGCATGGTGGCACGCCTGCCCGCCCTGCTTGGGCCCAGCCGCGCCCCCTGCCCGCATGGCTGCGACCGCGCGCTGGACTTTGCCGTGATGACCGCGCCCGACCGGCGCGATCCGGCGCTGCTGGCAAAGCTGGATGCCGTCGCAGGCCGCGTGCTGGGATAGCGCGCCCGCGTCTGTCGCCCTTACGCCCCCCTTTCTGCTGTTGAACAAGGCAAAGACCGACCCATGAACAAGACCGTCAAAGACTATATCCGCACCATCGTCGATTTCCCGCAGGACGGAATCCTGTTTCGCGACGTGACCACGCTGTTCTCCGATGCGCGCGGCTTTCGCATGGCAATCGATCAGCTGCTCACCCCCTATGCCGGGCTGCGGATTGACAAGGTGGCCGGGCTCGAGGCGCGCGGCTTCATCCTGGGCGGGGCGGTGGCGCATCAGCTTTCGACCGGCTTCGTGCCGATCCGCAAGAAGGGCAAGCTGCCCGGACGGACCATCGCGCAAAGCTATACCCTGGAATATGGCGAAGCGGTGGTCGAGGTGCATGACGATGCCATGCAGCCCGGCGAAACCGTGCTGCTTGTCGATGACCTTCTGGCCACCGGCGGCACCGCCGAAGCCGGCATCCGCCTGATCGAACGGCTGGGGGCGCAGGTGATCGGCTGCGCCTTTGTCGTGGACCTGCCCGATCTTGGCGGGCGCACCCGGCTGGAAGCGATGGGCATGGACGTGCACGCGCTTTGCGCCTTTGACGGGCACTGACCGCTCAGATGCGGTCCCACGCTAACACTTTGGCAATCGAATCGGCCTAGCTCTGGCGGGGTCCGGCAGATCACCGGACGACATTCGCACCATGACGTAACCCCACACTCCCCAAGTCCCCGCCGATTCAGCCCGGCGGGGCAAACCCTGCCGGGTGCGGCCCCCCGCCCCCCTGCCCGGCCGCCTGGCCGCGCAGCACGGCACCGGGGTTCATGATGCCGGCCGGGTCCAGCGCCGCCTTGATCGCGCGCATCGCCGCCAGCTTGGCCGGATCGCCGTAGCGTTCCAGATCTTTCACCTTCAGCCGCCCGATGCCGTGCTCGGCGCTGACCGATCCGCCCATGGCATCGACCATGTCATGCACCAGCCGCTTCACCGGCTCGCGCAGCGCCGCGTCATCGGCGCGGGTCCGTCCGCGCTGCGGGAAGACGTTGTAATGCAGGTTGCCGTCGCCCAGATGCCCGAAGCAGTTGATCCGCACATCGCCCAGCGCCAGCAGCGCAGGCCCGGCGCGCGTAATGAACTCCGCCACCGCCCCCAGCGGCAACGAAATGTCGTGGCTGGAAATTGCCCCGATCCGCCGGTTCGCCTCGGGGATCATCTCGCGCAGGTGCCAGAACGCATCGCGCTGCGCCTGCGAGGTGGCGATCAGCCCGTCGGTGACAAGGCCCGCCCCGGCTCCTTCTGCGAACAGATCCTCCAGCGCCGCCCCGGGCGCCAGGCCTTCGGGCAGCCCCACCTCCACCAGCACCATCCAGTCGGGCGGGTCGGCAAAGGGCTGGCGCAGCTGCGGCAGCACCTCGGCCAGGAATTGCAGGCCCGTCCCGCCGATCAGCTCGAAGGCGGTGATCAGCGCGCCCAGCCGCGCCTCGGCCCGCGCCAGCAGCGCCAGTGCCGCGGCGGGGCCGGGCACCGCCAGCAGGGCGGTGCCTTCGGCCGCCGGCACCGGATGCAGCCGCAGGCTGGCCGCCGTGATCACGCCCAGCGTGCCTTCGGCCCCGATCAGCAGGTGCCGCAGGTCATAGCCGGTGTTGTCCTTGCGCAGCCGCTTCAGCCCGTGCAGCACCGACCCGTCCGGCAGGACCGCCTCGATCCCCAGACACAGGTCGCGCGCATTGCCATAGCGCAGAACGTTGACCCCGCCCGCATTGGTCGACAGCACCCCACCAAGGCACGCCGCCCCCTGCGAGGCCAGCGTCAGCGGAAACCGCCGGGCCACGGCCTGCGCATGGGCCTGGGCCTGGGCCAGCGTCATTCCGGCCTCGGCAACCATCGCATTCTCGTCCGGGTAGATCGCCCGCAGCGCCGCCATGCGGTCCAGCGACAGGATCAGCGGCGCGGGGCCGTCCTGCATCACCTGCCCGCCGACAAGGCCGGTCCCGCCGCCCCAGGGGATGATGCCCACCCCGGCCCCGGCGCAGGCCCGGATGATCACCGCCACCTCCTCCACCCGGCGCGGCCGGGCGACAGCCGCCCCCACGCCCTGCCAGCGCCCGCGCGGTTCGCTCAGAAAGCGCGGCTCGACCGCGCCCAGCGTGCCCTCCGGCAGGCGCGCGGCAAGATCGGACAGAAAGGCAGGCCCGGCGGGGATCACGCTCATGACCCCGCCTGCCGAAGCAGGCCCCCGGTGCAAATCGTCAGTTCAGCCACGACGGCTCCAGCACCAGGATCGTCGGCTGCGACGGCAGGTCGGTCAGCGCCACCTCCAGGCTGCTGGTCCCCGCCCGCACGACCGGAAAGGCACCGTCCATATCGGCCAGAAACCCTTCCAGCGAGGCACCGGAAAACCAGTGCATCGGCAGCACCAGGGATGACCGCAGGCGCTTGACCACCCCGGCCATGCTGGCGGTGTCCATGGTGTAGCCGCCGTCAACGGGAACCATCACCACGTCCAGCCGCCCGATCAACGCATAATGTTCGGGGCTGGGCACCTGATGCAGATGCCCCAGATGCCCGATGCACAGGCCCGCCACCTCGAAGATGAAAATCGAATTCCCGTCGCGCCGGATGCCATCGCCCATGCGGCTGCGCAGGTCTGTCGTCACGTTGCGCACCAGCATCTCGCCCAGATCAAGGGAAACCTCCGCCGGGCCGGTCCCGTCGCCCCAGCCGCGCAGCACATGGGCAATGCGCGGGTCGGGCCTGTCGGTCCAATGCGTGGTATGGGCATTGTTCATCGTCACCACATCGGGGATCACATCGGCACCGCCCAGAAAGCCGGTATAGTCGGTTGCCGCCACCAGCCCGCCCGGCGTTTCGATCAGGAAGGTCGCATGATCGACATAGCTGATCCGCACCCTGCCCTCGGCCAGGGGCGCACCGAAGGATGCCGGGCGGATCACCTCCACCCCCGGCACCCCCTGCGCCAGGGCGATGCAATGGGACGGGATGCGTTCCTGCGCGGCGGCGGGCAGGGCCAGCAGGGCGGCGGCAAACAGAATGGCTTTGTGCATGACAGGGTCCTTCCTGCCCAGGGATATTAGGGCTGGCGGACGCCGTGCCAAGACCCGCGCCGCAGCCGGTTCATCCCGCCCCCGCCCCTTGGGCAGGTACCGCCTTGCCGCTGTCGGTCGCAGAGATATTCCGCGTAAGGATGACCGCAAGGATACACACCTTCCTGGCGTTCCGGCGCAGAACGCCCGGCCCGTGGCCGGGCCGGGCGGCGTGCCCCCTCCGGGTTGCCATATCCCGCGCACCGGGGTGCCGGCACCCTCAGCCCACATCCGTCCGCCCGCGCCGGTCGCTGCGCAGGTTGGCGTAAAGCACATGGTTGCGCCAGCGCCCGGCGATCTGCAGATAGCTTTGCGCCACGCCTTCGTACTTGAAGCCGCATTTTTCCAGCACACCGCGCGAGGCGGCGTTTTCCGGCAGGCAGGCGGCCTCAACGCGGCTCAGGTCCATCACGGTGAAAGCATGATGCACAAGGGCAAGGATCGCCTCGCGCATATAGCCCTGGCGGGCATGGGCCTGTCCCATCCAGTAGCCCAGCGTTCCGGCCTGGCTGGGGCCGCGCCGGATATTGTCCAGGGTGATCGCCCCAAGAAGGGCGGCATCCGCGCGCCGGATCAGCAGCAGCGGCAGCGCCGTGCCCTGGCTGGTTGACCGGTTGGCCCAGTAGATGCGGCTGGTAAAGGCCTTGCGCGACAGATGATCCGCCGCCCAGACGGGTTCCCAGGGGGTCAGGAACGGCGCGCTTTGGTCGCGCAGCGTGGTCCAGGCCCGGAAATCGCCATGCTGCGGCAGGCGCAGCGTCATGCGTTCCGTTTCAATCCTGACCCGCCGCGCTGCGCCAAGCATCAGCCGGCAAGCCCCTTGCGGATGGCATCCAGGCCGGGCGCGCCCGCAACCGGGCCATAAAGCGCCAGTGCCGATCTTGCCTGCGTCAGCACGCCCGCATAGCGGCGCACATCCTTCAGCGACACGGCATCAATCCTGGCCACAGCCTCGTCCAGATCAGGCACGCGGCCCCAGATGGCCAGCAGCCGGGCCGCGCGCTCGGCGCGGCTTGACGGGCTTTCCAGCCCCATCAGCAGCCCCGCCTTCAGCTGCGCGCGGGCGCGGGCGACCTCGACTTCGGTCATGTCATCGCAAGACCGCTTCAGTTCATCCAGCGTCAGGCGGGTCAGTTCGCCGATTTCCGCTTCGGACGTGCCGGCATAAATCGTGATCTGGCCGGTATCCTCATAGGCCGCCGATTGCGCGAAGATCGCATAGCACAGCCCGCGCTCTTCGCGGATTTTCTGGAACAGGCGCGAAGACATGCCGCCCCCCAGGGCCATGGCATAGACCTGTGCCGTATAGACATCCGGCGCGCGGTATCCCGGCGCTTCGAAAGCCAGGGCGAAATGCACCTGTTCAAGGTTCTTCACTTCGCGCCGCTCGCCGCCCCGGAAGTCGGCGGGCTGGACCGGCGCTGCCCCGACCGGCTTCAGCCCGCCGAAGATGGCACCGGCTTCGGCCACGATCCGGTCATGGTCCACCCCGCCTGCGGCGGACAGGATCATCTGGTCCGGCCCGTAGTGCTGGGCCACAAAGCGTGTCAGATCCCCGCGCCCAAAGGACGATACCCGTTCGGACGGCCCCAGAATGGTACGGCCAAAGGCCTGGTCGGGATAGCTTGCTTCCTGCAGCCAGTCGAAGATCACATCGTCGGGCGTATCCAGAGCCTGGCCGATTTCCTGCAGGATGACGTGGCGCTCCACCTCGATTTCCCTGCTGTCGAACACCGGGTTCAGCACGATGTCGGAAATCACATCCAGCGCCAGCGGCACATCGTCCTGCAGCACGCGGGCGAAATAGGCGGTCATCTCGCGGCTGGTATAGGCGTTGATGTAACCGCCGACATCTTCGATCTGCTCGGCAATCTCCAGCGCGCTGCGGGTTTTGGTGCCCTTGAACGCCATGTGTTCCAGGAAATGCGCGATCCCGTTCTGCTCGGGGCGCTCGTGCCGCCCGCCCGCCGTCACCCAGACCCCGACCGAGGCGCTTTTCAGCCCCGCCATGTCTTCGGTCACGATACGAAAGCCGTTCGGCAGGGTTGTCAGGCGCAGGGTCAACGGCCGGTCCTTTCGCGGATCAGGGCCTCAAGCGCGGCAAGATCATCGGGCGCGCGCGTCACCCGTTCGGGGCGGTCGAACAGATCGGCCAGGCGCGGCGGCAGCGCCGGGTGCCGGCCTGTCGCCGCCTCGACCGCGCCGGGGAACTTCGCCGGATGCGCCGTGGCCAGTGTGATCATCGGTACCGCGCCCAGATGTTCTTCGGCCACCTTCACGCCCACGGCGCTGTGCGGGCACAGCACTTCCCCGGTCTGCGCGAAGGTCCGCCGGATCGTTTCCACCGTTTCCTCTTCGCTGCAGCGGCCCGAGGCGAACTGCGCGCCAAGTGCGGCCATGGCGTTCGGGCTGATGTGAAAGCCGCCCTGTTTCAGCTCGGCCATCAGTGCGGCAACGGCAGACCCGTCCCGCCCATAGGCATCGAACAGCGCGCGTTCGAAATTGGACGACACCTGAATATCCATCGACGGGCTGATCGACGGGCGCACGCCATGGGTGCGGTAGTCGCCCGACCGCATCGCGCGGTCGAGAATGTCATTCTGGTTGGTGGCAATCACCAGCTTTTCAATCGGCAGGCCCATCTGGCGGGCGATGGAACCGGCAAAGATATCGCCGAAATTGCCCGTGGGCACGGTAAAGCTGACAGGACGCCCCGGCGCGCCCAAAGCGACGGCGGCGTAGAAGTAATAGACCACCTGCGCCAGAACCCGCGCCCAGTTGATGCTGTTGACACCCGCCAGCCGCACCTCGTCGCGGAAGGGGAAATCGTTGAACATATCCTTCACGCGGGCCTGGCAATCGTCAAAGTCACCCGACATGGCGATGGCATGGACGTTGGCCTCGACCGGCGTCGTCATCTGGCGGCGCTGCACCTCTGACACGCGGCCATGCGGGTACAGGATAAAGACATCCACAGTGTTCAGGCCGCGAAAGGCCTCGATCGCCGCCGATCCGGTATCGCCGCTGGTGGCGCCGACGATTGTCACACGCTCGCCCGACCGCGCCAGGGCGGCCTGAAACAGCTGGCCGATCATCTGCATGGCAAAGTCCTTGAAGGCCAGCGTCGGCCCGTGAAACAATTCCAGCAGGAAATGATTGCTGCCCAGCTGCACCAGCGGCGCGCGGGCGGCATGGCCAAAGCCGGCATAGGCGGTGGCGATAAGGCGGCGGAATTCGTCATCGTCAAAGGTGCCGCCCAGAAAGGGCCGCATCACGCGAAAGGCCGTCTCCTCGTAACACAGACCGGCAAGCGCTGCGATATCCGCCTGCGGCATCACCGGCACGGCCTCGGGCACGTAAAGGCCGCCGTCGCGCGCAAGCCCCGTCATCATCGCTTCGTCAAAGCGCAGAACGGGTGCCGCACCCCTGGTCGAGATGTAGTGCATGTCCATCCCCGTCTCAGTCCGTCCGACGCCTGATACGCCACAGCAGAAGCCCTGTCATCCCCGCCCAGACCGCCGCAAGGGAAAACCAGGTCACCGCATAATTCAGATGGTTGTTCGGAATGCCCTGCGTATCGACCGGCAGCGGTGTTATGCCATCGCCCGTCGCCCCGCGCGCCACGATCAGGACGGGTTCGGTCTGCAACTCCGCCGCCATGGCCGGCACGTCGCGCGCGAACCAGATCGCGCGGGCGGCATCGGGGGGCGGGGTGAAGCTGTCGGTCTCGTCCGGCCAGTGCAGGGTGCCCAGGATTGACGCCGCCGTGACCGTGCGCGGGCGGTCCCGCTGATCTTCGGGCAGGAAACCCCGGTCGATCATGATCCTGCGGCCGTCGTCTGTCTGGAAGGCCGCGATCACGCGGTACCCCGCACCGACCCCCCTCAGGCTGGCCAGAACATCGATTTCGGGGCCGGTAAAGCGGCCCGCAACGCGGACCGGCAGGTATTTGTCCGCGGCCGGGTCGGGCACCGCCGGCAGGGCCACGGGGGGATCGGCCAGCCGCGCCGAAATCTGTGCCAGGATGCCCTGCTTCCAGGCCAGCCGCTGCACCTGCCAGCTTCCAAGCGCGATCAGAATCGCACAGCCGGCAAGGCCGAACAGCAGGGGCAGGATCATCCGGCGGGTCATGGCACGGCCTTGTGCAGAACCGGAAAGGCGCGCGCCGCTGTGGCCCGCGCCCGCCCGGACAGGGAACGCCCGGCGGGGCAGTGCCCCGCGAACCGGGCTGCGGTCAGCGGCCCCAGATATAGATCGATGCGAACAAGAACAGCCAGACCACGTCCACAAAGTGCCAGTACCAGGCGGCAGCCTCGAACCCGACATGACGTTCGGGCGTGAAATGACCCTTCATCACCCGGAACAGGCAGACCGCCAGAAATATGGTGCCGACGATGACGTGAAAGCCGTGAAAGCCCGTCGCCATGAAGAAGTTGGCACCATAGATGTTCCCGGCAAAGCCAAAGCCGGCATGGGTGTATTCATAGATCTGGAAGATGGTGAAGATGACCCCCAGCCCGATCGCCAGGATCAGACCGTTCTTCAGGTCCTTGCGGTTGTTTTCATGCACCAGCGCGTGGTGCGCCCAGGTCGCTGCGGCACCCGAGCACAGCAGGATCAGCGTATTCATCAACGGCAGATGCCAGGGATCGAACGTCTCGATCCCTTCCGGCGGCCAGACCCCATCCACCAGCGGGCTGAGCGGCCCCATGGGGTACAGCGCGTGCTTGAAGAAAGACCAGAACCACGCGGAAAAGAACATCACCTCGGACAGGATGAACAGCAGAAAGCCATAGCGCAGGCCAATCACCACAACCGGCGTGTGATCGCCCGCATGGCTTTCGGCGATGACATCGCTCCACCAGGCGAACATCACATAAAGGACCATGGCCAGACCGATCAGACCCAGCCATGGACCTGAGCCGTGCATCCACAGGACGGCACCGAACAGCATCACAAAGGCCCCGACCGCCGCGATGAAGGGCCAGATCGACGGCGGCAGGACGTGGTAATCGTGGTTCTTGGCGTGGGCCATTCGGCGTTCCCTTGTCTTCTCTCGTGTCCCGGTCCTGACGGCTGCCGGGTGTGGTGTCAGTTTACCGGGGCCTCTGCGCCTGGGGCAAGGGCCGCCTGTTCGTCGGGCAGTTCGGTTTCGTGAAACGTATAGGACAGCGTGATTTCCTTAACATAGCGGCTGTCCCTGCCGGTGACGATTTCCGGATCGACATAGAAGGTGACCGGCATCTGCACCCGCTCGCCCGGTTGCAGCACCTGCATCTCAAAGCAGAAGCAGGCGATCTTGTCGAAATAGGCACCGGCTGCATCCGGGGCCACATTGTAGCTGGCGGTGCCGGCAACCACACGGTCGGTGGGATTGTAAGCCTCGTAAAAGGCAAGGCCTGTCTCGCCGATGCGCAGCGTCATCTCGCGTTCAACCGGGGTGAACTCCCACGGCATCCCACGCTCGAGAGAGGCATCAAACCGCACCTTGATCGTGCGGTCGAGGATCACGTCCGATCCGGTTTCGGCCAGGCCGGTGGTGCCGCCAAAGCCCGTGGTGCGGCAGAACCAGTCATAAAAGGGCACCGCCGCAAAGGACAGCGATACCATCAGCAGCGCCACGCAGGCCAGCTTGGCCGCCGTGCGGTTCACCCCGGTCAGGCGCGGCAACAGCTTCATTGCGTCCCCTCCTGCGGGACAAGGCCGGGCTGGACCACATGGTCATAGCCCTGGATCGGCCCGCTTTCGGTAACCTTCACAACCGTCAGCCCGAAGATGACGGCAGCAAAGGCCACCAGCGTCAGCCCCAGGCCGACATTGCGCCCCAGACGGCGCCTGTAGATTTCATGGTCGGGGCGGAACGACATCACCAGCCCCCCATGCCGAAGCCGCGCAGGGCCGCTTCCAGAAGGAAGGCCCCGAAATGCAGGAACAGATAGTACAGCGAAAAGCGGAACACCTGCTTTTCCACCCGGTAGCCGTCCGCCTCGGCCGCAGCCTCGTCCCGCTGCCAGATGCGCCAGGCCCCGTAAAGGAACCCCGCGTTCAGCAGCGCCGAGATCGCCAGATACGCCGGCCCGCCGATCGGGGTAAAGGCCGCCCCGACCGCAACCGGCACCAGCAGGATGGTATAGACCAGCACATGCGCCCGGGTCGCTTTCCGGCCATGCGTGACCGTCAGCATCGGCACACCGGCCCTGGAATAGTCATCCTTCATGAACAGGGCCAGCGCCCAGAAATGCGGCGGGGTCCACATGAAGATCAGCGCGAACATCAGCGCGCTTTCGATGGACACGCCGCCGGTCGCCACCGCCCAGCCGATCACCGGCGGAAATGCCCCCGCAGCCCCGCCGATCACGATGTTCTGCGGAGTCAGGCGTTTCAGCCACATCGAATAGACCACGGCATAAAAGAAGATGGTGAAGGCCAGCAGACCGGCCGCCAGCAGGTTCGACGCCAGCCCCAGCATCACCACGGCAATGCCCGACAGCGCCAGACCCAGGCCCAGCGCCTCGCCCCCCGCGACGGTGCCCGCAGGCACGGGCCGCCGGGCAGTGCGGCGCATGAGCGCGTCGATATCGGCATCCCACCACATGTTCAGCGCGCCCGAGGCCCCCGCCCCCAGCGCAATGAACAGGATCGATGCCAGGGCCACCACCGGATGCACCGGAACCGGTGCCGCCAGAAGGCCGACCAGCGCCGTGAAGACGACAAGCGACATCACGCGCGGCTTGAGCAGCGCCACATAATCCCCAAAGCCGGCCTCACCGGGCCGGGCGATGGTCTGTTCAAGGGCCTGAATATCGCTCATCATACGCTCCTGCCCGCAGGACCTGCCCCGGGGCTTGCCGCCGCAGTCAGTCTGCCGCAGCCACTTTCACTTCGCCGGCCGGACCTGTCAGCGCGGACAGCTGCGCATTTCCGCCCTTTGCCGATTCCAGCCACCGGGCATAGGCATCCTCGGACACCACCTTGACGGTGATCGGCATGTAGGCATGGCTCTTGCCGCACAGTTCCGAACACTGGCCAAAGTAGATGCCCTCGCGCTCTGGCTTGAACCACAGTTGTGCGATGCGGCCGGGAACGGCATCCTGCTTTACGCCGAAGGCCGGGATCGTCCAGGAATGGATCACGTCCGCCCCGGTCACCTGCATCACCACCGTCTTGTTCACGGGCACGACAACCGCCGTATCGGTCGCCAGCAGGAAATCGTCGCGTGTGTAGCCCAGCGCTTCCAGCTTCATCACCGCAATGTCGTCCAGGATCTGCGGCTGGCCCATCGGCTGATCATCGCCAAGCGATTCGACCTTGGTCGACCCGTCGACAAGGAAGCTTGGAAACTCAAAGCCTTCGTCGACATATTCATAGCCCCAGTACCACTGGTAGCCCGTGACCTTGATGGTGATGTCACCCTGCGGAATTTCCATCTGCTTGAACAGGACCGGCAGGGAATAGGCCCCGATGAACACCAGGATCAGGATCGGGATCACCGTCCAGCTGACTTCCAGCGGGGTGTTGTGGGTGAAACTGGCGGGGTCGGGGTTGGACCGGCGGTTGAACCGCACGACCACGATGGCCAGAAGCACGGTCACGAACAGGGTGATCGCCGAAATGATCACCAGCAGCATGAAATCCAGGTTCTGCAGATCGCGCGCCAGTTCCGTCGCGCCGAACTGAAACCCCGTCTCGCCGTTCACCGGGCGCCCGACGACTTCAAGCGTTTCCTGCGCCTGCGCGGCCCGAGCCCCAAGGCCCGCCCCTAGGCTTGCCGCAGTGCCGGCCAGAAGGCCCGAACGAAAGGTAAGTGGCATCCTCAATTCCTGTTCTGGCACGGCCGTTGCGGGCCGCTGAGCGGTCCCGGCTTCATCCTTGCCGGACTCCGGTTGTTTCGCGCCCCTCTGAAACCATATTAGGGACAGATCGACAAGCAAAACGATTGCGGCAAAGAGACGCCGCCGAACCGGATCAAGGACACAGCATGACAGACGCCCCGTTCCGCCCGTTTGAAACCCGTCTGGACGAGGCGGCGGCATTGTCGATCCTGCGGGCGGCAACCCTTGGTGCCGAAGATGGCGAGTTGTTCCTGGAACGCAGCCGCTCGGAATCGCTGGTCCTGGACGATGGCCGGATCAGGACGGCAAGCTACGATGCCTCTGAAGGGTTCGGTCTGCGCGCGGTGAAGGGCGAGGTCGCGGGCTATGCCCATGCCACCGAAATCTCTGAACGCGCGCTGCGCCGGGCGGCGGAAACCGCGCGTCTGGCCGTGGGCGATGGCGGCGGCACCCTGGCCCCGCCCCCCGCCGGCACCAACGCGCGGCTTTATGGCGATGCCGACCCGATGGCGGATGCGGCCTTTGCGGTCAAGATCGACATGCTGCGCAAGATCGATGCCTATGCCCGCGCGCTGGACCCGCGCGTCGTGCAGGTGTCAGCCAGCCTTGCCGCCGGTCTGCAGGAGGTGGAGATTCTGCGCCCCGACGGTCTGCGCCTGTCGGACGTGCGCCCGATGTGCCGGCTCAATATCTCGGTCATCGTGGAAGCGAACGGGCGCCGGGAAAGCGGCGGCACGGGCGGGGGCGGCCGGTTCGGCCTGGCCCGCCTGATGGAGCGGGACCACTGGCAGGGCCTGGCGCGCGAGGCGTTGCGCATCGCGCTGGTCAATCTGGATGCGGTCGCCGCCCCGGCGGGCACCATGGATGTGGTCCTCGGGCCGGGCTGGCCCGGCATCCTGCTGCACGAGGCGATCGGCCACGGGCTGGAAGGCGATTTCAACCGCAAGAAGACCTCGGCCTTCGCCGGGCTGCTGGGCAGCCGCGTGGCGGCCCCCGGCGTGACGGTGCTGGATGACGGCACCCTGCCCGACCGGCGCGGGTCGATCAGTGTCGATGACGAAGGCACGCCGTCCGCGCGCAACGTGCTGATCGAGGACGGTATTCTTGTGGGCTACATGCAGGACCGCCAGAACGCGCGCCTGATGGGCGTGGCCCCCACCGGCAACGGCCGCCGCCAAAGCTTTGCCCATATCCCGATGCCGCGCATGACCAACACCTATATGCTGGCCGGCACGACCGACCCCGCGCAGATTCTGGCGGACCTCAAGGACGGCATCTATGCCGTGGGCTTCGGCGGCGGTCAGGTGGATATCACCAACGGCAAGTTCGTGTTCAGCTGCACCGAAGCCTACCGCGTTCAGAACGGCAAGATCGGCGCGCCGGTCAAGGGGGCGACGCTGATCGGCGACGGGCCGACGGCACTGCGCCATGTGCGGGCGATCGGCAATGATCTGGCGCTGGACCCCGGCATCGGCAACTGCGGCAAGGCGGGCCAATGGGTGCCGGTCGGTGTGGGCCAGCCGACGCTTGCCATCGGCGGCCTGACCGTGGGCGGTTCTGCCGCCTGACAAGGCGGGTCTGATCCTGCCGCTGTCTGGTTCTTTTGACAGGAAAGGCGGCGGTCGGAGCAGGCGGGGTGCTGAAGCGGCACCCCGGCCGCTTGCCCGCCGGGGCACTCTTGCCGATACGCGGACAGGGATTGCCCCTTTGCGCGGGATCAGGAAACGCGACCCGCGTTTCCCCCGCCCGCGCGGCACGGTGCCGTTGCGACCCGCAGGTTCAGGCACCACGATAGGCC
>JADCEL010000031.1 GCA_020250125.1 Rhodobacter sp.
AAACAAGGCCAGTACAAAACCCTTGACGAACACGGATACTGGGCGGGGGCTTTGGCCCCCGGCCGGTCCTGATCCCGGCGCAGCGCTGTGGCAGGGGCGATGGCCCCTGCCAGACCGCAGGGGGCCTGCCGAACAGGTTCCTGCCATCCAGCCGGAAATCCATGCGGGCACCACTTTTCAGCAGCCAGTGACATCATCCCGGTCAGGGCGCAGTCCGCCCGTTTTCATGGCCGAATACAGTCCCGCAGTTGCCGGAAGGCACGGCTGACCGCCGGCAGGGTGGGCCGCATGGGCAATAAGGGCGGCAAAGTCACCACAGACAAAGAAGAAACGGATGCTGCGGTCTTTGCCGGACGCCCCCTTGCGGCAAGACGCCCGACGGACAGGGACGTGCAATCCAATGCTGCCTTTGCCTTCGTGAAGGCGCTGTCACAGGACGGCAGGCTGACGATCCTGTTTCAGCTTTCAGACGGGGAACGTCCGGTCAGCGGGTTGGAACGGCACCCCGGTTTTCATCAGGCCGCCGTCGGCCGGCAGCTGGCCCGCCCGAGGTCTGATGGTTTGGCGGCACCCCGCCGTTACGGCAAGACGATCCTCTGCCGGATCAGCGACCCGCGCTTTGGGCAGATGATGTCGCTGCCAGGACCAGGTTCAGCGCGCTGCAGCGGGCACCCCCTAGCCGCGTCCGAGAAACGGCATGTCGCGGGCCATGATCGTCATGAAGGGCACGCTGACATCCAGCGGAAGGCGCGCCATCTGCAACACGGCATCGGCAACCAGCCGCACATCCATGACCGGCTCTGCCTTCATCGAGCCGTCGGCCTGCGGCACCCCCTTGGGCATGGCCGCCACCATATCGGTGGCGGCATTGCCGATGTCGATCTGCCCGCAGGCGATGTTGAAGGCCCGCCCGTCCAGCCCCAGGCTGCGGGTCAGGCCGGTTACCGCATGTTTCGACATCGTATAGGGGGCCGTTCCGGGACGTGGCACGGCGGCCGAGATCGACCCGTTGTTGATGATCCGGCCACCTTGCGGGTTCTGGCGGCGCATCATGCCAAAGGCGGCACGCGCCACCGCGAACATGCCGGTGATGTTGACGCCGGACAGCGCCAGCCAGTCGGCCACGGGAATTTCGTCGATCGGCGCACCTTTGAGCGACATGCCCGCGTTGTTGAACAGCACATCGAGATGACCCCAGTCCTGCGCAATGCGCGTGAAGGCGGCATCGACCGCTGCCGGGTCCGTCACATCGCAGGGCAGGATCAGCGCCGGATTGCCGCCCGCCGTCTCGGTCAGCGGCACCTCGCGGCGGCCGATCAGCGCAACGCGCCAGCCCGCCGCGATAAAGGCGCGCGCCGTGGCCCGCCCGATGCCGCTGCCGCCCCCGGTGATGACAATCCCCTGTGCCATGCCCTGCCCCCTGCTGTTGCCCCGCAGTCTGCGATGCAGGTGCGGGGGGATGCAAGGGTGAAGGGCCGTCAGAAGCTGCGGCAACCGTCCGGGCTGGCGCGCCGGGCCACCATCACCGCAGCACCATGCGGCGCAGGGCAGGCGCGGTTGCCTGCAATCCTGTCCGGTTTCCCCGCCCGGCGGCGGTCACGGCGGCGATCCGGCGGGCAGGGGGTGCGCGGGATCAGTGGTTGTCACGCGGCAACCCCCGTGTGGCTGCAATGCGCCGGTACTTCAGGGCCGGCTTCAGGACCATCCCTTCGGCAAGCTGATCGACCATGCCGCGCTGAATCTCCTGCCAGGGCGTCTGATGATCCGGATAGGGAAAGCCGCCCTGCGCCACCAGCGCAGCGCGCCGCGCGTCAAGCTCGGCCTCAGGCACCAGCAGATCGGCCCGGCCCTGCCGCAGGTCGATCCGGATGCGGTCACCGGTACGGACCAGCGCAAGGCCGCCCATGGCCGCCGCCTCGGGCGAGGCATTGAGGATGGACGGAGAACCCGATGTGCCCGACTGCCGGCCATCGCCGATGCAGGGCAGCATGGTGATGCCCTGCCGGATCAGCGCGGCGGGGGGCTGCATGTTCACCACCTCGGCACTGCCGGGATAGCCGATGGGGCCGGTGCCGCGGATGACAAGGATGCAGCGGGCATCGATCCCCAGCGCGGGATCGTCGATGCGGGCGTGATAATCCTCGGGCCCTTCGAAGACGATGGCACGGCCTTCGAATGCGTCGGGGTCATCGGGGTTCGACAGGTAGCGGTCGCGGAACTCTGCCGCGATGACCGAGGTTTTCATGATGGCCGACTCAAAGAGGTTGCCCTTGAGGTTCACGAAACCTGCGGCAGGCTTCAGCGGCTTCGCAAAGGGGCGGATCACCTCGGGGTCGTCCACGCACGCGCCTGCATAGGCTTCGGCAATGGTCAGGCCGCTGACGGTCAGCGCCTGCGGATTGGGCAGTACGCCCGCCGCCATAAGTTCGGCAATCACGCCGGGCACGCCGCCCGCGCGGTGGAAATCCTCGCCCAGAAAGCGCCCGGCAGGTTGCAGATCGACCAGCAGCGGAATGTGCAATCCCAGGCGCTGCCAGTCGTCATTGGTCAAATCCAGCCCCAGATGGCGCGCGATGGCGTTGAGGTGAATCGGCGCATTGGTGGACCCGCCGATGGCGGAATTGACCACGATGGCATTCTCAAAGGATGCCCGCGTCATGATATCGGATGGCTTCAGATCCTCGCGGACCATGTCCACGATGCGCCGACCCGTCAGATAGGCCATCTGGCCGCGTTCGCGACAGGGGGCGGGAATGGCGGCAGAGCCGGGCAACTGCATGCCCAGCGCCTCGGCCAGGGAATTCATGGTCGTGGCCGTGCCCATGGTGTTGCAGTACCCCACCGAAGGGGCCGAGGCTGCGGCCATGTCCATGAAGCCTTCGTAATCGATCTCGCCGGCCGCAAGCTGCTGGCGCCCCGCCCAGATGATGGTGCCCGACCCGGCGCGCCGGCCCTTGTGCCAGCCGTTCAGCATCGGGCCGACCGACAGGGCGATGGCGGGAATATCCACCGTGGCCGCCGCCATCAGCAGCGCGGGCGTGGTCTTGTCGCAGCCGATGGTCAGAACGACCCCGTCCAGCGGATAGCCGTAGAGCGTTTCCACCAGTCCGAGATAGGCCAGGTTGCGGTCCAGCGCCGCCGTGGGGCGCTTGCCGGTTTCCTGGATGGGATGGACGGGAAATTCAAGGCAGATGCCGCCCGCAGCCACGATGCCGTCACGCACCCGCTTGGCCAGTTCCACATGATGTCGGTTGCAGGGCGACAGGTCCGATCCGGTCTGGGCAATGCCGATGATCGGCTTGCCGGACTGCAATTCGGCGCGCGTGATGCCGTAGTTAAGGTAGCGCTCGATGTAAAGCGCGGTCATGCCGGGGTTGTCGGGGTTGTCGAACCAGGATTGCGAACGGAGTTTCATGATATCCCTGAAAGTTGCACAAAGGCCGGCAGAGTCGCGGCACACCCCGCAACCCTGCCCTGCGCCTTGGGCGCGGTCAACGCTGGCTGTCACTGTCCTGCCGTCAGCACGCGCGGGTCGGCTGGCAGGGGCACCCTTGCCCGCATCCCGCAAGCGGCGCGGCGGGTCTGCCGGTCAGCCCGGGCCGATCCGGCCGGGCCGGAAAAGACAGGGGACAAGCACGGCAATCGTCAGGAAGGCAAGCGTATTGTAAAGGATCGCCCGGGTGATGGCCGAGGCATAAAGAAAATGCGGTGCCGCCGCAGCGGCATCAGAGGCGGCAAGGCGGGAAAAGAAGATCTCGCCCATGATCGCAACACCAAACGCGCTGCCCACCTGCTGCACCGCCTGCAGCGCGCCCGAGGCGGACCCGGTATCACGCCCGCTGATCGTGGACAGCACAGTCTGGAACAGGGGCGAGATCGCGGTTCCAAGACCCAGCCCGCCCAGCGCCAGCGGCGGCGCAAAGCGCGCCCAGACGATGCTGTCGCCGGTTGCCAGGATGGTCAGCCGCAGCCAAAGCATCGCCAGGCCCAAAAACGCGGCCCCTGTGGCGATGCGGCCGACCTGCCAGCGCGCGCCGAGCCGCCCCGACAGGATGGACGCGGCCAGCACCCCCAGCGGAAACGGCAGCGTCGTCAGGCCCGATTGCAGCGGCGTCAGGCCATAGCCGTTCTGCAGATAAAGCGCCAGCACCAGGAAGAACCCCGGAATGCCGGAAAACAGCAGCGCCGTCAGACCGGTGCCCAGCAGATAGGGACGGTTCGCCAGCAGGGTGGCGGACAGAACCTGCGGCCCGCCGCGCGCCTGCTGGCGCTTCAGCCAGGCCACGAACAGCGCCGCCACCGGGACCGAGGCCGCCATCATCGCAAAGCACCACCACGGCCAGCCGGCCTGCCGCCCCTCGATCAGCGGAAAGATCACCAGAAGCAGCGCCGTACCGGCAATGGCGATGCCGGGATAGTCATTGCGCAGCCCGCGCGATCCCGCGACTTCGGGCACAAAGCGCAGGGCGGCAAGAACAGCGATGATGCCGACCGGAATGTTCACCAGAAAGATCGGCCGCCAGCCCAGCCCCCAGATATCCTGCCCGATCAGAAAGCCGCCCAGCACCGGGCCGGTGACGGCGGCAAGCCCCGCCGACAGTCCGAACAGGGCAAAGGCCGCGCCGCGTTCCTTCGGCTCGAACAGGGCCGGCACGATGGCCAGCGTCTGCGGCGTCATCATCGCCCCGCCGGCCGCCTGCAGCACCCGCGCCGCCACCAGGGTTTCGATGGTGGGGGCAAGCCCGCACAGGGCCGACCCCAGCGTGAACACCCCCACGCCCCAGACGAACATGCGCCGCCGCCCCAGGATATCGCCCAGGCGCCCGGATGGCAGCAGGCCAAGGGCAAAGACAAGGATATAGGCGGCAACCACCCATTCGATCTGGCTGCTGGTGGCATTGAACGCCCTTTGCAGGCCGGGAAGGGCGACATTGACAATGGTCACGTCGATCAGGTTCATGAATCCCGCAATCAGCAGGACCGTCATCGCCAGCCAGCGGCCGGGTTTCGGCGCGGGGGCCGGGGTCGTGGCAGGCATGGACATGAGGGTACCTTTGCGGATGGCCGGGCTTTGGCACATGTGCCCCCGCCAGGGGCCGCAGGTTAGCCGGGGCCACGGAAATGGCAAGGCCGCCCGTCCCTGCAAGCCATGCCTGGGGCAGGCGGTACCTGCCCCGGCAGCGGCCACTTGCATGGTCACGCGACGGCGTGCTTAGTGTCCGCGTCAGCGCCCGGTCAGGGCGGCGAGGGGCGGGGAAAGGCCGGCATGAACATCATCCATCGGGCGGCTGGGGTCTGTGCCGTGATGCTGTGGGGCTGGGCCGGGGTGGCGCAGGCGGCACTGCCGCCGGAACAGGTCCTGCAGAACTGGTACAGGCTGATGCTGGAACTGGTGCGCCACACGCCAACCTATACGCCCCCGGTCGCAAGCCGGGCCTTCGCCTATGTCGGCATCACCGGGTTCGAGGCCGTCGCAGGCGGCAGCGATGACCTTCAGACGCTGGCCGGGCAGGTCAACGGGCTGACGGCCCTTCCCGCACGCGACGCCGCCCTTGCCTATGATGACGGGGTGGTCCTTCAGGCGGCGCTGTCGACGGCGGTGAAGACGTTTTTTTCCAACACCGGGCCCACCGGCCAGCGGGCCATGGCCGCGATGGCGCGTGTGCTGACGGAAAAGACCACGGCCGGCCTTCCCGACGATGTCACAGCGCGCAGCACGGCGCTGGGGATGGCGATTGCGCAGCATGTGATCAGCTGGTCCCTGACCGATGGCGGTGCCGTGGTGGAAAACATGGGCTTCCCCTATGACCACGCGCTTGGGACTGCGCCGGGGGCCTGGGTGCCGACCAGCAAGATCGTGCAGCAGCAAAAGCCGCTTCTGCCGCAGTGGGGCAACAACCGCACCTTTGCCATGCCGGACGGTGCCACCTGCGGCCTGCCCCCGCCGCCCGCCTACAGCGAGGAACCGGGATCGGCCTTCTACGCAGAGGCCAAAGAGGTTTACGATACCGTCAAGACCCTGACCCCGGAACAGCGCCAGATCGCGCGGTTCTGGTCGGATGACCCGATGCTGTCGCCGACCCCGCCCGGCCACTGGATTTCCATCGCCCTGCAGATTCAGGATGCCACCGGTGCCCCGCTGGCCGAGCGGGTCGATCTGCAGGCCCGGCTTGGCATCGCGCTGGCCGATGCCTTCATCGGCTGCTGGCATGCGAAGTTCGAATATGATCTTCTGCGCCCTGTCACCTATATCCGCGCAACCATGGACGCCAAATGGGAACCGCTGCTGAACACCCCGCCCTTCCCGGAATATCCCAGCGGCCACAGCACCCAGTCCGGGGCCGCCGCCGAAGTGCTGACCGACTTTTTCGGCGAGGATTTCGCCTTCGAGGATGCAACCCATCTGGACGACGGGCTGGAACCGCGCCGGTTCCCCAGCTTCCGGGCGGCGGCGCAGGAGGCGGGGATGTCGCGTCTTTATGGCGGCATCCATTTCCGGTCTGCCATTGACCGGGGGCTGGAGCAGGGCCGCTGCATCGGCCGTCATGTGACCGCCCTGCAGACAAGGACAAAGTGATGTCCTCCGGGTTTGTCCGCGCCGCAGTTTTGCTGATGACAGGCGGGCTTACCCTGGCGCAGGCCCAGGAGACACCGGTCATCCCGACCTTCGTCGAGGAAACCGGCAGCGCCGGAATTGCGAGCATCTTCGAGGGTGATTGGGAATACATGGTGGGCGGCGGGGCCGCGACATTCGACTGCAATGATGACGGCTTTCCCGACATGCTGCTGGCCGGCGGCACTGCCCCCGCCGCCTTTTACCGCAACACCGGCACGCGGGGCGGCCCGCTGCGCTTTGCCGCCGAAACAAGCGGGCTGGAGATTGACCGGGTCGCAGGGGCCTATCCGCTGGACATCGACAGTGACGGGATCACCGATCTGGTTCTGCTGCGCGTGGGCGAAAACCTGGTGATGCGGGGGCTGGGCAACTGCCGGTTCGAACGCGCGAATGACGCCTGGGGGTTTGACGGGGGCGATGCCTGGTCAACCGCCTTTGCCGCCACCTGGGAACGCGGCGCGGCCTGGCCGACGCTGGCGATCGGCAATTACGTCGACCGGACAGAGGAAGCCTTTCCCTGGGGGTCCTGCACCGACAACTGGCTGCACCGCCCCAGCACGGCAGGCACCGGCTTTGCCCCGCCCCTGCCGCTGACGCCCAGCTACTGCGCCCTGTCGATGCTGTTCACCGACTGGAACCGGTCCGGCACGCCCGGCCTGCGGGTGTCGAATGACCGCGAGTATTACAAGGGCGGCACCGAGCAGATGTGGCGCATTGATCCGGGTGCCGACCCCGTCCTTTACGGCGAGGCGGACGGCTGGAAGACGCTGAAGATCTGGGGCATGGGCATTGCCAGCCATGATCTGAACTTCGACGGCTACCCGGAATATTTCCTGACCAGCATGGCGGACAACAAGCTGCAAACGCTGGCCACAGTGCCTGAAACGGGCGCGCCGAAGGCAACCTATGCGGATGTCGCCTTTGCCAGGGGGGCGATTGCCCAGCGTCCCTATATGGGCGATGATCTGCGGCCCAGCACCGCCTGGCATGCGCAGTTCGAAGATGTGAACAACGACGGTCTGGCGGACCTGTTCGTGGCCAAGGGCAATGTCGCCAAGATGCCCGACTTTGCCGAAAAAGACCCCAACAACCTGCTGCTGCAAAGGCGCGACGGAACCTTCCTTGAATCGGGCGGCCCGTCCGGCGTGGGCAGCACCCGCATTGCGCGCGGCGCGGCCCTGGTGGATTTCAACCTGGACGGCCTGCTTGATCTGGTGGTGGTGAACCGCTGGGAAACGGCACAGATTTGGCGCAATACCGGCGCAGGGGCGGGCAACTGGTTGCAGCTGCGGCTGCGCCAGCCCGGCCCGAACCCGGATGCGATCGGCTCCTGGATCGAGGTGCGCACAGGCGATGTCGTGCAGCGCCGCGAAGTGACCTCGGGCGGCGGTCACGCCGGGGGCAGCCTTGGCTGGTGGCATATGGGCCTCGGGGCAGAAAAGGCCCCCGCGATGCGGGTGATCTGGCCGGATGGTACCCAAGGGCCCTGGCAGCCGGTTGCGGCGAACGAATTCTACGTGGTCGACAGGGACGGATCGGCCCGGCCCTGGTCCCCGCGCTGACAGCGCGGGGCGCGGCGCAGGCCGGTCGCGCGGCGCAGGCCGCAAGCCGCCTCGGGCGCGACCGGCTTAGAGCATGATGACGGATCGTTATGACGGATCGTTGAATCAGTCGGCACAGGGCTGTGCCATCTTTTCTTGCCGGATTTGACCCGCGTCAAATCCGGTCGCGCCTGCCTGCCCCCTGGCAGGCGCGAAGACGCGCCAGCCCAGGCAGGCGCGACCGGATTACCAGCGTCAGGTGTGTGGCTCTCCCCTTGCCTGCGGGCTCAAGCCCTTCGGCAATCGGATCGCGGAAAGGCTCCACCGGAGCCTTTCCGGTCGATCCTCCGGGCGCGCGGTCTCCAACCTTGCCGCGCGTTTTCCTGAAGGATTTTCGCCCAGTGTCTTCGGTTTGCACCTGGTCTTGCCGACGCCTGCGCGACACAAGACTGCGATGCGGTGTTTCCACAAATCAACCTCATGCTCTAGCGGCTGGCCAGCGCCTGAAACAGCCGCGCCACCCCTTCGGCGCCGGGGTCCTTGTGGCCTGCCAGCTTGTCCTGCGACAGGTAGCTGGCGCGCCCGGCCTTGGCGCGGGTCATCTGCGCCGTCCGGTCGGCCCCGCTGCGCGCCGCCCCCGACGCAGCCGCAACCCCGCCGGGCAGCGCCTGCAGCGCCGGGGCCAGCGCGTCGATCATCGTGCGGTCGCCCGGCTTGGCACCGCCCACCTGCATGACCCGTTCCAGCCCGGCCTGCATGGCCCCGATAAGGTCGCGGCCCCCGGCCGAGGCATCGCCTGCGGCGGCAAAGAAGATGGCCAGCAACACGCCCGATGACCCGCCCATGGTCTGGCTGAGTTCGGTGCCGATGGCGCGGTAAAGCTGCGTCGGATCAGCCAGCGGCAGACGGTCCAGCGCCGCGATCAGCGCCCGCGCGGCCCCGGCCAGGGTGCTGCCCGTGTCCCCGTCGCCGGATTTGGCATCCAGCGCATTCAGGTCGGCCTCGGCGGCGATCAGGGCGCGGCAGCAGTCTTCGATCAGCGCACGGCGGGCCGGATGGGCCGAAGGCAGCGGCTGGATCGGCGTCAGCCCGTCAGGCAGGGGGCGCACCGCCACCTCGCCCAGCGCGGCAAGGCCGGGCCAGGCATGGGGACCGACCGGGGCGGCCAGGGCCGCCACCTGATCGGCCTCTACCGGCAGGACCGAAATCGAGAAGCCGTGCATGTCAAGCGAGGTCATCATCGCCGCAGGGCCCACCAGCCATTTCACCCGGTCGCGCAGCGCAGAGCGCGCCAGTTCCTCGGCCAGCACGCTCATCTCCAGGGGGGTCGTGCCGCCAAGGTTGTTGAGCAGCGCCACATGGTTCCCCGGCGCGACATGGGGGGACAGACGGCCGACCACCATCGCCATGGCGGCGCGGGCCGTTGCGAAATCCACCTGTTCCACCCCGGCCTCGCCATGGATGCCCAGCCCGAGTTCCGCCTTGCCGGGATCGATGCGCAGTTCCTTCGGCGATCCGGGCACGGTGCAGGTATCCAGCGACATGCCGATCGACGCCGCCCCGGCGATCACCCGGCGCGCGGCGGCGGTGACGGTATCGAGGTCTGCGCCCGCTTCGGCCAGCGCACCGGCGATCTTGTGGACAAACAGCGTCCCCGCCACGCCGCGCGCCTGCGGCAGGTCGGGCAGGGCCACGTCATCGTCCACGATGACCATCGACACCTTGTGCCCGAAGGCCCGCGCGCGTTCAGCGGCAAGACCGAAGTTCAGCCGGTCGCCCGTATAGTTCTTCACGATCAACAGGCAGCCCGCCTTGCCGGTGACCGCCAGGATGCCCGCCAGCACGGCATCGACGGAAGGAGAGGCAAAGACATCGCCGCAGACGGCGGCGGTCAGCAGCCCCTGCCCGACGAAACCGGCATGGCTGGGCTCGTGCCCCGATCCGCCACCCGAAACCAGTGCCACCTTGCTGCGGTCCCAGTCGGCGCGCACCACGACGCGGATATGCGGGAAGCCGTCAAGCCGCGCCAGCAGGCCGCCCGACGTGCGGATCAGCCCGTCGATTGCCTCGGTGACGAGGGTTTCCTTGCTGTTGATGAACTGCATCATCGGAAATCTCCCTTAAATGACACGGATGCCGCCTGCGTCGAACCACAGCGGATTTTCCGGGCGGATGGCCAGGGTGTCGCCGGGGCCAAGCGGGCTGTGCGCATCGGTCAGCGTGATCAGCCCGTGACCGGCCAGCGTCAGGTGCAGCCGGGTCTGGTCCCCCAGATGTTCGATCCGGCGCACGGTGGCTGCCTGCCCTTCCCCCTGCCGGATATGTTCGGGGCGCAGGCCGATCTGCGTGGCCCCCCGGGGCGCACCGGGAAACAGGCCGGCGGGCAGAAGGTTGATGCGGGGCTGACCCAGGCGGGTGGCGACATAGGTGCTGACCGGGTTTTCGTAGATCTCGCGCGGCGCGCCGAACTGCACCAGACGGCCGCAGTCAAGCACGCCGACATGGCTGGCCATGGTCATCGCCTCGATCTGGTCATGGGTCACATAAAGGAAGGTGGCCCCCAGATCGGTGTGAATGCGCTTCAGCTCGACCCGCAGTTCCGCGCGCAGCTTGGCATCCAGCGACGACAGCGGTTCATCCATCAGGAAAATGCGCGGGCTGCGCACCAGCGCCCGTCCGATCGAGACGCGCTGCATCTCGCCGCCTGACAGGCGTGTGGCCTTGTTGTCCAGCTTGTGGGCAATGCGCAGCACCTGGGCCACGTCCTGCACCCGCGCGGCGATCTGCGGCTCTGGCCAGTTCAGAATCGGAGAGCGCAACGGGAAGGCCAGATTGTCACGCACCGAAAGATGCGGATAAAGCGAATACTGCTGAAAGACCATCGCCACGTCGCGCTGGGCGGGTGTGTCGGCCAGAACGCTGGCCCCGCCGATGCGCACATCGCCTGCGTCGGGCGCATCCAGCCCCGAGATCAGCCGCAGCGTCGTGGTCTTGCCCGCCCCGGTCGGCCCCAGCAGCACGACAAAGGCTCCGTCGGGGATCGTCATGCTGACGCCCTGCAGTGCCTGGGTCTTGCCAAAGGCCTTTGACAGGCCGTCCAGAACCACCTCAGCCATGGAACACCCCCGCATTGGCCGCCGTGCGGAAGGCGCGGCCTGACCCTGCGTCAAACAGCACAAGGGTGGAGGCCGCAAATCCCAGCCCGACGGTTTCGCCCACCCGCGCGGCACGGTCGGACGGGGTGCGGGCCTTGAGCGTGCCATGCGGCGTGGACAGGGTGACGATCTGCGTCGTGCCCAGGTATTCCACCGCCTCGATCCGGCCGCGATACGGCCCGTCGTCCAGCATTGCGATGTGTTCGGGGCGCACACCCAGCGCCAGCTTGCGGCCCGCCGCCTCTTCCCGCAGTTCCGGCGTGGCAATGGCGGTTCCCCCCAGGCTGACCGACCGGTCCCCGGGGCGAAATCCGCCCTCGAAGCGCAGGAAGTTCATCGGCGGAGAGCCGATGAAATCGGCAACGAACATGGTGGCGGGATGATCGTAAATCTCCTGCGGGGTGCCGAACTGCTCGACAACGCCGTGGTTCATCACCACGATCTTGTCGCCCATCTGCATCGCCTCGAGCTGGTCATGGGTCACATAGACGGTGGTCGCCCCCATGCGGTCGTGCAGGGCGCGCAGCTCTTCGGACATGTGTTCGCGAAACTCGGCATCCAGCGCGCCAAGGGGTTCATCCATCATGAAGGCCTTGGGGCTGCGCACGATGGCGCGGCCAAGGGCCACGCGCTGACGGTCACCCCCCGAAAGCCCGCCCACCGGTTTGTCAAGGATGCTTTCGATGCCCAGGATGCGCGCCACTTCGGCCACCTTGGCCCGCACGTCGGCGCGGGGCAGCCCCTGCGACACCAGCGGATAGCTGATGTTGCGCCGCACATTCAGATGCGGATACAGCGCGAACATCTGGAACACAAAAGCAATGTCGCGCTGGCTGGCAGGCTTTTGCGACACATCTTCGCCGTCGATCAGAATCTGGCCGCTGGTGGGAAGTTCCAGCCCCGCGATCATGCGCAGCGTGGTGGTCTTGCCGCAGCCCGAGGGGCCCAGCAACATGAAGAATTCGCCATCCCCCACGGTGAAGGATGACTCCTTCACCGCGACGAAATCGCCGAATTCCTTGCGCAGGTTGCGGATGACGATCTCGGCCACGGGCTACTCCGGAAAGTGGCTGGTGATGATGAACATCACCGTGCCGGTCAGGGTGACAAGAAAGCTCCAGGTGAAGGCCCAAAGCACAAAGGGCTGCATCAGCATGAATACGCCGAGGCCAATCAGGCAACTGGCCAGCAGTTCCCAGGGACCGCGCCGGAGGCGCAGAAGGCCAGAGAGGAAACCTTTCATGCGCGCCCCCCTTTGTGCGATTTTTCTGCGAAAAATCCCGATGCGGTCGGAACGCCCGATTTTTCGCAGAAAAATCGCAGATTGAACCGTGCGTCTGCCAGAGTCATTTGCGCACCGCCCCGAAGGTGATCCCGCGCAGCAGGTGTTTGCGCAGCAGGATGGTAAAGATCATCACCGGCAGCAGGAACAGCGTGGCCCCGGCCGCCACGGCGGGCCAGTCCTTGCCCCCCACCCCGAAGATCGTGGGGATGAAGGGCGGTGCCGTCTGCGCCGTGCCGGATGTCAGCAGGAAGGCAAAGGCATATTCGTTCCAGGCAAAGATCAGGCAGAAGATCGCCGTGCTGGCAATGCCGGTGGCCGCCTGTGGCAGGACGACCTTGCGGAAGGCCTGAAGGCGCGTGTAGCCGTCGATCAGCGCCGCCTCTTCATATTCGCGCGGAATCTCGTCGATGAACCCTTTGAGCAGCCACACGGCGAGGCTGATGTTGACCCCGGTGTACAGCAGGATCATGCCCAGATGCGTGTCCGAAAGGCCAAGCTGGCGGAACATCAGGAAAATCGGGATCGCCACGGCGATGGGCGGCATCATGCGGGTGGACAGGATGAAGAACAAAAGATCATCCTTGAGCGGGACGCGGAACCGCGAAAAGGCATAGGCGGCAAGCGTGCCCAGAAAGATCGACAGGAAGGTTGATCCAAAGCCGATGATGACCGAATTCAGGAAGCGCGCCCCGAATTTCGACGGCTGGGTGATGACCTCGCCCCGGCGCTGCACGATTTCATCGACGAAGTTTTCCGGCGGCGGCATGGCCGCCAGTTGTTCCGGCGTCGCCCGGGTGCGGTCGGTGAACAGGTTGACATAGCCTTCCAGCGACGGCTGGAAGATCACCTTTGGCGGATAGCTGATCGAATCCGGCCCGGTCTTGAAGCCGGTGGCGATGATCCAGACCAGCGGCAACAGGGTGATCACCGTATAAAGGATGACCAGCACCGCAGCGATGCCCTTGGACCGGGCCGAGGGTTCGGTGACGGACCAGGCGCTCATCTTTCCTTCACCTTGTTCAGGGCTTTGACATAGATCGAGGCAAGACCGAAAACGGTGACGAACAGGATGATCGCATAGGCCGAGGAATAGCCGGTGCGCCATTTCTCGAAGGCTTCGCGCTTCAGTTCGATCGAGGTCAGCAGGGTTGTGCTGCCCGGCCCGCCGCCGGTCAGCTGCACGACAAGATCGAACATCTTGAAATTCTCGATGCCCCGGAACAGCACCGCCAGCATCAGGAAGGGCAGCACCATCGGCACGGTCATGGTCCAGAACTGACGCCATTTCGACGCGCGGTCCACTTCGGCGGCCTCATAGATGTAATCGGGGATCGACCGCAGCCCGGCCAGACAGATCAGCATCACGAAGGGTGTCCACATCCAGGTATCCGCGATCACAATGGACCATGGCGCCAGCGTGACCGAACCGAGCATGGAGAAGGACGACGCAGGGATGCCGGTGAAAAATTCCACCGCGTAGTTGAACAGGCCGATCTGGGGTTCGTAAAGAAAGGTCCAGAAGTTGCCGACCACGGCGGGCGACAGCATCATCGGCAGCACGATCAGCGTGGTCAGCAGGTCATTGCCGCGAAACTTGCGGTTGATAAGCCAGGCCAGCGAAAAGCCGATCACCACCTGGAACAGCAGGGTCCAGAACAGGAAATGCGCGGTGGCCTGCATCGTCTGCCAGATGTCGGGGTCGGTCAGGATGCGCGTGTAGTTGCGCAGGCCCACCCATTTCACCTCGGCATTCGGTTTGTTCGCGGCAAAGTTGGTGAAGCTGAGCCGGACGGTCCAGATCAGCGGAAAGATGTTGATCGCCAGCAGCAGAAGGATCGTGGGGGTGACAAAGACCCAGGCAATGGCGCGGTCCGACAGACCACGCACGCGGCGCGCCAGCGATGACGGGGTGGCCCGCGCCAGTCGGTCTATCGGAGTATCGGCCATAGGGGGTGTCCTGACGGGCTGCAAGCCGGCGGCAAAGGGGGGTGGGGCGCGCCGACAGGCCCGGCGCGCCCCGGTTGATCTTCCGCTCAGAGCTTGCCTTCGTCCTGGAAAACCTCGGTCCAGTCCTGAACCAGACCATCAAGTGCTTCTTTCGCGGTGCCTTCGCCGGCAACGACATAGTCATGGAATCGCTTCTGGGTGGCCTGCAGCAGCGAGGCATAGGCCGGCTCTGCCCAGAAGTCCTTCACGATTGCCATCGAATCGAGATAGGTCTGGGCATAGGGCTGGCTTGCGGCGAAAGCCGGATCCTCGACCACCGAGCGCAGCGCGGAAAAGCCGCCCATCGACCACCATTTCTGCTGCACTTCGGGCTGGGCGAACCACTTGATGTATTCCAGTGCTGCGTCCTGCTTTTCGGAATAGGAGACAACCGAAATGCCCTGGCCGCCCAGCTGGGCAAACCTTTCGCCCGTCGGGCCGGCCGGGTTCACCAGATAGCCGGTCTTGCCGCCGCCGACGTTGGGATCAACCTCGAACCCGGGCCAGGTGAAGGCAAAGTTCATCTGAAGCGCCACCTGACCGGATTTGTAGGCATCGATGCCTTCGCCCATGTAAGAGTTGGACGCACCCGGCGGGGTGCAGCAATCATAAAGCGCCTTGTAGAATTCCAGCCCTTCGACGGCACCGGGAGAGTTGACGAAACCTTCCATGTCATAGGGCTTGTCCGGGTTGTCGTATTTGAAGCCGAAGCTGTAAAGCACATCCATGACACCCATGGTGATGCCTTCCGACCCGCGTTCGGTGTAGATCGAGGCCCCGTAAACCGTCTTTCCGTCGATCTCGCGGCCCTGGAAGAACTCGGCCACTTCCTTCAGCTCTGCAAAGGTCGCAGGCGGGGTCAGGTCGCGCCCGGTCTTTTCCTTGAAGGCCGCCTGGATTTCGGGGCGTGCGAACCAGTCCTTGCGGTAGGTCCAGCCCACCACGTCACCAAAGGCCGGCAGCGCCCAGTAGTTCGGGGTGCCCTTGGGCCATTCGGAATAGCCGGTCACGGTGGCCGGCACGAAATCCGACATCGAGATGCCGTTGGCATCGAAGAAGTCGCTCAGCTTGATGTAATGGCCGCTTTCGGCCCCTGCCCCGATCCACTGGCTGTCGCCGATCATCAGATCGCACAGCTTGCCGCCCGAGTTCAGCTCGTTCAGCATCCGGTCGGCAAAGTTGGTCCAGGGCACGAATTCGAAGGTCATCTTGTGCCCGGACTGTGATTCGAATTCCTTCGACAGTTCAACAAGGGCGTTGGCCGGGTCCCAGGCGGCCCAGCACAGCGTCAGGTCTTCCGCCTGCGCCCCCTGGTTCATCGACAAGGTAAGGCATGCGGCAGCCGTTGCCGCAAGGTAGTGCGATTTCATTGCAGTTCCTCTCTTTGGTTGATCGGGACCGTATGCGACTCCCGCCGGCCCTCTTGGTTGACGTCACGATAGACAGCGGGTGTCCCTGCTGTCCAGAAGAAATTTGAGGTACGCCCCTCAATTCTCTTCGCGGGCCGCAGAAAGCCGGGTGCCGGGGCCGGGCGGCAGGCTGGCGGGCAGGTTTTCGCGGATGACAATCTCGATCCGGATCTGCTCTTGCGACAGGTCGATGGGGCCACGGTCGGCCTTGGCGCGCAGCACCCGCAGGGCTGACCGCACGACGTGGCCGACATTCTGGGTGATGACCGCATCCATCGCCCCCGACTCCAGCGCGGTGCGGGCATGGGGTGTCAGTTCGTGGCCGATCACCACAAGCTGTCCGGCCCGCCCCAGACGGTCCAGGCAGGTGGTCAGGGCGCGCTGACCGCTGCCCAGGCTGTAGATGCCGCCGATATCGGGGTACCGCGCCAGGGTCTGCCCCACGAAGTCATGCAACAGCGCGCCCTGCCCGTGCGTTTCCAGCGAGGGCAGCACCCCGATCCCCGGAAAGCGGGCCTGCATCACCTCGTCAAAGCCTAGGCGGCGCTCAATGCTTTCGCGCAGCAGCATGGAATCGGACAGAACCATCACGCGGGCGGGACCGGCGCGCAGGAAGCGTCCGGTCAGCACGGCGGCCGTGCGCCCGGCGGCGCGGTTGTCGATGCCGACGAAATGGTCGCGTTCGGTGTTGGGCAGGTCGGACACAAGCGCCACCACCGCCAGCCCCTTCTGCCGCAGGCTGCGGATCGCATCGCGCACGACGGGTGTCTCGGGGGCCATCAGGGCCACGCCGACCACGCCCGCCTCCGGCAAGGCGGCCAGAATGCCGGCCAGCGCATGCGGGTCTTCGGCGGGAAAGCGGCGCAGGACCACATCGGTGCGCAACGCGGCAGACAGATGTCCCGCGTCGGTCAGGGCACCCAGCAGTGTGCGGATGAACTGGCTGTCGGTATCGGGCAGCACAAAGGCCAGGCGGTAGTCGCGCTGGCGGGCCAGATTGGCTGCCGCGACATCGCGCACATAGCCGATGCGGCGGATCGCCTCCTGCACCGCCTCTGCCGTCTTGGCCCGCACGCCGGGGCGATCATTCAGCACACGGTCCACCGTGGCCAGACTGACCCCGGCTTCCCTGGCAATGTCGTTGACCGTCGGACGCACGTCTTCCTCCCTTTCCCCCTGTATCTGCGCAGGAATGACGTACGTCAATCAAAGAGCCGGTCCTGAGGGGCCTTGACGCGGCCGGCCGGGCGGGGCCTGCGGCGCCGGGGCCGGAAAGGGCGGGGGGCCGTGGGGGGCTGCGCAGCACCGGCAGGCGCGGCACCTTCCGGGGCGCTTGCAGTTCCGATGTCAGGCCCCCGGCCCGCCGGTGCGGGTCTGGCCCATACGCAGATTTGACCAGGGATCACATTGACATCACGCCGGGAATACATACTGTCACGTGATGGTCGCTTTGCCGGTGGTAAAGGGTCGGGCGTCCGCCCCGCCGTCGTTGCGATGCCGGGCAGGGGCCGCAGAAGCAAACAGGCGAACGGGGCGAAGGGATGCAGGCGCGCAGGAATACAGGTGCCGCGAGCTGTCGCGGCAAGATGCGCAAACGCGGTTTGAGCACGCTGGACGTGACAGGGCTTGCCATGGCGGCGCTGACCATGGCCCTGCTGGCAGGGTTTGTGGTCTTTGCACCGGACCGGGGCAACCAGCCAGGGTCTTCGGTGGCAAATGCCGTGGTGTTCATCGCCGGATCGGGCACGCTGTATAAACGGGCCGAGGCGGACGCGAAGACCTATGTCGACATGCTCAACAGCGCCGGTCCCATGGCACAGGCGATGGACGGTGTCGGCGGGCTGCCTGCCCCGGTGGCGGCAGACAGCGTCAGGCAGCTTTTCAATCTGCAGGCGGGCCAGCCCTGAGGCGCGCTGCGCGGTCAGCTTCGGGTCCATGCAGGGTTTCCTGCCCGCCGCCGTGGCACTGATTTTCCGGACCGGGTGCAGAACAGCAAGGCAGACCGGCCATTGGCAAGGCGCGGATGCGTGCCATCCTTCGGCTTTGTTGATGGCCTTGATGCCCTTTGCGTCTGTGGTGGCGTCAACACACATGACATTGGCACAATGCGATGCCGTCAGAAGGGGGCATCCACGCCATCAACCGTGCCGCCAAAGGGCACCCCTGCCCCGCGTTTCCGGCATCCCGGTGCGGGTCATGCCCCGTGCCGAACCGGGGTGGCGGGCCAGGCCATGATGCCGCAGCTCCTGCCGTTCTGATCGCCTGCCCGTCCGCAGGCAGCGCCCGGCCCGGTTGCGCGCCGCTTTACGGCCTGCCCGTGCTCGTCTAATCAGGTCTGAACACAGCAAAGGCGGGCGGATGCGCATTCTGATCACCAATGACGACGGCATCAACGCCCCCGGGCTTGAGGTTCTGGCCGGAATCGCCGCCAGCCTTGCCGGGCCTGACGGAGAGGTCTGGACAGTGGCCCCCGCCTTTGAACAGTCCGGGGTCGGGCATTGCATCAGCTACACCCATCCGATGATGATCGCCCGGCTTGCCCCGCGCCGCTTCGCCGCCGAGGGCAGCCCTGCGGACTGCGTTCTGGCGGCCCTGTACGATGTGCTGCAGGGCGCAAAGCCTGACCTGATCCTGTCCGGCGTGAACCGGGGCAACAATGCGGCCGAAAACGTGCTGTATTCCGGCACCGTCGGCGGTGCGATGGAAGGGGCGCTGCAGGGCCTGCCGGCGATTGCGCTGTCGCAGTTTCTGGGGCCGCTGACCGAAGACCTGGTCGATCCCTTTGAGTCGGCCCGCACCCATGGGGCGGCGGTTGTCCGGGCGCTGCTGGATCACGGATTTGGCGACAGGGCGGATTACCGGCTGTTCTACAACGTGAATTTTCCGCCCGTTCCGGCGGCTTCGGTCAAGGGCATCAAGGTTGCCGCCCAGGGCTTTCGCCGCGACACCTCCTTTGGGGTAGAGCCGCATATCTCGCCCTCGGGGCGCAGGTTCCTGTGGATCAAGGGCGGGCCGCAGCAGACCCCGACAGAACCGGGCACAGATGCCGCTGTCAATCTGGAAGGCTGGATCTCGGTCACGCCGTTGCGCGCGGACCTGACCGCGCATGACCGGCTGGCAGAGCTGCGGGCGGCGCTGGAATGACCGATACCGCCGAGCGGAAGATGCGCTTTCTTTATGCGCTCCGCTCCCGGGGGGTTACGGACATCCGTGTGCTGACAGCGATGGAACGCATCGACCGGGGCACCTTCGTCAAGGGACTGTTCGCCGACCGCGCCTATGAGGACATGCCTTTGCCGATTTCCTGCGGCCAGACCATCAGCCAGCCTTCCGTCGTGGCCCTGATGACCCAGGCCCTGTCGGTAACCCCGCGCGACAAGGTGCTGGAGATCGGCACAGGGTCCGGCTATCAGGCGGCGATCCTCAGCCAGCTGGCGCGCCGGGTCTATACGGTGGACCGCCACCGGCGGCTGGTGCGCGAAGCGCAGGAGGTGTTCCGCGCGCTGAATCTGACCAATATCACCGCCTTTGCCGCCGATGGCAGTTTCGGACTGGCCGATCAGGCACCCTTTGACCGCATCATCGTCACGGCGGCCGCAGAAGACGCGCCGGGGCCGCTCTTGGCGCAGCTGAAGATCGGCGGTATCATGGTGGTGCCGGTCGGCCAGTCCGATACGGTGCAAAGCCTGATCAAGGTGACCCGGCACGAGACGGGCTTTGACTATGAAGAACTTCGGCCGGTGCGCTTCGTGCCGCTGGTCGAGGGGCTTGGCCCCGAATGAACGGCAGCCGCGCCCCGGGACCAACCCGGGCGAAACCATGAGGCAAGCATGAACCGATCCCGCACGGCATTCCGTCTTCTGGCCCTGGGCGCAGCTTTCGGTGCGATCAGCGCCTGTTCGGACAACACCGCCCTGATCGACTGGGATCTGCGGCCCGATGGCGCAGGCGCCTTTTCGACGGCAGACGCGGCGCGCAGGGCCACCGCCACCCGGCCCGAGCCAGACGCCAATGGCGTGATTTCCTACCCCGGCTATCAGGTGGCCGTGGCGCGGCAGGGCGATACCGTGTCCAGCGTGGCCGCACGCACCGGGATGGACCCTGCCGAACTGGCCTCCTACAACGCCATGTCCCCGGAGGCACCGCTGAACGCGGGCGAAATCCTGGCCCTGCCCCGGCGCGTTGGCACATCTTCATCGCCGGCCGCCGGGGCCACCGCCGGCGCGCCGATCCAAAGCGGCACGATCGAAGTGACCACGCTGGCCTCGGGCGCGATCGACCGCGCGCAATCGGGCGGCACTGCCGCCGTCCCGGCACCGGCCCCCCTTGCACCGGGCGGGGCCGAGCCGATCCGCCACCGGGTGGAACGGGGTGAAACCGCCTATTCCATTGCCCGCCTTTACAGCGTCACGGCCAGGTCGATTGCCGAATGGAACGGGCTTGGCCCCGATCTTGCCGTGCGCGAAGGCCAGTATCTGCTGATCCCGGTGCCGCTGGACAGCAGCACCCCGGACGAGGTTGTGACCCAGCCCGGCGAGGGTTCGCCCACGCCGCCCCCGCCCTCGGCGGCCAAACCCTTGCCGGATGAAAAGATCACACCCGCCGCCGAACCGGCACCGGAAACGCCGCCCTCGCCAAAGCTGGAGGAAGAGCGGTCTTCAGCCTCTGCCGCACGCTTTGCCATGCCGGCCGACGGCAGCATCATTCGCGGCTACGTTGCCGGGAAAACCCCGGGCATCGACATCGGGGCCGCTGCCGGAAGTCCGGTCAGGGCCGCCGCCGACGGCACGGTCGCGGCCATTACCAGGGACACCTCCCAGGTTTCGATCCTGATCCTGCGCCACGCCGACAACATCCTGACGGTCTATGCCAATATCGACGGGATCACGGTGGCCAAGGGCGACAGGGTCAAGCGCGGCCAGACCATTGCGGCCATACGCGACGCATCGCCCGCCTTCCTGCGTTTCGAGGTGCGCAATGGCATTGATGCCGTCGATCCGATGCCCTTTCTGCAGTGATCAGCGCCGCAGCCGGCCGCGTTCTCGTTCCAGCCAAAGCGCCGTCAGGATCAGGGGTGCGTTTGCCGCCTCGCCGCTGCGGACCAGCGCGATAAGCTGATCAAAGCCGATCAGGTGGCCCCGGATATCTTCCGCCTCGGAAGCCAGACCGAAGGTGCCCGCCGTCCCGTCCGGCAGATCGGCCAGCGCGACATAGGAATACAGATATTCCGCCTTGGCCCCCGGCGAGGGATAGTAGCGCGCAACCTCCAGCAGGTCGTCCAGTGCCAGCCCGGCCTCTTCCGCCGCCTCGCGCCGGGCGGCCTCTTGCGGGGTTTCGCCGGGATCGACCCGCCCAGCGATGACTTCCAGCAGCCAGGGCTGGTCATCGCCGCGTGCATGGACGGCGGTGCGGAACTGTTCGATCAGCAGCACCCTGTCACGGACCGGGTCATAGGGAAGCACCGTCACGGCATCGCCCGAGATGAAGATCGCCCGGCGCACGACCGGGCTCATCGCCCCGTCGAAGCGGCGGAAGCGCAGATCGTATTCTTCGACCGCAAAGAAGCCGGCATAGGGCTGACGCCGGGCAATCACCTGAATATCCTGCGCCTGCGCGCGCCGGCGCAGCGCGGTTTCGCCGCCCGCCGCCCGGACCCGTGACGCACCGCGCACCAGCATGGCACCAAAGCGCCCGCGCAGATCGGCCGCCGGCCGCTGGCCGTAAAACGCCATGACATCGCCCGCCGTCGCGGTCAGCGCCCCGGCCCAGCGCGCCTGAAAGGCCGCCTCGTCCCAGGGCAGGCCCGCGCGCGGGGCGTCCGCCGACCACAGGCGGCAGCGGACCGGCGCATCCCCGGCGGTGACCAGGGCGATCCGCGCGGTCAGCCCAAGCACCTCGTGCCAGAAGGCCAGCCGGGCCTTCTCTGCCGTGGACAGGCCCTGTGGCACGCCCCCTTCGGCACGCTGGCCCGGTGCCGCAGCCAGCCATCCTGCGGGGTATTGTTCACTCCGGATCAGGCTGTGATCCGAAAGGGTTGCGGAACGAAGCGCAGGCAGCCGTCCAATCACCGCGCTCAGCAGCGGCGCATGGCACAGCGCACCGGACAGGAACACATCAGTCACCGGTCATGTCCACCTGCGGTGCGCCCGCCCCCCGGGCGGCGTTCCGGCCACAGGGGCCGTGCCCGCCCTGTCCGGATGCCAAAGGGCAAGGCGGACCATGCCGGGCACCGGCCCGTCACGGCGCAGCATGGCAGACCGCTTCACGGCTTTGCAGACCGGAATGCCAATCACCACCGCCAGACCTGCGCCGTGACTGGTCCTGTTCGGATCAAGTCTTTGTCCCGCTTCAAAATGAGGCATCCTGGCGCTGCTCTGGCGTGTAGGGACCCAAGAAGCGTTCTCCGTCAAAATGGATGAGATGTGAAGCCGCATCCGCCACCCATACCTCGGTCTCCCAGGCAATTTCTGCAAGGTATCGGCCCATGACGGTTCGATTCGGAAAGGCGGTTACATAGACGAGGCCAGCAGTTGAGCCGGAGAACAGCTTGCCAAGCTCGGTGTGGCGTTTACCATCAACAGGCCCATGACTGGTGACGGACTCGACAAGTAGAAGCCAGTCTTTCTCGGTATAGTGCAAGACAACGTCAGGCATCTTGCCGTGCGCGTCTACGCTCACACCTAAAGAGGCCAGCAAAGCGGCGTCGAAATAACCCATTTTGTCGCCGGTATCACCAGCATAGACCAAGACGCTGCCGGGGGCGAAGCGAGGTGCAAAATCTTCGATAATTGCGCGGATGAGCTCACTGTGCTCACCGGGGCTCAGAGTGATTTCTTTGCCTGGTGCGATCTCAACCGGAATCCGGTTCTGCTCTCTCTCCATCGCATACTTGGCGACCAAGGTCTGCCGCTGCGCCTGGTAGTCTGCCAGGTTGCCGTGCCACGCTGGCGAACCGAAGGTCCGAAGCAATGCCAGCGCCGTCAGTTCGACCTGGTAGACAGTCTTGGGACTGTTTACCGGCCGCTCGGGCTTATCGGGGTTGCGGATCGCCACCCCTGCATCACAGAACTGGTGCATCGTCTGGCGACGAAAGTTTTCGCGGGTATTTGGAGCATAGATCTTGCCATAGTGTTCCCGCGCCCAGTCCATGATTGGGGTGATGCCCCTTAGCGGATTTTCGGCCTGCGCCCAAGTCTTGCCTGGTGTCAGATCAAGGAGGGCCAGGAGCAATAGCGCTGATCGTTCGTTGTGCTGCGCTTTGGGCAAGCCCAGGGACAGGATAACCTGATGCGCTGCTTCAATAAGCGCGTTCTTGTCTGTCATGCGGGCAGTCTTCCCAACTGTTCATCAATCATGGCTTGCGTAATTCCACGCTGCTCTTTTGCCCACTCACCAAGGACAGTGAGAGCACTGCGGCTTGGATATTTCATGAGTTTAAGGTCAGTCGCGTTGACCTGAGTATGCCCGTTGAAGCGGCGGAAACTTTCATCGACAGCCGATGTGTTCAGGAAGACGGCCAGTCCACGGGCCAAGGACTCCGGCAGGCCACCCTTGTTCTCATGAAACACATTCATATGGTTTTCAAAACCAAGCATTTCATGTGGGTGAAAAGGCTCAGGGTCCACAACGCTCGCCACCACCCGTCGCTTCTCCTCCTTCGACGAAAAGCGACGAACAACACAGTAAAATCCGGTGGGGTAAAGCCACTTCTCTGTGGTCTCGTTTCGCAGAATGGCATTGGGTTTGCGCAGGCCCATAAGCGGCCAAACGGTGCCCGTCATGCTGAGATGTCCAGGATAGATAAGTGGCACAGTGCCAGATTCGGGCATGTCGCGCAGCTGGTCCTTCAGTCGGAAGTCCACAACGGGGCCGGTTGATACCCTGATCCCAAGATCAGCCAGCGAGTAGCGCACAGCCGGAGAAAGCTCGATGGTGCTTTTCCCGGTCGAGGTCGGAATGTGGATAAACCGCCCCGGATCGTCGGGGAAAACAATCCGTTCGAACGGGTGCTGATGGGTGACAAGGTCACGGAAACTGTCGTCGGTAGAGGTGGTGATCGTAACCGGACCTTGGTCAGCACCTCGCTCCAGACGGATTATGACGTTTTCTTGCAGCACTTGGTCATCTTTGAATGCCTGCGTGCGAGAGTCAAACAAGTGCATCTGACGGAGCGCCGCCCGTTCCAGGATGAAATCGCGGAAGGGGCGGTAGTATGGCCCATTGCAGAAACTCCGCGGAATGATCGCCACGATCTGCCCGTCAGGCGCAGCTTGTGCTACCGCAAGGGCAACAAAGGCGGAGTAGAGATTTACCGTCTCAATCCCGACGGCCCGCAGGGCAAGTCGGTGAACCGAGGAGCTGTTGATCTTCTTATAGGGAGGGTTCAGGATTGCATGTGTGAAAAACCCCTTCTCCAACCCTTCGACTGCCGCTTGGGTGATGTAGTCGTCCCCGATTACCTCTGACTTAACCCGGTCATATGCGGCTAAGTGCTGCCTGAGGTGTTCGCGCAAAGTGCCGTCGATTTCATAGGCCGTCACTTCGACCTTCTGGAAAGCAAGTCCTCCATCAAGCCAGCGATCCAAGAAGGCACAAGAGAGAGCGCCAAGGCCCGCGCCTGCATCGAGCAAGTGGCAGGTCTGCAGGGTGCTGGGTGGGAACATGTTCGCCATAAAGCGCGCCACGCTTGAAGGTGTCATGAACTGACCAAGCTCAGCCTTACGCTTCGGCGCTATGCGGGGAGCCACTGCGCGACGCACGCGCTCGGCTGTATCTAGTTGGGGCAATGTATTCCTGTCATCAATTCTGCTCTGTCTTGGAACGCGGTCCACGCCCCGACCACCGGACCGGTCGAGACGGATGGCCGCCAGACAGCCCCGGCCGGGCGGACCGCCGATGATCGCCCGGCCGCGCAACCGCCCGGTGCCGGTGCCGTTCGCCAGGACGCGCCGGCAGTCGGCCCCTGCGCTGCGCCGCCGTTTCGTGGCGGATTCCGGCGGGCGGACAGCCCGGCGCGGGGACGGCAAGGGCGGCAGCAGGCCTGGCGGCTGGGGTCATTGCGGTCCTACCGGGGTCTGGTGACGGTGATCTGCGTCACATCGCAGTTGCCGCACCTGAACGATCCGGCGCAGGAGGTGAGGTAGAAGTTCCACATGCGCCGGAACCGGTCATCAAAGCCCATGGCCGCAATCTCGTCCCAGCGGGCATTGAAGGTTTCGTGCCAGCGCCGCAGCGTATCGCTGTAGCTTTGGCCGAATTCGATCGATCCGCGGATGCGCAGCCCGGCCCGCTCCACCTCGGCCTTCAGAACCGACGGGGACGGCAGCATCCCGCCGGGAAAGATGTATTTCTGGATGAAATCGACCCCGCGCTTGTAGACCTTCCAGCGCCTGTCCTGCACCGTGATAATCTGAAGCGTGGCGTGACGCCCCGGTTTCAGCCGGTCGCGCAGGGTCTGGAAATAGACCGGCCAGTACTTCTCGCCCACGGCCTCGAACATTTCGATGCTGGCGATCCCGTCATAGGTGCCACGCTCGTCGCGGTAGTCCTGCAGCTTGATTTCCACCCTGTCGCTCAGGCCGGCGGCGGCGATGCGCTGCACCGCATAGTCGTGCTGGGCCTGGCTGATGGTCAGCCCCGTCACCTTCAGGCCCCGCTCTTTGGCCGCGTATTCGGCAAAGCCGCCCCAGCCGCAGCCGATTTCCAGCACATGATCGCCGGGCTGCGCCCCCATCTGATCGACCATGGTTTCGTACTTGCGGATCTGGGCCTTTTCCAGGCTTTCCTGGCCGGATTCGAATATCGCCGAGGAATAGGTCATCGTATCGTCAAGCCACAGGCGGTAGAAATCATTGCCCAGATCGTAGTGATGGCTGATGTTCTTTCTGGCCTGCGCCCTGGAATTTGACTGCAACCAGAAGCGCAGACGCTCGTAGGCCCGCACAAACCCCATGCCGGGATAGCCGTCATAGACGCCTTCGTTGTCTTCATGGATCAGGTCCATGAAGGCCTGCAGATCGGGCGTGGACCACCAGCCTTCCAGATAGGCATCACAAAAGCCAAGGTCCCCCTCGCGGATCAGCCGCGCAAAGGTATCGGGATTGTCGATATGCAGCTCTGCCACCGGGCCGGGGCGCCTGCCTTCGGCCCGGAAGCGGCGCCCGTCGGGCAGCACGAAATCCATGCGCCCATGGTTCAGGCGGCGTGCCACCTCGAATGCGGTGGAAAAATAGCGTGGCAGCCCGGTCTGGCCCCGTGTGGTCGTCAGTGCGGTCATATCCCCTCCAAGCAGGCCGCTCTTTGCTGACTTATCGTGACGGATAGCCCCGCCGCGCTCAAGTCTTTCTTGCGCTGAAGGCCGCAAGCGCCCGGTCGCGCCCCGCCGCCAGCGCGACAACCGGCTCCGGGTAGTGCCCCGAAGCCTTCAGGCCCCAGGACCGTGGCACCGCGTCAAAATAGGCCAGCGCCTCCGGCCCCGGTTGCCGACACAGTTCGGCAACAAAGCGGTGGATGTAAACCTGATCGGGGTCAAACTTTTCCGCCTGTGTCGCCGGGTTGAAGATGCGGAAATAGGGTGCCGCATCGGGGCCGGACCCCGCCACCCATTGCCAGCCCATCGCATTCGAGGCCGGGTCCCAGTCGGTCAGACATTCGGCGAACCAGTCCAGCCCCACCTTCCAATGGGTCATCAGATGCTTGGTCAGGTAAGAGGCCGCGATCATCCGGGCGCGGTTGTGCATGGTGCCGGTCACGTACATCTCGCGCATGGCGGCATCGACAAAAGGCTCTCCGGTCATGCCCCGGCGCCAGCGTTCGGCATCGGGATTGTCGCCGCGCCAGGGAAAACTGTCCCAGTCATCGCGCCAGTTGGCATGGGTGATGTGCGGCGTGTGGTGGATCAGGTGCCAGGCGAATTCACGCCAGACCAGTTCTTTCAGGAAATGCTCCGCCCCGGCGCGGCCCTGTTCCATCGCGTGCCAGCCCGCGTGCCAGATGCGGCGGGGGCCAATTTCGCCACAGGTCAGGTTTTCGGACAGGCGTGAGGTGTTCTCGCCGCCCGGAAAGTCGCGCGCCGTGCGGTAAAGATCGATGGGACCGGCCAGAAACCGGTCCAGCCGGGCGCGGGCGGCAGCCTCGCCCACCGCCTGATGGGGTGCCACCACAGCCGCGCCGCGGTTCATCGCCGCGTCCAGACGCCAGTCTTCCAGCCGGTCAGACCCAGGCCAGGCGGCGGGCGCTGCCAGATGCGGCGGCGCTTCGGCGGGCAAGGGAACGGCGCGGTCCCTGACCGCGCGCCAGAACGGGGTATAGACGCGGAAATGGCCGCCTTCGCCGGTTTCCACCGTCCATGGTTCGTGCAGCAGGGGGCCGGGATGGCTTTGCGCCTGCACACCGCGCGCCCTGAGCGCCGCCTTGACCGCCGTATCGCGCGCCCGCGACGGCGGGTCACAGGCGCGCGTCCAGTGGACGGCCCCTGCCCCGGTTTCGGCGATCAGCGCGTCCAGCACCTCCGGCGCCGGGCCACGCCGCAGGATCAGCCTGCTGCCGATCCGTTCCAGCGTTCCGGCAAAGGACGCAACCGCAAGGCCAAGCCGCCACAGCGCCGCAGCGCCCTGCCCTTTGGTTTCGGGGTCAAGGATGAACAGCGGGATCAGGGGTCTGCCCGATGCGGCGGCTGCGGCCAGCATCGGATGATCGTCCAGCCGCAGATCACGGCGGAACCACAGGATCAGGGGGGCGGGATCAGTCACGGGGCCTCTTTGCGCTTGGTCCCCCCAAGGTAACCCGCGCCCGGCAGCGGACAAGACCGCAACGACCGGCCCACCAAAGGACACCCCCGCACCGGTCAGAGAACGCGGTCCAGCGCCGCGATCAGGCGCGCCACATCCCCGGCGCTGGTATAGTGAACAAGGCTCAGCCGCAGCACGCCTTTTCCCATGTCCACACCCATCGCTTCCAGCGGGCGCCTGGCATAGAAATCGCCCCCCCAGCAATTGATGCCATGGGCGGCCAGGGCAACGGCCACCGGTTCGGCCGCGCCCGGCAGGGCCACGGCCACCGTGGGTGCCCGGTCTGCCGCCTGTCGCGGACCGATCAGCCGCACATCGTTGCGCGCCGCCAGATAGTCCAGCAGCGGCGCAACCACCCGCACCTCCTGATCCCGCATCAGGTCATGAACCGCGCGGCCCCGCGCCAGGGCATCCGGTTCGGGGGCAAAGTGGCGGGCATGCAGGGCATCGATGTAATCGGCCATGCCGGCACAGGCGGCGATCTGCGCATGGTCCGGACCGGCGGGGGTGAAGCGCTTGTACAGCGGGGTGGCATTGAACCAGTGGCCCTGCGCGGGCAGCGCATCGCCGAAGGCGCGGCGGATCACCATGATGCCCTGATGCGGCCCATAGGTCTTGTAAGCCGAGAACAGGTAGACATCGGCCCCCAGGGCCGCAACATCGGGAAAGCCGTGCGGCGCATAGCTGACACCATCCACCACGGTCCGGGCACCCGCCGCCCGCGCCAGGGCGGCAATCGCCGCAACCGGATTGATTTCGGCCACCACATTGGAACAATGGGGAAAGCACACCAGCCTGACCCGCCCGTCGTCCATGAGCCGCGCCAGATCGTCCGGGTCCAGATGCCCGGTTTCGGGATCGATCTTCCATTCGCGCAGCTCGATCCCGTCATCGGCCAGCCGCCGCCAGACGCCCGAGTTCGCCTCGTGGTCCTGGTTGGTCACCACGATTGCCCCGCCATCGCGGCGCAGCCATGTCCGCACCGCCTGGGCCAGGACATAGGTATTGGCGCTGGTCGAGGGGCCGAAGGAAAGCTCGTCCGCCGCCACGCCCAGCATCGCCGACAGGCGGCTGCGCGCCTCGTCCATCTCTGCGCCCCCCGCCTGGGCGGCGGCATAGGGCGCATAGGGCTGCACCTTGCGTTCCAGGTAGAAGCGGTGCAGCCGGTCGATCACCGGCTGGCAGGGGTAGGAGCCCCCGGCATTCTCGAAAAACGCCTGGCCCTGGCTGGGGCCACGGTGAAAGGCCGGGAACTGGCTGCGCACGAAATCCATGTCAAGCGGCATCGTCATGTCATCTCCGTTGCTGGCAGCGCCTGCGGCGCGTGGGCGGCACGCGGCGGAACACCCGGCGAAAGCCATATCACCGCCGGGCCGGCACCTCCACCCTTGGTCCTTCGACCGGCCTTGCCTGCCCCGGCCCCGGTCAGTGCAGCCCGGCGGATCGAAATCTGCTGAAAAAATGGGCGGAAATCCGGGCTGTGAGTCAAAAAACACGCTGCGGCGACGTGCAGTCACCAAGCTTTGAGAATGATTGATCAGCGGAAGGATGATTTTCAGGTGCCATGCCACTATTTCAGTCTAACGTCACGTTCCCAACCCGGCATCATGAGGCTTCCATGAAACATTCAACCGCCCTTCTTGTCTCGGCAGCCGTCGCGCTGACCCTGGCCGCGCCGGTGCGCGCCGCCGACCCCGAACTGATTGTATTCGACTGGGCCAGTTTCACGGACGACGCCTTCGTCAACGACTTTGTGGCCAAGCACGGCCAGGGACCCACCTTTGCGGTGTTCGGCGATGACGACGAGGCGTTTCAGAAGGTTTCATCGGGCTTCAGGGTGGATGTGGCGCATCCCTGTTCGCAGATGGTGGGAAAGTACCGCGATGCCGGTCTGATAGAGCCCTGGGATGTCAGCCGCATTCCCGAATTCGCCAATATCGCGCCAAAGTTCCTGAACTCGGGCACCGTCAGCGACGACACCGGCGTCTGGTACATCCCGACCGATTATGCGTTCACGGCCATAGCCTACAACGCCGACCAGGTGACGGCAGAGGATGTTGCCTCGCTTAACGTCTTTATCGACCCGAAGTTTGCGGGCCGCGTTTCGCTTCCCGACAACACCGATGACGTCTGGTCACTGGCGCTGCTTGCCACCGGTGTGACCGACTGGACCACGACGACCGATGAGCAGTTTCAGGCAGCAGCAGCCTGGCTGCGCCAGGCCCATGCCAACGTGCGTGCCTATTGGACCGACCCGTCCGAACTGGCCCAGCTCATGGCCTCGGGCGAGGTGCTGGTGGCCTGGTCCTGGAACGATGTGATCCCGATCCTGCGGGCTGACGGGTTCAACGTGGGCTTTCAGCGTCAGGCCACGGAAGGGGCGGCGTCGTTCTTTTGCGGTTTTGTCAACATGAAGGACGCGCCCGGTTCGGAAGACAAGGCCTATGACTTCATCAATGCCTGGCTTGCGCATGGCACTGCCAGGGTGTTGCTGGACAAAGTGGGTTATGCCCATTCGAACGACGCGGCGATGGCCGGGATCACACTTGAAGACCTGAAGGCGGGCGAGGTTGACCCGATCAGCACGACCGTTCTTGCCCAGACGCCGATTGACGGCGCGCTTCGCGCGCGGATGCTGGAAGAGTTTGAACTGATCAAGTCGGGGTTCTGACAGCCCTTTCTGCCGCAGCAACCGCCCGGGTCCGCCCCGGGCGTTTCGCATTCTGGGCCGGGCTGTCTGGATTCGCGCGCAAAAACCGCTGCAAGAGTGCGTCTTGCGGCGGGGGCACCCCTGCCCTATATTGGCCTTGTCCGGGGCAATCCGGACTATGGCGATAAACGCACCCGTAATACGCGGATCGGACCCGGGGGCAGTACCCGGCGGCTCCACCAGACCAACCCGGCATTGCGGGCGGATGGGGCCGAAACAGGATCGACGAACGTCCAAAGGGGCCAGCTTTCGCTCGGCGGGGTACCACCGTTACCGGTCCAAAAGTACAGTTGCCAATGACAACCGTGCTCCGGTGGCGCTGGCTGCGTAAGCGGCTCGCAATACCAAACATAAGCCCTTGCGCTTAGCCGCGTAAGGCGGGGTTCGCAGGTACCTGGCAACAGAAACCTGCACTTCCTGCCTTGCTTCTGCGCGCAGCCGTGCCACCCTTGGGGCATGGTCTGTTGCCTCATCCCGCTGCCTCTGACCGGCTGCGCCCGCACACCGGCGCTGCCGCCGGTGATCTGCCTGTCCGGCTTGGCCGCTGCCCGCGAGGATGCGTTGCAGCTACACGGTCTGGCGGATGTCCCGGATGGCCGCGAAGGTGCGCACAAACCCTTGCCGGGTCGGGTCGCGCCTGCTGTTGCGCCATGGTCCGGCACCGGGGCGCAGGTGCCGGTGCGGCCCCGGCCGCGGATGCGCGACCGGCGGGACGCGGCCCGCTGTGCCGCCGATGCCTGCGCCCGGCCGCGCGCCTTTGCCGCGCGCGATACTGCCGGGGGCCGGGCCATCCGCTTTTCAGCGGCCCGATCCGCCGCCCTGCCCGGTTGCCGCCGCCGGGTGACCGACAGTGCGGGCGATGACACCGGACATGCGGGCTGCCCCGCCTTCCGGCACCGCCGGGGCGATCCTGCGCTGACCGCGCGCGGCCAGGATGACTGTCCGCGCGGCATCGGCACAGGGCGTCTGCGCACCCCGACCAGGCAGGAACCTTAGGGCATGGCTCCGCCCGCAGCCGCTGCGGCCCTGCCCGCAGGTCAGCCGTCCTTCGGCGAATTGTTCGCTGCGTTCCTGCGCATCGGCCTTCTGTCTTTCGGCGGCCCCGCCGGCCAGATTGCGCTGATGCATCGCGAACTGGTCGAGCAGCGCCGCTGGCTGAGCGAAGACGAATACCTGCGCGCCCTGTCGTTCTGCATGTTGCTGCCGGGGCCGGAGGCGATGCAGCTTGCCACCTATGCCGGATGGAAGCTGCACGGCACCAAAGGCGGCCTTGTTGCGGGGCTGCTGTTTGTTGGTCCGGGCGCGCTGCTGATCCTTGCCCTGTCGGTGGTCTATGCGCGCTATGGTCAGGCCCCCCTTGCGCAGGCGCTGCTGCTGGGCGTCAAGGCGGCCGTTGCGGCGATTGTCATTCATGCCCTGTTGCGCGTGGCGAGGCGGGCGCTGAAGGGGGCGGGGGATTACCTGATTGCCGGGCTGGCCTTTGCCGGCCTGTTCCTGCTGAACCTGCCCTTCCCGCTGATCATCGGTCTGGCGGCCCTGTGGGGCTGGATCGGAACGCGCGGTTCGGTCGCAACCGGCCTGCCCGCAACAGCACCGCCGCTGGACGAAACACTTCGCACCGCAGCGATCTGGGGCGCGATCTGGCTGGTGCCGCTGGCTGGGCTGATGCTGTTCGAACAGGGGATTCTGGCCCGGATCGGCGGTTTCTTTGCCATGCTGGCGGTGGTGACCTTTGGCGGTGCCTATGCGGTTCTGGGCTGGATGGCGCAGACGGTGGTCAACGATTTCGGATGGATCACCCAAGCTCAGATGATCGACGCGCTGGGCCTGGCTGAAACCACGCCCGGCCCGCTGATTCTGGTGACCCAGTTCGTCGGTTTTCTTGCGGCCTACCAGGCGGGCGGTCTGCCGGCGGGGCTTGCAGGTGCGGCAGTAACGCTGTGGATGACCTTTGTGCCCTGCTTTCTGTGGATCTTTGCCGGGGCGCCATGGCTGGACCATCTGACCCGCCGCCCGGCACTGAAAGGCGCGCTTGCGGCCATAACCGCCGCCGTGGTTGGCGTTATTGCCAGCCTTTCGGTCTGGTTCACCCTGCATGTCATCTTCAGCTCTGTGGATCAGGCTGTGGCCGGCCCTTTCCATGTGCCTGTGCCCGATTGGGCCGGCTTTCAGCCGATTCCCGCACTGCTGGCCGCAGGTGCCGGGGTTCTGATCATGTGGCGCAACTGGCCGCTTCCGCTGGTTCTGGCGCTGTCCGCCGCCGCCTCGTGGCTGCTTTCCGTTTCGTGATGCGCCGGGCGGCGGCATCATCCTCTTTCAATCGCGGTCGAATCCCTTATGGTGGCCCCACGGTATGTTGGGGATGACAGCATGGCGCGGGCCATCGATTACGGCAATCTGATGCACCGCGCGATGCGGGGCCTGATCCAGACGGTGCTGGAGGATGTCGCGGAAAACGGCCTTCCCGGCGCGCATCATTTCTTCATCACCTTCGACACCACCCACCCCGACGTTGCCATCGCCGACTGGCTCAGGGCGCGCTACCCGGAAGAGATGACGATTGTCATCCAGCACTGGTACGAAAATCTGGTTGTGACCGACGAAGGCTTTTCCATCACCCTGAATTTCGGCAATCAGCCGGAACCCCTGGTGATTCCCTTTGACGCGGTGCGCACCTTTGTCGATCCCTCCGTCGAATTCGGCCTGCGGTTTGAAACGCATTCCGATGACGACGATGACGAAGACGCAGCTGAAGATCAGGAGGAAGACGCACCGCCCCAGGCGGCCGAAGTCGTCAGCCTGGACAAGTTCCGCAAGTAGCGGTGCCGGGCGGGCGGGGCAGAGCCGGGCCTTTTGCGAAAAGCCGCTGCGTGCGTGCCCCGGACGATCCCGGTTGTTGCGCACCCCTCTGCGGGCCGTGGCCACCCGGCCCGGTGCAGGGACCGCAGGGGGAGGGTACGGGCACGACCGCGCCTTTCCCCGGATCAGCCGTGCCGTCTTGAAGTGCCTTTGCGCCGCGCGCGCGACAGGCGCAGGACTGCGCAGCAGATTCGATCTGCCGCGCAAACGGGTCTGTCCCTGCCGCTACGGGTGCTCCCTGGCACGGTATGCGACGGTATGCCAATTGATTTCGCCACCTCTCCATCCTATGACAGGGCACCCGCAACGCAGGAGCGCGCCCGATGACTGCAACCCGCACCGAAACCGACAGCTTCGGCCCGCTTGAGGTTCCCGCAGACAGATACTGGGGCGCGCAGACCCAGCGGTCGATCCTTAACTTTGCCATCGGCTGGGAAAAGCAGCCCGTCGCCATCATCCGCGCGCTGGCCATCATCAAGCGCGCCTGCGCCGAGGTGAACGTGGCGCAGGGCGACCTTGACCCTGCGCTGGGGGCCGCCATTGTCGCCGCCGCGCAAGAGGTGATCGACGGGCGCTTTGACGACAACTTCCCCCTTGCCGTTTGGCAGACCGGGTCCGGCACACAATCCAACATGAACGCGAATGAGGTCATCTCGAACCGCGCGATCGAGATACTGGGCGGGGTGATGGGGTCGAAAAAGCCGGTCCACCCCAATGATCACGTCAACATGGGGCAAAGTTCCAACGATACATTCCCCACAGCCATGCATGTGGCCATCGGCATGATGGCGCGCGACGTGTTGCTGCCCGGACTGGCACAGCTGCATGCGGCCCTTGTCGACAAGACGGTGGAATTCAGGGACATCATCAAGATCGGCCGCACCCATACGCAGGATGCCACCCCCCTGACGCTGGGCCAGGAATTCAGCGGCTATGCCCATCAGGTCAGCCAGGGGATGCTGCGCATCCACAAGGTCCTGCCAGAGATTTACGAACTGGCGCAGGGCGGTACGGCGGTGGGCACCGGCCTGAACACCCGCGTCGGCTGGGACCGGCGGGTCGCGGCGAAGATTGCCGAAATCACCGGCCTGCCCTTCGTGCCCGCCCCCAACAAGTTCGAAGCCCTGGCGGCGCATGACGCGATGGTGATGTTTTCCGGCGCCCTGAAAACCGTTGCCGTATCGCTGTTCAAGATCGCCAATGACATGCGGCTGCTCGGCTCCGGCCCGCGCTCTGGCCTGGGCGAGCTGATCCTGCCGGAAAACGAGCCGGGATCGTCCATCATGCCCGGCAAGGTCAATCCGACCCAGGCCGAGGCGCTGACCATGGTCTGCGCGCAGGTCATGGGCAATGACGCCACCGTCGGCTTTGCCGGATCACAGGGGCATTTCGAGCTGAACGTCTATAACCCGGTGATGAGCTACAACGTGCTGCAATCAACGCAGCTTCTGGGCGATGCCGCCCGCAGCTTCACCGACAACATGGTGGCCGGCACGCGCGCCAATCTGGCCCGAATCGACAGGCTGATGAAGGAAAGCCTGATGCTGGTCACGGCCCTGGCACCGATGATCGGCTATGACAACGCAACGAAGGTGGCAAAGACGGCGCACCGGAACGGCACCACCCTGCGCGAAGAGGCGATTGCGCTGGGTCTGGTCGATGGCGAAACCTTCGACCGCGTGGTACGCCCCGAAGACATGATCGGCCCCAAAGGGTGATCTGGGGCACAAAGGCTGCGACCCGTCAGGGACGCGGCCCGTGGCCAGCAGGCGAAAGTGACGCAGAAACAGAAATCGGGACGCCAGCAAGATGACTGAAACAATCAACCTGCGCTTGGTTTCCAAGCAGAAGAAACGTCAGATGCAGGCCACGAAGGCCGCAGAAAACGCGGCAAAGCACGGCCGCAGCAAGGCCGAAAAGACGGCAGAGCGTATTGCGGCTGAAACGGCAGTGCGGCGGCTGGATGGCCATAAACGGTCAGAGACATGAACGACCGTCCGGCAAAGCATTCGGTGACCCTGAACGGCCACCGCACCAGCGTGTCCCTTGAACCCGAGTTCTGGGAGGCATTCAAAGCCATTGCGGCAGGCTCGGGCCAGGCAATCAACAGCCTTGCCGCCGCAATCGACTCAGGTCGGGGTGATCTGGGCCTTGCCTCGGCGATCCGGCTGTTCATCCTGCGCCACTACCGGCGCTGCGATTCCCTCAAAAGCAGGTCAGACGACGCCTGAGAACCGCCGTCCTGCCCTGTGCGGCGCGTCAGGACCGCCCTATCCAAGCGCGGCCAGACCGGGAAAGGTTTCCAGAAGCCAGTAGGAAAAGCTGGAAAATCCGCCGGTCAGCATCAGCAGCCCGATCGTCCACAACAGCAGGCCCATCACCTTTTCGATCCGCTCCATATGGCGGCGCATCCACCCCATGACACCGGTCAGCCGTGGCAGGAATGCCGCCACCAGCAGGAAGGGAACGCCAAGTCCAAGGGCGTAGACCGCCAGCAGAAGCGTGCCGCGCGTCATGCTGGCCTCGCCCGCCGCCAGGGACAGGATGGCCCCCAACTGCGGCCCGATGCAGGGCGTCCAGCCAAAGGCAAAGGCAAGACCCAGCACATAGGCCCCCAGGGCCGAACCGCCGTGATCGCCTGCGTCCATCCGCAGATCACGGTCCATGAAGCCAATGCGGAACACACCGATGAAATGCGCGCCAAAGACCATCACGATCAGCCCGGCCGCGGTATTGAACCAATCCGCATTCTGCAGAAAGAACGCCCCGAAGGCTGAGGCGGCGAAGCCAAGGAACAGAAAGACAGTTGACAGCCCCAGCACGAAGAACAGTGCGGGCAGCATCACGCGCCGCTGCGCCGCGCGCCCCGCCTGCATTTCCGCCATGCTGATCCCGCCCATATAGGCAAGATAGGGCGGCACAATGGGCAGCACGCAGGGGCTGAGAAAGGACAGAATGCCCGCCGCCAGCGCCACCATCATGCCGGGCAGCAGCCCGGCGTCAATCACGTCAATCCCGAACATGCAGAACCCCCTTCCGGCGACATAGCTTACGCCGGGGGTGCCGTCACCGGCCCGCGCGTCACATTGCCGTGGACAGGCGCGGCCTGCACCGCTATCGCGCTGCCATGACCTGGGATGAGGATCTGGATTGCCAGGGGCTCTTGTGCCCCCTGCCCGTCTTGCGTGCGCGCAAGAGGCTGATCGGCATGGCCCCGGGCAGGGTGCTGCGCATCACCGCGACCGACCCGATGGCGCAGATCGACCTGCCGCATTTCTGCGCCGAAGCCGGACATGACCTGATAAACAGCCGCACCTGCGGAGCGGTCACAACCTTTCTGATCCGCCGGGCCTGACCGGCAGGAAACGGGCGTGCCGGTTTTCCGCCGCGCCCGCCTGCCGGCTTTGCCCCGCTGTCAGCGGCCCAGCGACCACCAGCCACGCTTTTTCGGCTTGCCATCATCTTCCGGCGGGGCCTTTTCCACCACAGGTTCCGGTGCGGCCACCCATGTTTGCGATACGCCCGGTGCTGGTGCCGCGACCACCGCCTCGGGCGCCGCGACCAGGGCGGCAGGCGGTTCCGCCCCAGCGGGCGCGTCCGCGTCTGCCACAGCGCGCCTGGTGCGCGAGCGCGGCCGTTTCACCGGGGCTTCGGCCACAGCCGGGGAAACAGCTTCGGCCCCGGCGACAGGTTCGGCCAGGGCGGCAGGCGTCTCTGCCGGTTCGGCGTCTTTCGTCTTCCGGCGGGACCGGGCCGGTTTCTTTGCCGCTGCCCCGGCCCCGGCATCGGGCCGGGCTTCTGCGTCTTCGGGCACGGCAACAGGCGCGGTCACCGCATCAGGCACCGGGTCTGCCGCCACCGTGGCCTCCGGGCTTTCAGCGGGGGCTGTCTTGCGGGTGCGGGTGCGGGTCCGGCCGGCCTTTTTCGCGGGCGCTGCGGGCGTGGCCTCTGCCTCACCCTCAAGCCCGGTGTCGTCCGCATCCCCGCCCTGATCCTGCGCGGTGTCGCCTGACACCCCCTCGCCATTGGCGCTTCCTGCGCGGCGGCGGCGGCGGCGGCGGCGCTTCTTCTTGCCGGGCGCTCCGTCGCCAGAGGCTGTCTCGGCGCGGGACCCGCCGCGCGCCTCGGCCGCAGCATCTTCGGCGACCTCTTCCGCCGGATCGTCCTCGGCGGCATCTTCGCCATCCTCGTCCGGGAAAAGCTCTTCTTCCTCCAGATCGGGCATGATGGTGGATTCGGCCGAAATCACCGATGCCATGGCAGGGGAAATCACCCGGGTTGCAGTCTTGAACTTCTCGATCGAATAGTCGGGGCTGATCAGCGAGGGGTCCGCCTCGATCCGCACCGCCATGTCATAGCGGGCCTCGATCAGCGCGATATGCTCGCGCTTCTGGTTCATCAGGTAATTGACCACGGCGACAGGCGCCCTGAGCAACACTTCTTTCGACCGTCTGCGCGTGCCCTCTTCCTCGAGCTGGCGCAGCACCTGCAACGCCATGCTGTCATCAGACCGGATCAGCCCGGTGCCGTGGCAATGCGCACAGGGTTGCGTCGTGCTTTCCAGCATGCCGGGGCGCAGGCGCTGGCGGCTCATCTCCAGCAGGCCGAAACCCGAAATGCGGCCCACCTGAATGCGCGCACGGTCGGTCTTGAGCTTGTCCTTCAGCTTCTTTTCGACGGCGGCGTTATTCTTGCGCTCTTCCATGTCGATGAAATCGATGACGATCAGCCCGGCCAGATCGCGCAGGCGCAACTGGCGGGCAATCTCTTCGGCGGCCTCAAGGTTGGTGTTGAGCGCGGTCTGCTCAATCGAGCCTTCCCTGGTGGCCCGCCCCGAGTTCACATCGATGGCCACCAGCGCCTCGGTCACGCCGATCACGATGTAGCCGCCGGATTTCAGCTGGACGGTCGGGTTGAACATGCCGCCAAGATAGCTTTCCACCTGATAGCGCGCGAACAGCGGCATCGCTTCGGCATAGGGCTGCACGACCTTGGCATGGGACGGCATGATCATCTTCATGAAGTCCTTGGCCACGCGGTAACCTTCGACGCCTTCGACCAGAACTTCCTCGATCTCGCGGTTGTAAAGATCGCGGATCGACCGCTTGATCAGGTTGCCTTCCTCATAGATCGGGGCGGGGGCGATGCTTTTCAGCGTCAGCTCGCGGACCTGTTCCCACAGGCGCATCAGGTATTCATAGTCGCGGCGGATCTCGGGCTTGGTACGCTTGGCCCCGGCGGTACGGATGATCAGCCCGGCACCTTCGGGCACCTCGATTTCCTGCGCGATTTCCTTCAGCTTCTTGCGGTCGGCCGCCTGGGTGATCTTGCGCGAGATCCCGCCCCCCCGCGCCGTGTTCGGCATCAGCACGCAATAGCGCCCCGCCAGCGACAGATAGGTGGTCAGTGCGGCCCCCTTGTTGCCGCGCTCTTCCTTGACAACCTGGACCAGCATGATCTGGCGGACCTTGACCACTTCCTGGATTTTGTATTTCCGGGGCCGCGGCTTGCGCGGCTGGCGGATTTCTTCGGCCACATCCTCTTCTGCGACCGACTCGATCTCGTCGTCCAGTTCTGTGGCATGATCCATCGACCGGTAGGTCTTTGTCCCGCCGTCGCCGTCTTCGTCCCCGTCTTCGCGCGACCGCGACCGGCCGCCCCTGGCGGGGCGGAACGTCAGATCATCTTCGGCAGGTCCGCTCCGGTCCCCCGGCGCGGCGGCGTAAAGCGCGTCTGCCCCGGTTTCCTCGCCCAGGTCCACCACATCCATCGTGCCGATTTCTGCCGATTGCACCGCATCGGCGCTGTCGGCGGCCTCGGCCCGGACGGCGTTGCGCGGGCCACGGCGGCGGTTGCGGCCGGCCTCTTCCTCTTCCTCGGCGCGGGCAAAGGCGCGCTCTTCTTCCAGCAGGGCTTTGCGGTCGGCAACCGGGATCTGGTAGTAGTCGGGGTGGATTTCCGCGAAGGCCAGAAAGCCATGGCGGTTTCCGCCGTAGTCCACGAAAGCCGCCTGCAGCGACGGCTCGACACGGGTTACTTTGGCGAGATAGATGTTTCCCGCAATCTGGCGTTTGTTGACGGCTTCAAAATCGAATTCCTCAACCTTGTTTCCGTCCACCACGACCACCCGCGTTTCTTCGGCGTGGGTGGCATCGATAAGCATCTTCTTGACCATGATATTCCAATAAGCCGGCCACACGACCCGGCCCGAAGCAGGCTTCGGCGGGGCGGATTCGCGACGGCGGGCTGTCTGTTCGGGCAAGATGCGGCGCGGGGCAATGCGGATCGGTGCCTGAGCGGCACTCTTCACGCGAACTCCCTGTCATGGCGCGCATCATCGCGGTTCTGTCCCGGATGACGGATGCGTCACCCATTCAAAAGCACGTCAGCCCCAAAGGACGACGGGCAAGCCTGTGGCCTTGCGGCCGGTCAGTCCGCGAAGGTGCGCTGTGGCCCTGCGGCCCAAGCCACGCCTCCGGCGGCGAAACTCCTGCGTGGGCAAGACGCCCATCGCGGGGAACCATAGCGGTGACGGCCCGGTAAACACAATGTGTTTTTTCCCCGCCTGGCTGTCTTGCCCTGTCCGGACCGGTCCGGGCGGCACCCCCTGGTCCGGCGAACGGCGGCGGCCCGGAGATACCCGGCTGTTTCAGACGTAATCAGACCGGGTCAGGCCGTATTTGGCCATCTTCTCGTTCAGTGTCCGGCGCGGCAGGCACAATTCTTCCATCACGGCCACGATCGATCCCTTGTGACGGCGCATGGTGTTGTCGATCAGCATACGCTCGAACGTCTCGACATATTCCTTCAGCGGTTTGCCTTCGGTCGTCATCGCCGGCCCTGCCGTTTCATTGTCGGCCATCAGCAGCGATGCGATGGAACCGGACCCGCGCCGGTTCTGCAGCACGGCGCGCTCGGCGATGTTGACCAGCTGGCGCACATTGCCGGGCCAGGGCGCCTGGAGCAGCTGTGCGGCCTCCTGCGCCGTGACCTGGGGGGCCTCGCAGCCGTATTCCCCGGCAAATTCCTCGGCCAGGCGGGTGAACATCGCCAGAATATCCTCGCCGCGCGACCGCAGCGGCGGCAGGGTGATTTTCATCGCACCGATCCGGTAGTACAGGTCGGGGCGCAGAACATCTTCAACGGTCTTGTCCGGGGCATGTTCATTGCAGATTGCGATGATCCGGGTTTCGGGCGGAACACCCTGTTCGTTGATCACGGTCAGCAGACGCGCCTGCAGGGCACCGCTCAGCGCTTCGATATCCTCAAGGCACAGGGTTCCGCCGCGGGCTTCCTCGACCAGCGGGATGGTTCCGTCCCCGGTCGGTCCGAAAAGCCGCGCCGTCAGCTGGTCTTCGGACCAGGCCGCGCAGGAAACCGTGACGAACTTCCTGCCCGCGCGCGGCCCAACGGCATGAAGCGCATGGGCCACCAGCGTCTTGCCGGTGCCGGTTTCCCCGTCGATCAGCACAAGACCGTCGGCCTGCCCAAGATCAAGGATGTCCTCGCGCAGCCGTTCCATCACGGCGGACTGCCCGATCAGCTTCTTCATCAGCATCGAGCCGTCGGACAGTTCCCGGCGCAGTGCCCGGTTGTCCAGGGTCTGCCGCCGCGCCTGGGTGGCTTTCTTTGCCAGTTCCGTCATCCTGTCGGGGTTGAAGGGCTTCTCCAGAAAATCGAAGGCCCCCACCCGCATCGCCTCCACCGCCATCGGCACATCGCCATGCCCGGTGATCAGGATCACTGGCAGCCCGCTGTCCTGCCCCATCAGCTTCCTGAGAAAGGCCATCCCATCCATGCCCGGCATACGGATGTCGCTGACAACCACCCCCGGAAAATCCGGCCCGATGCCCTTCAGCGCGTCTTCGGCGCTGCCATAGGTTTCCGTATCGAACCCCGACAATGCCAGCCACTGGCTGATCGATTGCCGCATGTCTGCCTCGTCATCAACGATTGCGACCTTCATCGTTCGTGCCATGTCACCTCACTCGGCTGCCTGCGTCGTGGCGTCGGGCGGGGACGCCACAGGATCAGGGACATTCGGTTCCCGGACCGGCGGGCGTTCCGCACCCATCACGGGAAGCTGTACCTCAAAGACCGCCCCGCCGGATTCACCGTTGCGTGCGGTCAGCCGCCCCCCCAGATCATTGACAATCCCCGAGGAAATCGCCAGGCCAAGGCCCACCCCTTCGCCCGGCTTCTTGGTGGTGTAAAAGGGCTCGAACAGGGTATCGAGATCGGCAATGCCATGCCCGTTGTCGCGCACGGCCAGGGTCGCGGTTTCGCCCGCAGACAGCAGAATCTCGATTTCCGGGTCGGCCAGACCGCGCGTTGCATCGATCGCATTGCGCAGCAGGTTGATGATGACCTGCTCCAGCCGCACACGGTCGGCCAGCACCATCACGGGGTTGCGCGGCAGGGTGCGCGTGATGCGGATCACACGCGACTTCAACTGCGGCTCCATCATCGACAGCGCCGAGGATATCGCCTGTTTCACGTCGACCGGCTCAAAAGCCTCGCCCCCCTTGCGGGCATAGGATTTGAGTTGCCGCGTGATCGCCCCCATCCGGTCGATCAGATCATCGATCCGCTGGAACGACGACAGCGCCTCTTCGCTGCGCCGCCGCTGAAGCAGCAGCCGCGCCCCGGCAAGATAGGTCTTCATCGCGGCCAGCGGCTGGTTAAGTTCATGGCTGACGGCGGCAGACATCTCTCCCAGGGCTGCCAGCTTCGACGATTGGGCCAGCGTCTGTTCCGCCACGGCCAGCGTCTTTTGCACACGCTCACGCTCGGCAATCTCGCGCTGCAACCGGGCATTGAGCAGCCGCAGTTCCGCAGATTCGCGCTGAAAGAACTCTGACCGCGACAGGGCGCGACGCGACAGCAGGTAGAAGGTCAGCGCCAGAAGGATCGCAAATCCCATGATCTCCAGCGCCAGAACGCCGTTGACCCGTTCCCGCACGGAATCATAGGCGGTAAAGGTGACAAGCCGCCATCCCCGGAACGGAATCCGGGCGGACGTCTGCATCACGGCCTCGCCCTTGACATAGGTATCCTCAGTCTCGCCGGGGGAACTGGCCCAGTCCGCCGTCGCATTCAAGGCCCGCGTCAGCGGATTGGCCGCATCGATCAGCGAAATCGCATCCTCCAGCGGCAATCCGCGCCAGCGCGGTTCGGTGGCCAGCATGACCGTGCCCTGGCTGTCCGTGACCGCGACGGCATCCTGCAGCCCGGCCCAGGCCCGTTCGTACTTGGCCAGATCAACCTCGACCACAATCACCCCGATTGTCCGGTTCTCGGACACCAGCGCGCGCGAATAGCTGAAGCCAAAGCCGCCTTCGGCCCGTTGCGCGGCGGAAAACACCGTTTCCCCGGCCCGTTGCGCCTCGACGAAGAACGCGGCACCGCTGTAATTGGTCCCGATGCGCTGCCGGGTGGTTGCGGCCACCACCCGTCCGCCGCTGTCCAGCAGCAGGATCGATGCCGCGCCGATTTCGGACTGGAACGAAATCAGCCGCTGCGAGGTCAGCGCAAAATTGCCCGAGGTCAGCGCGCCGATCAGTTCGGGGTCACGCGCCAGCAACAGCGGCACAACCGAATTGCGCTGCAATTCCGTCAGGATGTTTCCCGAATACAGCGCCAGCCGCAATTCGGCGCGGCTGCGCGTTGTCTCGGTAAAGCGCTGGGTCAGCCACTGGTTGGTGAACAGAATCACCCCGATGGCAAACAGGATCAGCCCGGCAACGGCCAGCCGCACGCGCCAGGTCATTCCGGCCGTGTCCGGGCCTTCCGTCTCATCCTCGGGGCTGTCTGCCGGTTCGGTCATCGCGCGACTGTAGGCGTTCGGCAGGCCCGGCTCAAGCTTTCGGGGTCAGACCGGCGCAAGCGCGCCAAGGACCGAGCGGAAAAGCACCGAACCATCGGTCCCGCCCAGGGCTGCGTCCACGGCGCGTTCGGGATGCGGCATCAGGCCAAGCACCCTGCGGTTGGCCGACAGCACCCCGGCAATGTCCGCCATCGCCCCGTTCGGGTTTTCGGCATAGGTGAAGGCGATGCGGTCTTCCCCGGCCAGCTGCGCCAGCGTTGCGGCGTCGGCGGTGTAATTGCCGTCATGATGCGCAACCGGCAGGATGATCCTGTCGCCCCTGGCCCATCCGCCGGTATAGGCGCTGGTTGCGGTGGCGACCGTCAGCGTCACCGGCTTGCAGACAAACCTCAGCCCCGCATTGCGCATCAGCGCACCGGGCAGCAGACCCATCTCGGTCAGCACCTGAAAGCCGTTGCAGATGCCCAGCACGAAACCGCCGCGCGCCGCATGGGCGGCCACCGCCTGCCCGACGGGCGACCGCGCGGCAATGGCCCCGCAGCGCAGATAGTCGCCAAAGGAAAAGCCGCCGGGAATGCCGACAATGTCCACGCCCGCCGGAAGGGCCGTGTCCTTGTGCCAGACCCGAACCACCTCTGCCCCGGCCTGGGCAAAGGCCACGGCAAGGTCACGGTCACAGTTTGACCCCGGAAAGGTAACGACGGCAGCTTTCATCGGCGGTCCTTTGCAAGAGATGCAAGTGTCGCTTAGACCAAACCGACGGGGCATTCCACCCCCCTGCCCCGTCTGATGCGCGACCTTGTGCAAGCCGAAGACAATGGGCGAAAATCTGTCGGGAAACCGCGCGGCCGGGCTGGAAACCGCGCGCCCAGAGGACTGACTGAACACGCTCCTGTGGAGCGTTTTCACGGTCCGATTGCCAGAGGGCTTTCGCCCGCAGGCAAGGGGCGTGCCCCAAGCCTGACGGCGGTAATCCGGCAGGAAGGAAAGGGCACGCCATGCGCCGGCCGATTCAACAGAGCCTCGTCACGCTCTACGCCGAAAAGTCGGTGATCACGGCCACGCCCGGCGGGGTCGGTCCGTTGAAGGCGCGCAGCTCTGCCGAGGCACCCGACAGGGCCACGCGCCGCGCGATCAGCGGCGCGAAATCGACCCGACCCGCCTCGATCAGTGACAGCAGCGACGGATAGCGCCAGCCTGGCATGCCGCGCGTGCCGAACAGGGCCAGGTTCTTCATGTAGACGGCGTTCATGTTGATTTCCATGCGCGCCGCATGACCCACCGGCATCCCGATCTGCACATGGCGGCCCAGCGGGCGCAGACAGCCGATCGAGGCATTGGTGGTGGCGGCAATGCCCAGCGCCTCGATGCTCAGATGCGCCCCGCCGCCGGTCAGTGCGATGATGCGCCCTGCAACATCGCCGTCGCGCGCGTCAATCGCGGCCTCGGCCCCCTGCGCCAGCGCATGGGCCAGCTTTTCGGGAACGACATCGACAACAATGACCCGCGCACCCAGCGCGCGGCCCAGCAGCAGCGCCGAAAGACCGACCCCCCCGGTGCCATGCACCGCCAGCCATTCGCCGGCCCGCAGCGCCGCCCGGTCGGTCAGCCCATGCCAGACCGTCGTCACCCGGCACCCCAGCCCCGCCGCAACCGCCGGCGACAGGCTGTCGGGCAGACGTGCCAGGTTATGGGCAAAGGGTACAGAGATGAACTCGGCAAAGGCCCCCGGTTCGGTAAAGCCCGGCAGGCGCTGCCGCGCACAGATGTTGCCATGGCCCGACTGGCAGTCAGGACAGGCCCCGCACGCCAGAATGAAGGGTGCCACCACCCGGTCGCCCACCTGCCATGTCGATTGCGCCCCGGCTTCCACCACCTCGCCGCAGTATTCGTGGCCGGGAATCTGCCCCGGCTTCACGCGCGGATGCTCTCCGGTCCAGCCATGCCAGTCCGACCGGCAGATGCCGCAGGCCAGAACCCGCAGCACCACACCATCCGGCGCGCAGGCGGGGTCTGCCACCTGTTCCAGCGACAGATCGTCATTATAGGTCCGCAGCACCGCAGCGCGCATGGCCGGTCTCTCCGCTGGCCCGCCCCGGATGCCGGGGCGCGGGATTTCCCTTCAGGCGATCTCGACGGTGAACGTCTCGATCACGGTGTTGGCCAGCAGCTTCTCGCACATGGCGCGCACCTCGTGCTCTGCCGCCGCGCGGTCGGTGGCGGACAGATCAAGCTCGATCACCTTGCCCTGGCGCACGGCCTGCACGCCGGCAAAGCCCAGCGTCCCAAGCGCATGGCGCACCGCCTCGCCCTGCGGGTCCAGAACGCCGTCCTTCAGCATGACATGAACGCGGGCTTTCATCGCAAGGTCTTTCAGTTGATCAGCGTGGGCTTTGGCGTATGCGTCACATTCGTGGGCAGGACCCCCAGACGGCGGGCCAGTTCGGTATAGACATCGGCCAGCGGGCCGGGGTCGATGGCGGGCTGGCCTTCGGCGCGTTCGGCTGCGCGCATGTCCCACAGGCGGCAACTGTCGGGGCTGATTTCATCGGCGATGATCAGGCGCATGAAATCGCCTTCCCAGATGCGGCCGATCTCGATCCGGAAATCGGCAAGCCTTATGCCGACGCCCATCATGACGCCCGACAGGAAATCATTCACCCGCAGGGCCAGCGCCACCATGTCATCCAGATCCTGCTGCCCGGCCCAGCCAAAGGCGATGATATGCTCTTCCGCCACCATCGGATCGCCCAGCTTTTCGTCCTTGTAGTAGAATTCGACAATCGGCCGGGGCAGCGGTGTGCCTTCGGCAATCCCCAGGCGCGCGGAAATCGGCCCGGCGGCGAAATTGCGGACCACCACCTGGATCGGGATGATTTCTGCCATGCGCACCAGCTGCTCGCGCATGTTCAGGCGGCGGATGAAATGCGTGGGCACCCCGATGGCATTCAGCCCGGACATGAAGAATTCCGACAGACGGTTGTTGAGAACGCCCTTCCCCTCAATCGCCTGACCGGGCTTGGGCGTGCTGATCGCCCCGCCGTCATCCTTGAAGTACTGAACCAAAGTGCCCGGCTCGGGGCCTTCGTAGAGGATCTTGGCCTTGCCTTCGTAAATCTTCTTGCGTCGTGCCATGACCTCTCCGCGCGGCGGTGAACGGGCAGGCACCGGTGCGGCGCCGGCCTTTCGCCGTTGTGCCGCAGCCTATACGGCAACCCGGCCCCTGTCGCAAGGCAATCACCGCCGTCTGGCCCCTTGCGGCACCGGGACAGAGACCGCATATGGTTGGGCAACCGGGATCACAGCAGGGAAACATCCGATGTCTGGCTTCACTGACCGCGAACGCGCCTTCGAATCCAAGTTCGCCCATGACACTGAAATGCAGTTCCGCGCCGAGGCGCGCCGCAACAAGCTGCTGGGCCTCTGGGCGGCGGAATTGATGGGCAAATCGGGCGATGCGGCGGCAGACTATGCCATGAGCGTGGTCAAGGCCGATTTTGAGGAGGCAGGCACCGAAGATGTGGTCCGCAAGGTCGCGGGCGACCTGGGTGCCCTGTCCTCGCCCGACGCCATCCGCGCCAGGATGACCGAGCTTCTGGCGGTGGCCAAGGCCCAGCTTGTGGACGAGGCCTGACGTCGGCCGGGTGAGTCTGGCGACAATCGGACACGTTAACCCCGCCTGAACCTGCGCCGGCCCATCTGTGGGCCGACAGGCACGGGCGGGGGGGGAATCATGACGCGCAGCGCGGTCTTTGGCGGCGGCGGCCCTGCCCGCGCGCTGCGTCTTTGCGTCATACCGGGCTTTTGCGCCATGGCCGTACTGCTTTTGCGGGACCGCATGGCGGGTCTTGACCCCGCAGCGGTATACCGGGCGGTGCTGGACGTGACACCGGTCACCTGGATGGTCTCGCTTGGCTGCGTTGCCGCAGGTTTCTGGGCCGTCGGCGCGCAGGAGATTGTGATGCACCGCCATTTTGCAACGCAGGCACCGGTCCGGCAGGCCCGCCATGTCGGCATGATCGCGGCGGCCATCGGTCAGACCCTGGGCTTTGGTCCCGCGATCGGCGCGCTGATCCGCTGGCGCCGCGTGCCGGGGCTTGGGGGCCTGCAGGCCGCCCGCCTGTCTGTGGGGATGAGCACCGGCTTTCTTGTGGTGCTGGGGTTTGTCTGTGCGCTGGCGACGCTGGCCGTCCCGGCGGCACCAGGACGGGCGGCGGCGGCGGGCGCACTGGCGGTCTGTGCGCTGCTGGCCGGTCTTTGCGCAATCCCGCCGCATTGTCTGGCCCGCCACATCCGGCTGCCCAGCCTGACCTGCCTGGGTTCCTTTACCGGCTGGGCCATCGCCGAAATGCTGGCCCTTGCGGCAGCCCTGTGGGTGTTTCTGCCGCCCGACACGGGCCCCGGTTTTCTGGCCGTGCTGCCGGCGGTCCTGCTGGCGCTTGGTGCGGGCTGGATGACGGGCGCACCGGGCGGGGTCGGTGCCTTTGAAGTCACCCTGATGGCGCTTTTGCCTGCGGTCGGGGATGCCGCCCTGATCGGGGCGATCCTGGCCTTCCGCCTGACGGCGTTCGTCCTTCCCGCCGGGATCGCCGGCATCGTCCTTTTGTGCAGTCCGGCACGCGCCCAACCGGCAACCTGCGCTCCGGCCCTGCCCGCACAGCCCCCCCGGGCCGAGGCCGGGCTGGTCCGGCAGGGCGTGCTGACCCTGGAACGGCGCGGCTGCGCGCCGGGCTGGATGATCGGGCGTCTGCCCCACAGCTGTGTTGCCCTTGGCGATCCCGGCCCGGCTGCCGGCCCGGACGCGCGGGTCCGGGCGCTTGCCGCCCTGTCTGCCACCGCCCGGGCGGAAGGGCGCCTGCCCTGCCTGTACAAGACAGGCGCACGCATGGCCCTTGCCGCACGGCAGGCCGGCTGGGTCGTGCGGCCCATCGCGGCCGAGGCATGGCTTTGTCCCGCAGAGTTCAGCCCGGTCGGCCCGGCCCGTGCCGGGCTGCGCCGCAAGCTGCGTCGGGCGGGCCAGGCCGGGGTATCCGTCACCGCCGTCACCGGTCCCTGCCCCGTGGCAGAGATGGCCCGCGTGGCGGCGTGCTGGGCCAGGGCGCATGGGGGCGAGCGCGGCTTTTCCATGGGGCGCTGGTGCCCGCAGTATGTCGCGGGCCAACGGGTGTTTCTTGCCCGTCAAGGGGGCCGTGTGATTGCCTTTCTGACCCTGCATGACGGCCCCGGGGAATGGACGCTGGACCTGCTGCGCAGCCTGCCCGGCTGTCCGGACGGAACCATGTATGCGCTGCTGACCGCCGCAATCGACGCGGCACGCGCCGCCGGAGTTCCCCGCCTGTCGCTGGCGGCTGTTCCCCGCGCGTCCCGCAGGTGGTGGACCGGGCATCCGCCCGACGGCGGGCTGGCCCGGTTCAAGGCCGCCTTCGCACCGCGCTGGGAACCGCTTTATCTCTGCGCGCCGTCCTGGTGGGCTATGGCGGTCACGGGTGCAGACATCGCACGGGCGGTCCTTCGCCCGGCCCCGCTTGCGTCCGCCCCGCCACCGGCCGATGCTGCACCGAATGACATTGCCCCCGGCGCGGCGGCATGGCACAGGTTTGCCGAAGGCCCGCCGGCTGGCCGGGCAGCACCGCTGCGCCAGGAGTTGTGATGACCGATGCCCTGACCCGCCTTCTGGCAACCCGCGACTGGCTGATGGCCGATGGTGCCACCGGAACCAACCTGTTCAACATGGGCCTGTCATCGGGCGATGCGCCCGAGATGTGGAACATCGAGCATCCCGACAGGATCCGCAGCCTGTACCGCGCGGCGGTGGATGCGGGATCGGACATCTTCCTGACCAATTCCTTTGGCGGCAATGCCAGCCGGATGAAGCTGCATGGCGCGCAGAACCGGGTGCATGAGATGAACCGCGTTGCGGCCAGCCTTGGGCGGGACGTTGCCGATGTGGCGGGCCGGACGGTGGTGGTGGCAGGATCGGTGGGTCCCACGGGCGAGATTTTTGAGCCGATGGGCACGATGACCCATGCGGTCGCGGTGGAGATGTTCCACGAACAGGCCGAAGGGCTGAAGGCCGGGGGCGCGGATGTGCTGTGGGTTGAAACCATGTCGGCCCCGGAAGAATACAAGGCGGCGGCAGAGGCCGCGCAACTGGCCGGGATGCCCTGGTGCGGCACGATGAGCTTTGATACCGCCGGGCGCACGATGATGGGCGTCACATCCGCCGCGATGGTGGAGATGGTGGAAAAACTGCCGAACCCGCCGATTGCCTTTGGCGCGAACTGCGGCGTTGGCGCGTCTGACCTGTTGCGCACGATTCTGGGCTTTGCCGCGCACGGGTCTGAACGGCCGCTGATTGCCAAGGGCAATGCGGGCATCCCGAAGTATCATGACGGGCATATCCATTATGACGGCACGCCCCAGCTGATGGCCGAATATGCGGTGCTGGCGCGCGATGCCGGCGTGCGGATCATCGGCGGCTGCTGCGGCACCATGCCGGACCATCTGAAGGCGATGCATGGCGCGCTGGAAAGCCGCCCCAGGGGACCGCGCCCGACGCTGGAACGCATCAGCGCCCTGCTGGGCGGATTTTCCTCGGCGTCGGACGGCACCGGCGATGATGCCGGCAGCCCGCGCCGCGAACGGCGCGGCCGCCGCGGCTGACCCTGCCCGGCGGGGCAGCGCGGCCCGGTCATGCCGCCCGACCGCCCTTAGAGCGTGTTGCGACCATTCCGATTCGGGATTCCCATGAGGTTTGATTTGTGATTCCCTCTGCCTATGGCAGATGTTGGGGGTCATGTATGGGCAAGCCACTTCCTATGGAACTTCGTCAGCGCGTCGTTGATTTCGT
>JADCEL010000032.1 GCA_020250125.1 Rhodobacter sp.
GCTTCGCCCCCGCCGGGTCGGGCGCTGGCCTTCTGCTGCTCCCGGACCTGCCGGTCTACAGGGCACCGTCCAACGCGGGCGGGGAAACGCGGGTCGCGTTTCCTGATCCCGCCCGGAGAGATGAACGCACTTTCACCGCTGCAATGGCAGAGGCCATCGCCCCTGCCACAGCGCCGCGCTGGCCCTTGCCCGGCCGGGGGCCAAAGCCCCCGGCCAGCACCCGACCCGCCCATGGCGGGCGCTTCGCCCCCGCCGGGTCGGGCGCTGGCCTCTGCCGGTCCCGGACCTGCCGGTCTGCGGGGCACCGTTCCGCGCGGGCGGGGGAAACGCGGGTCGCGTTTCCTGATCCCGCCCGCACTGACGAAAGCAGTTTCACCGCTTCACTGGCAGGGGCCATCGCCCCTGCCACAGCGCCGCGCTGCCCCTTGGCCAGCCGGGGGCCTAAGCCCCCGACCGATTCCCCACCCGCCGGGTCGGGCGCTGGTCTGCGTTGCGATTGCGGCAGCAGTCCTTGTGGGCCCGCAGTCCCTTACCGGGCGGGGAGACGCGGTTCGCTTCCCATCCGCCCGGAACGGACGCCACCCTTCTGACGGATCAGAATGATTTCCCGTCCGGCAAGCGGCCGGCACTGGTCCAGCCCCCCGCTAATAGCTGCGGATCAGCCCGACAAGACGGCCCTGCACCTTGACCATGTGATCGGGATAGACCCGCGTCTCATAGGCCGGGTTGGCGGCCTCAAGCGCAATGGTATTGCCGCGCCGGCGGAACCGCTTCAGCGTGGCTTCGGCATCGTCAACCAGCGCCACGACGATATCGCCGTTTTCGGCGGTGATCTGTTCGCGGATCACCACGATGTCGCCATCGTTGATACCCGCTTCGATCATGGAATCGCCCTTGACCTCCAGCGCGTAGTGCTGGCCCTTGCCCGACAGCATCGATCCCGGAACGGCGATGTGATGCGAAATCTGGCTGATCGCCTCGATCGGCACACCCGCCGCGATGCGGCCCATCACGGGAAGTTCGGTGGCATGGATCGGCTCTACCGCAAGGGCGCTGCGCGGCGCGGCGGGGGCTGCCACCCTGTCGCCGGGGATGACGCGGGGCGAAAAGCCGGGGCGTTCCATCGCCTCGGGCAGCCTGACGATTTCAATCGCGCGGGCGCGGTGGGCCAGACGGCGGATGAAGCCGCGCTCCTCCAGCGCCGTGATCAGGCGGTGGATGCCCGATTTCGACCGCAGATCCAGCGCTTCCTTCATTTCGTCGAAGGATGGGGGAACACCGTCGACATCCATGCGGACACGGATGAAATCGAGCAGTTCCAGTTGCTTGCGGGTCAGCATGGTGGCGGCCTCCAGAACGGCGGGGCAGGGGTTCACTGCATGTTCTGCCCGCGTTCCCTGTTTGTGTCAAGCCCGTCGTTACAGCGGCAGACAGTCCACCTCATGGCCCGCCGTCCGGGCCGGATCGTTTGCGGGCCGGATCAGCAGCGCATCCGCCTCGGTCAGGATGCGCAGCAGCGCCGAGTCCTGGCTGTCAAACGGCGTGACGCGCGGCAGGGCAGGGCCGGCGGTCAGGCGCGCGCGCATGTAATGGCTGCGCGGTCCGTTGGCACCCACCGCCACGGCCAGAACGGCGCGGCGTGTCACCGGGGCCGCCGGCAGCCCCTGCATGGCCCGCAGCATCGGCAGCAGGAAGAGATGCCCGCAGACGATGGCCGACACCGGGTTGCCGGGCAGCCCCAGCAGCGGCACCCCGCGCAACCGGCCCGCCATCAGCGGTTTGCCCGGGCGCATGGCGATCTTGTAGAAGGCGCGTTCCATGCCAAGGCGTTCGGCCACGCGCGCCACCAGATCATGGTCGCCCACCGAGGCCCCGCCGATGGTCACCACCAGATCGGCCCCCTCGGCCAGGCCCAGCACGGTGGCAAGGTCTGCTTCGGTGTCCCGCGCTATTGGCAGCAGCCGCGCCTCGGCCCCTTCCGCCTCGGCCATCGCCTTCAGCGCGAAGGCGTTCGAGGCGATGATCTGGTCTGCGCGCGGGGTTTCCCCCGGCATGACCAATTCGTCGCCCGTTGCGATCAGGGCCACCACCGGGCGGCGCGCGACGGTGACGGCGGGCAGGTTCATCGCCGCCAGCAGGGCCAGATCATTGGCCCGCAGCCGCCGGGGCGGCAGGCTGTCGCCCGCGCGGAAATCCTGCCCCTGCGGACGGATATGGCTGCCGCTGTCCAGCCCCTCCTTCAGCAGGATCGACCCCTCCTGTGCGTCTGCGTCTTCCTGAATGATGATGCGGCTGGCCCCTGCGGGCACCGGTGCCCCGGTAAAGATGCGCACAGCCTGACCGGCCCCGATCCGGCCCTGAAAGGCATGGCCCGCCGCCGCCATGCCGATCACGCAAAACCGGTCTCCGGGCCGTGCCGGGTCTGCCACGGCATAGCCGTCCATCGCGGCGGCCGCAAAGGGCGGCTGGTCCCGCCCGGCGAGGGCGGGGCGCGTCATCGCCCGCCCCGACGCCAGCGCCAGGGGCACCGTTTCTTCCGGCACCCGATCCGCCAGCGCCAGAACGCGCGCCAGCGCCTCTTCAACCGAAATCACCGCGTTGCCTCGTAGCGCCCGGATTTTCCGCCATCTTTCAGGACAAGCCGGATGTCGGTTATGGTGATGGATTTCTCCACCGCCTTGACCATGTCATAAACGGTCAGCGCGGCGATGCTGACGGCTGTCAGCGCCTCCATCTCGACCCCGGTCTGGCCACCGGTGCGGACGGTTGCCTCGATCACAATGCCGGGCAGTGCCGGATCAGGCCAAAGATCAACGGTCACCCCGGTAACGGGCAGGGGGTGGCACAGCGGGACAAGGTCAGAGGTCTTCTTTGCCGCCATGATCCCGGCCAGCCGCGCCACGCCCAGAACATCGCCCTTCTTCGCCCGGCCTTCGCGGATCAGGGCCAGAGTTTCGGCCTGCATGATCACCGATCCGCGCGCAACCGCGATCCGGTCCGTCACCGGCTTTGCCGAAACGTCCACCATATGGGCGTTGCCGCCGGCATCGAAATGCGTCAGGCCCCCGCCTGTCATCACAGGCCGCCCTGCGCCACACGCGGGTTTGCCAGGATCGTGCGGGTGGCTGCCTCGACATCCTCCTGCCGCATCAGGCTTTCGCCGATCAGAAAGCAGCGTGCCCCGTAGCGCGCCAGATCGGCCAGGTCGGCCGGGGTATGAAGCCCGCTTTCGGACACGATCAGCCGGTCTTCGGGCACAAGGCGCGCCAGGGTCCGCGTGGTGTCCAGCGACACGTCGAACGTGTGCAGATTGCGGTTGTTGATGCCGATCAGCTTTGACGTCAGCAGCGCCGCACGGTCCAGTTCGGCCCTGTCATGCACTTCGACCAGCACATCCATGCCCCATTCCCGTGCGGTCTGCTCCAGATCCGCGGCCTGCCGGTCCGAGACCGAGGCCATGACGATCAGGATGCAGTCCGCATTCAGGGACCGCGATTCGATGACCTGCCAGGGATCATAGAGGAAATCCTTGCGCAGACAGGGCAGGGACGTGGCCTTGTGTGCCTGCGGCAGAAAGGCATCGGCCCCCTGAAAGGATGGCCCGTCGGTCAGCACCGAAAGGCAGGTGGCCCCGCCCGCCTCATAGGCGCGGGCCAGCGCCGGGGGGTCAAAATCGGCCCGGATCAGGCCCCTGGACGGGCTGGCTTTCTTGATTTCGGCAATCAGGCCGTATCCGCTGGCAGATGCAGCCTGCAAAGCGCGGGCGAAACCGCGCGGCTCGGGCGCGCCCCGCGCTGCCGCCTCAAGGTCGGCCAGCGGGATCGCGGCCTTGCGGGCCGCGATCTCGTCCAGCTTGTAGGCCTTGATGCGGTCAAGAATGGTGCTCATGACGGACTGCCTAGCCAATGGGGGGATGCAAGGGAAGCATAAAAGCGGCGGTCCTCCGGCGGCGGCACTCAGCCGCCCTGCGTGATGCGCGCCAGATCGGCCGCCTTGCGCCGCGCCGCACCGCTGTCCAGGCTTTCGCGGGCCAGGGCCACACCTTCCTTCAGCGACGCAGCCCGGTCCGCCACGATCAGGGCGGCAGCCGCGTTCAGCAGAACCGCATCGCGATAGGCCCCCGCCGCGCCCGACAGCAGGGCACGAAAGGCGGCGGCATTTTCGGCGGGCGATCCGCCAAGGATCGCCTCGAACGGGTGCACGGGCAGGCCGGCCTCTTCGGGATGCAGGTCAAACGCGCGCAAGGCCCCGTCCGCCAGCGCCACCACCTGCGACGGCGCGGCGATGGAAAGCTCGTCCGTGCCATCGCCGCCATGCACGAGCCAGGCCTTTTCCGAGCCAAGCCGCAGCAGGGTTTCCGCCATCGGCCGCAGCAGCGCCGGTGAAAAGGCCCCGGTCAGCTGCCGCGTCACCGCCGCAGGGTTGGTCAGCGGGCCCAGGATGTTGAAGATGGTGCGGGTGCCAAGCTCGGCCCGCACCGGGGCAACATGGCGCATCGCCGGATGGTGCATCGGCGCCATCATGAAGCCGATGCCGGTCTGCGCAAGCGCGCGTTCCACCACCTCGGGCCCGACCATGACGTTGATGCCCAGTTCGGTCAGCGCATCGGCAGCCCCCGAGCGGGACGACAGGTTCCGGTTGCCGTGTTTGGCCACCACCACCCCCGCGCCTGCCACCACAAAGGCCGTCGCGGTTGAGATGTTGAGCGTGCCCTTGCCGTCGCCGCCGGTGCCGACGATGTCCATCGCGCCCTGCGGCGCGCGCACGGCGTTGCAGCGGGCGCGCATCACGCTGGCGGCGGCGGCATATTCGTCCACCACCTCGCCGCGCGCGCGCAGCGCCATCAGGAAACCGCCCATCTGTGCGGGCGTCGCCTCGCACGCGAACAGGCACTCAAAGGCTGTTTCCGCCTCGTCCCGGGTCAGGGCGCGGTCGGCGGCAAGCCCGATCAGCGGGCGCAGACGGTCGCTCATGCCGGAACCCGCGCCAGATCAAGGAAATTGCGCAGGATCTGGTGGCCATGTTCCGAAGCGATGCTTTCGGGGTGGAACTGCACCCCTTCGATCAGGCGTTCGCGGTGGCGCAGGCCCATGATCGTGCCATCCTCCAGCCAGGCGGTGACCTCAAGGCAAGCGGGCAGCGTCTGCCGTTCCACCACAAGGGAATGATAGCGCGTCGCCCTGAACGGCGAGGGCAGCCCGGCAAACACGCCCTTGCCGGCATGGTGCATCACGCCCATCTTGCCGTGAACGATCTCGTGGCAGCGCACGACATTGCCGCCAAAGGCCTGACCGATGGTCTGGTGCCCCAGGCAGACCCCCAGCAGGGGGGTCTGTGTTTCGGCCGCCGCCGCTGTCAGGGCAAGGCAGATGCCGGCCTGCGCCGGATCGCAGGGGCCGGGTGACAGAACGATCGCATCGGGGTGCAGCGCCAGCGCAGACTGCACGTCCAGGGCATCATTGCGGTGCACCACAACATCGGCCCCCAATTCGCCCAGGTAATGCACCAGGTTGTAGGTAAAGCTGTCGTAGTTGTCGATGAGAAGCAGCATACCTGACCGCGATATGATTGTTTCGGCGTGATCCCCGGACGGGGCCGCGCTATACATGGGCCGAGGCGCATCGGGGCGTCAAGGTAAAGATGCCATCCCCCCGGCATGACGGTGCCGGGGCGGCGACAGGGGGGCAGTGTTGGGGGCTGTGTTGGGAGCAGGGTTGAAGGGGTTCTTTTCCGGACTGCTGTGGGGCAGCGTCTTCAGCGCTATCGGACTTGCCTTCATCTCCCAGATGACCCTGTTGCCATCCGGCGGCACGCCAGGACCGTTGCTGTCGCCGGGGGCAAGTCTTTCCGGGCCGGTCGGCGGGGTTGCTGCCCCGCTTTCGCTGCAACCGGCGCAGGACGAAACGCCAGAGCAGCCCGCCAGCCCCCCGCAGCCGGGGGCAGGCCGGACGGCGGCAGAGGTGCCGCAGGCCGTTCAGGTGCCGCCGGGATCGGAATTCAACCGCACCCTGCCGGACGGAATCCCCACGCTGCCGGGCATCACTGCGGCACCCGCCGGATCGGTGCCCCCTTTGGTTGACGCGCCAGGCCAGGGCAGTTCTTTGCCCGAAACCGACCCCGGTCCGGGGCGCGCGCCTGCACCCGTCCTGCTTGCACCCGCAGCCGGGGCCGCGCCGGACGCGCCGGAGGCACAGGTTGCGCTGCCGGACCGGCAAGACGGACTTGCGCCGCAATCGCCCCTGCCACCACCTGAAACCCCCGTGACCGAATCCGGGCCGGCCCCGGTCGGTCTGCCGCCGCCGCCGCCCTTGACGCCCGAAGAACAGGCGATTGTCGATGCGGCGACAAATCCATGACCAGAGGTGCCGACAGACCCGCAGGCGGTGCCGCTGCCGTCAGGCCCGTTGTCGAAGCCTGCCGGGCCGCAGCCCGGTTCCGAAGGGAACCCGGTTTCAGGCGATGCCGCCGGGGCTGCGGGCCGTCCCTTTCCATTGACCTTTGTCCCGGACCCGACCCTGCCCGGTGTCGCGCGGCTGGCAGCGCCCTATGTCGCCGCCGGGCAAGACAGGTGGCGATGCTGGCCACGGCCATCCCGCAGGATGCGACGGCGGATTTCAGGACAACGGCCCCCGTGCCACACGGGTCATCCCGATCATCACGGGGCAGGGGCGCGGGCTTCTGACCCATGACGCGGGCCTGACTGCGGCCGCTCAGATTGCCCGGCGCGAAGGGCTGCGCAGGGGGGGCGATCTTGTGGCGCAGCGATCCCAAGGGTCAGGCGACGGACGACATCGGGCGCGTGCTGGACAGCGCCGTCATCAGGGCGGCGCAGGAGGGGCGCATCGCCGCTGCGGCCGAAGCCACGCCCGCCACCATGGCCGCCCTGCTGGAATGGACGGGCCAGGGGCGGGCTGCAACCGTGGCGCTGGCCCCGGCACCGGCAATGATGGTCGCGCGCTGACCGCCCCCGCGTCCTGCGGTCAGTTCCCCAGGATGCCGGGCAGGCGCAGGCCCTGTTCGCGCGCGCAGTCCAGCGCGATGTCATAGCCCGCATCGGCATGGCGCATGACGCCCGTGGCGGGATCGTTCCACAGCACATTCGACAGCCGCCGCGCGGCATCCGGGGTGCCATCCGCCACCACGACCATGCCCGAATGCTGGCTGTACCCCATGCCGACCCCGCCGCCATGGTGCAGGCTGACCCAGGTGGCCCCGCTGGCGGTGTTCAGCAGCGCGTTCAGCAGCGGCCAGTCCGACACGGCATCCGAGCCGTCCTTCATGCTTTCCGTCTCGCGGTTGGGCGAGGCGACGGAACCCGAATCGAGATGGTCACGCCCGATGACGATGGGGGCTTTCAACTCGCCCGAGGCCACCATGTCGTTGAACATCAGCCCGGCGCGGTGCCGGTCGCCAAGGCCGATCCAGCAGATGCGCGCGGGCAGGCCCTGAAAGGCAATCCGCTCCTGCGCCATGTCCAGCCAGCGGTGCAGGTGGCGGTTGTCGGGGAACAGCCGCTTCATCGCGGCATCGGTTGCATGAATATCCGCCGGATCGCCCGACAGCGCGACCCAGCGGAACGGGCCGATGCCCCGGCAGAACAGCGGGCGGATATAGGCCGGAACGAAGCCCGGAAAGGCAAAGGCATTCTCCAGCCCCTCGTCCTGTGCGACCTGACGGATGTTGTTGCCGTAATCCAGCGTCGGAACGCCCGCAGTCCAGAACTCCACCATCGCCGCGACATGGGTGCGCATCGAGGCACGCGCAGCCCTTTCCACCGCTTTGGGGTCGGTTTCCTGCCGCGCGCGCCAGTCGGCCACGGTCCAGCCCTGCGGCAGATAGCCGTGCAGCGGGTCATGGGCGCTGGTCTGGTCGGTCACGATATCGGGGCGGGGACCGCCCTGTTTCATGCGGGCAACCAGTTCGGGGAAGATATCGGCGGCATTGCCCAGAAGGCCCACCGATTTCGCCTCGCCCTTGGCCGTCCAGTCCGCGATCAGCGCCAGCGCTTCATCCAGTGTCTGCGCTTTGGCATCCAGATATCTGGTGCGGATACGGAAATCGATCCGCGTCTCGTCACATTCCACCGCCAGACAGCAGGCCCCGGCCATCACGGCGGCAAGCGGCTGCGCCCCGCCCATGCCGCCCAGACCGCCGGTCAGAATCCAGCGCCCCTTCAGGCTGCCGCCATAATGCTGACGGCCGGCCTCGGCAAAGGTTTCAAAGGTGCCCTGAACGATGCCCTGCGTGCCGATGTAAATCCACGACCCGGCGGTCATCTGGCCGTACATGGCAAGACCCTTCCTGTCCAGCTCGTTGAAATGGTCCCAGGTCGCCCAGTGCGGCACCAGATTGGAATTGGCGATCAGCACGCGCGGCGCATCCTTGTGGGTGCGGAACACGCCCACCGGCTTGCCCGATTGCACCAGCAGGGTTTCATCATCGTTCAGCGTCTTCAGCGCGGCGATGATGCGGTCAAAATCCTGCCATGTCCGGGCGGCGCGGCCAATGCCGCCGTACACCACCAGATCATGCGGGTTTTCGGCGACATCGGGATGCAGGTTGTTCATCAGCATCCGCATCGGTGCCTCGGTCAGCCAGCTTTTCGCGGTGATCCCGGGGCCGGTGGCGGGGAAGACATCGCGCAGGTTGTGGCGGGGGTTCGTCATCGGCAGGCTCCAGGTTTGGCGGGCAGGGCCGGGGGTTTTGCACCCCGCAGGATATTTCACAACAGAAGAAGGGGCAGGCCGGTGCCCGCGGCTTCTGCCAGTGCTCCGCTGGCCACCAGGGCTGCGGCGCCGGCAATATCGGGGGCCAGATAGCGGTCTTCGCCCAGCGTCGCCACATCCTGACGCAGCCGGGCCACCACGCGGGCCAGGGGGTCGGATGTGGCCAGCGGCGCACGGAATTCGATGCCCTGGGCGGCGCACATCGCCTCGACCCCCAGGATGACGTTGAGGTTCGCCACCATCCGTCCCAGGCGGCGCGCGCCATGGGCGGCCATGCTGACATGGTCTTCCTGATTGGCGCTGGTGGGGGTGCTGTCGGTGACGGTCGGATGGGCGAGGTGCTTGTTTTCGCTCATCAGCGCCGCCGTCGTCACCTCGGCGATCATCAGCCCCGAATTCAGCCCCGGATCCGGCGTCAGGAAGGGCGGCAGATCGAAGCTGAGCGTGGGGTCCACCATCAGCGCCACCCGGCGCTGGGCGATGGCCCCGATTTCCGACAGGGCAATCGCGATCATGTCGGCGGCAAAACCCACAGGTTCGGCATGGAAATTGCCGCCCGAAACGATCCGGCCGTCGGACAGGACCAGCGGATTGTCGGTGGCGGCATTAGCCTCGATTGCCAGCGTGGCGGCGGCCATGCGCAGCACATCCATCGCCGCCCCCGTCACCTGCGGCTGGCAGCGGATGCAATAGGGGTCCTGCACGCGGCTGTCACCCGTGACATGGCTGTCGCGGATTTCTGACCCGTGCAGCAGCGCGCGCATCGCCGCCGCCGCCTCGATCTGGCCGGCATGGCCACGCAGCGCGTGGATTTCCGCATCGAGCGGGGCGGTGGACCCCATGATGGCATCGGTGGACAGGGCCGAGGTGACCAGCGCCGTCTGCGCCGCCCGCCAGCCGCCGAACAGTCCGGCCAGCGCATAGGCCGTGGAAAACTGCGTGCCGTTGATCAGCGCCAGCCCTTCCTTTGGCCCCAGCACCACGGGGGAAAGCCCGGCGGCCTGCAGCGCCGCGCCGCCGGGCAGGGTGGCACCGGTAAACTCTGCCGCGCCGTCGCCGATCATCACGGCGGCCATATGCGCCAGCGGGGCCAGATCGCCCGAGGCCCCGACCGATCCCTGCGCCGGGATCACCGGGGTGACGCCCCGGTCAAGCATCGCTTCCAGCAGCGCAATCACATCCCACCGCACGCCGGACGCGCCGCGCCCCAGCGACAGAAGCTTCAGCACCATCATCAGCCGCGCCACATCGCGTGGCATCGCCTCGCCCACGCCGCAGCAATGCGACAGGATCAGGTTGCGTTGCAGCGTGGCGGTATCGGCGGCGGCGATTTTCAGCGAGGCAAGCTTGCCAAAGCCGGTGTTCACGCCATAGACCGCCGCTTCGCCTGCGGCGGCGGCGGCAATGCGGGCGGCGGCGGCATCAATGGCAGGGCGCGCCTGCGCGGCAAGGCACGCCGGGGCCCCGGTGCGGAAAATCCGCTCCAGCTGCGCCAGCGGCACCTGGCCGGGGGTCAGACGTTCAGGCGTCAAGGCGGCCTCCGGTGATGCGGCAATGAAGCCGGGTGGCACCGATGTGATAGCTCAGTTCAGCCGGGTGCGCAGCATCCCAGACCGCCAGATCGGCGCGCTGCCCGGCGGCAATCCGGCCCCGGTCGGACAGGCCAAGGGCGCGGGCGGCATGGGCGGTGGTGCCCAGCAACGCCTCTTGCGGCGTCATGCGGAACAGCGTGCAGGCCATGTTCATGGCCAGGGTCAGCGAAGTCATCGGCGATGATCCGGGGTTGCAGTCGGTCGCCACCGCCATCGGCACACCGTGGCGGCGCAACAGGCCGACCGGCGGGATTTGGGTTTCGCGCAAGGTATAGAAGGCACCGGGCAGGATGACGGCCACCGTGCCCGCCGCCGCCATGGCGCGCACGCCGTCTTCGTCGAGATATTCCAGATGATCCGCCGACAGCGCGCCATGACGGGCCGCCAGCGCCGCCCCGCCCAGGTTGGACAGCTGTTCGGCATGCAGCTTGACCGGCAGGCCAAGGGATTGCGCCGCTGCAAAGACCCGCGCGACCTGGGCGGGGGAAAAGGCGATGCCTTCGCAAAAGGCGTCCACCGCATCGACCAGCCCTTCGGCATGGGCGGCGCGCAGCGCGGGCAGGGCGGCTTCGGTCAGATAATCGTCGGAGCGGCCCGCGAATTCGGGCGGGATGGCATGGGCCCCCAGAAAGGTGGTCCTGACGGTCACATCCCGCGCCCGGCCCAGACGGCGCGCGACGCGAAGCAGGCGAAGCTCTGTTTCCACATCCAGACCATAGCCTGACTTGATTTCGACCGTGCCGGTGCCGTCGGCCAGCATCGCGTCCAGCCGGGGCAGGGACCGGGTGAAGATATCCTCTTCCTGCGCCGCGCGGGTGGCGCGCACGGTTGACAGGATGCCGCCACCGGCACGCGCCACCTCTGCGTAGCTGGCCCCGTTCAGCCGCATCTCGAATTCCTGCGCCCTGTCGCCGGCAAAGACCAGATGGGTGTGACAATCGATCAGGGCCGGCGTCACCAGGCGGCCGCCCAGATCCTGAACCGGCAGGTCCGCACGCGGCAGGTCTGCCGCAGGCCCCGCCCAGAGGATGCTGCCCCGGTCCATCACCAGCGCCCCGTCCGCGATCAGGCCATAGCCGCCCGTCATCGTGGCAAGGGTCGCGTTGGTCAGGATCATCGCCATTGCGGCTTGCCTTATGTCTGCGCTTTACACAAATATGTCTGCACATAATCCCGCCTGTCAAGCAAGGTGTCCGATGACTGTCCTGCGCGCGAAGACCGCCCTTCTGGCTGATGGCTGGGCCAGCGATGTCGAGATCGCGATCAGCGGGGGGCGGATTGCCGCCCTTGCCGCCGGGCGGCCCGGCCCCGGTGCGCTGGGCTGCCTGCTGCCTGCCCCGGTCAACCTGCATTCGCACGCCTTCCAGCGTGCCATGGCCGGGCTGACGGAACGGCGCAGCGCGGGGCAGGACAGCTTCTGGACCTGGCGGCAGCTGATGTACCGCTTTCTGGACCGGCTGACGCCGGATGATGTGCAGGCCATCGCGGCCTTCGCGCAGATGGAAATGGCCGAGGCAGGCTATGCCGCCGTTGCCGAATTCCATTATCTGCACCATGCGCCGGGTGGCGTGGCCTATGCCGACCGGGCCGAGATGTCCGCCCGGATTGCGGCGGCGGCTGCGGAAAGCGGGCTGGGCCTGACCCTGCTTGCGGTGCTTTATCAGCAGGGCGGCTGCGATGGCCGGGCGCTGGGGCCGGGCCAGCTGCGCTTTGGCAATGACCCGGACGGGTTCGGCGCGCTGTGGCAGGGGGCGGGCCGGGCGCTGGCCGGTCTTCCCGCCGATACGCGCCTGGGCGTGGCCCCGCATTCGCTGCGCGCCGTCAGCCGTGACGGGCTGATCCTTGCCCGTGGTCTGGCACCGCAAGACCCGCTGCACCTGCATATCGCCGAACAGATCGCCGAAGTGACGGAAGTGCAGGCGGCCTATGGCGCGCGTCCGGTGGACTGGCTGCTGGCCAACCATGGGGTGGATGCGCGCTGGTGCCTGATCCATGCAACCCAGATGGTGCCCGCTGAAACGCTTGGCCTGGCCGCAACCGGCGCGGTGGCGGGCCTGTGCCCGATCACCGAGGCCAATCTGGGGGATGGCACCTTTGACGCGCTGCGCTTTGTTGCGGCGGGGGGGCGCTGGGGCGTGGGATCGGACAGCAACATGCGCATCTCGCTGAGCGGGGAGTTGCGCCTGCTGGAATATTCCCAGCGGCTGCACCACCGGGGGCGGGCGCTGCTGGCCACGCCGGATCAGTCCACCGGGCGCGTCCTGCTGGACAGCGCGGTGCGGGGCGGGGCGCAGGCCGCCGGGCGCGGGGCCGGGGGGATCGCCATTGGCGGATGGGCCGATCTGCTGGCGCTGGACATGACCGCAACCGATCTGGCCGGTATCCAGGGCGATGCCATCCTGGATGCCTGGATTTTCGCAGGCGATGACCGGATGGTGACCGATGTCTGGTCCGCCGGGCGGCATCTGGTCAGCGGCGGGCGGCACCGCGCGCGTGACGCGATCACGGCGCGCTGCCGCAGCGTCATGGCCCGGCTGAGGGTTGCGCTGTGAGCCGCGGCTGGGAGGCGATCCGCGCCGATGTGCTGCGCCGTATCCAGGCGCGCGAATGGGGGCCGGGTGCGGCGATTCCCACGGAAGAAGCCCTGTGCCGGGAATTCGGCTGTGCCCGCGCCACCGTCGGCCGTGCCCTGCGGGACCTCGCGGCAACCGGCGTGCTGGAACGCCGCCGCAAGGCGGGGACACGGGTGGCATTGCAGCCTGTGCGGCGGGCGACGCTGGAAATTCCCGTGATACGGCAAGAGGTGGAGGGGCGCGGCCAGACCTATGCTTATCGTTTGCTGGCCGATGTGATGGAACAGCCGCCCTTGCCGGTGCTGTTGCGCCTTCGGCTGCCAGCGGGGGTGGCGCTGCGCCATCTGACCTGCCTGCATTCCGCCGGTGGTCAGCCGTTTGTTTACGAAGACCGCTGGCTGAATCCGGCGGTGCCGGGCGGGCAACAGCCTGATTTTGCGGCACATGGCGCCAATGAATGGCTGGTGGCCAATATGCCCTATGACGCTGGCGACATTGCCTTTTCTGCCGCCGGTGCCGGGGCGGATGATGCCGCTGCCTTTGGCATTGACCCCGGCACACCGCTGTTCATCGTCGAACGGACGACCTGGACAGCGGATACAGCGATCACCTGTGTGCGGCTGGCCTATATGCCCGGATACCGGCTGCGCATGACCCTGTAGGGGCGGGCAAGGGCAGGGGGCTGTCTGCCCCCTCTTGGCCTGCGGCCAATTCACCCCCGAGGATATTTGTGAACAGAAAATGGATCAGGGGTCAGCGCCGGTTCAGCTGCCGCTCCACGATCTTCAGCAGGCGGCGGTGCAGGGCCGAGGTGCGGTGCCGCAGATGCGTGGCGGCAAAGACCGGCTGCGTGATCGGCGGCACGTCGGCAACGCGGCGAAACCCTGCGCCCGCCAGTGCCGCCACCGTATCCTCCAGCACAAAGGCGGCCCCGCCCAGGGCTGTGATCATGCCCGCGATGGTCGCGTTCTGCCCCGATGCCAGCGGGGCCGCTTCCGTCAGATCGGGCAGAAGCTGGCGGTGGGCCGCATCAAAGGCGGGGGCATAGTTGGCCCGGATGTAGCGGTCGGGTGCCAGATCTGCGCGCCGGTCGGTATCGGACGAGATCAGCCGGTAAGTGACGCTGCCGATCGAGGTGAAGTGCAGGTCCGGCAGGGGGCGCGGGCTGTAAAGCACCGCGAAATCCAGCGTGCCCGTGGCAAGGTCGGCGCTCATCTGCGCCGAGTAATCGGGTTCGACGTAAAAGGCGGTTTCCGGCAGCGTGCGGCGGAATTCCGAAATCCAGTCGCCGATGCGCCCCGCCGCCAGATCATGCTGGATGCCGACCCGCAGCGTCAAGGCGGCCGTCCCCGAGGGGCCGACACTGCGCTGCGCCTCGCCCCAGGCATGGCGCAGGCCGCGGGCGTGCGGCTCGAACTTCAGCCCTTCTGTCGTCAGGTCGGTGCCCGCGCGCGACCGGGTGAACAGGCGCGCGCCCAGGGCGGCCTCCAGCGCCTGCACGCGGGCGGAAACGGTGGACTGGGTCAGCCCCAGCCTTTCGGCTGTGCGGTTGAAGCTGCGCGTGTCGACGAGATCAAGGAAGGTTTCAAGAAGGTCGGGCTGCATCGGGTTTCCTGATCGGATTTTCCGATCAATAAGACCGGAGAGGGCGAATTGAAAGCCCTTCGCGCGCAGCCGATACTGCGGCATCGGAACAGGGGGGACGGGGCGTGGCGGAATTTCCGACAAGCGCGCGGGTCGTGATCATCGGCGGCGGGGCGGTGGGCGCATCGGCGCTGTATCATCTGGCCAGGGCCGGATGGACCGATGCCGTCCTGCTGGAAAAGAACGAACTGACCGCCGGGTCCACCTGGCACGCGGCGGGCAATGTGCCGACCTTTTCGTCGAGCTGGTCGATCATGAACATGCAGCGCTATTCGGCGCAGCTCTACCGCGGCCTGGGCGAGGCCGCCGATTATCCGATGAACTATCATGTCACCGGCTCTGTCCGGCTGGGGCACAGCGCCGAACGGCTGCGCGAGTTCCGCCGCGTTGTGGGCATGGGCCGCTATCAGGGGATGGACCTGGACATCCTGGGGCCGGACGAGGTGCGCCGACGCTACCCCTTTGTGGAAACCCATGATCTGAGCGGGGCGCTTTATGATCCCTGTGACGGGGATATCGATCCGGCGCAACTGACCCAGGCCCTGGCCAAGGGCGCGCGGGCGATGGGGGCGCGGATCGAGCGGTTCTGCCCCGCAACCGGCGTGCGGCGCGAGGGCCAGGAGTGGGTCGTGCAGACCCCAAAGGGCGCAATCCGCTGCGAGATCGTGGTCAATGCCGCAGGCTATTATGCGCGCGAGGTCGGAAAATGGTTTGGCCGCGATGTGCCGATGATGGTGATGAGCCATCAGTACATGCTGTTCGACACCATTCCCGAACTGGCGCAATGGACCGCCCAAGTGGGCCACAAGCTGCCGCTCTTGCGCGACGTGGACAGCAGTTACTACCTGCGGCAGGAAAAGGCCGGATTCAACCTTGGTCCCTATGAGCGCAACTGCCGGGCCCATTGGGTGACCCCGGACGATCCCTTTCCGAAGGATTTCAGCTTTCAGCTGTTCCCCGACGATCTGGAGCGGCTGGAATGGTACATCGCCGATGCGATGGCCCGTGTGCCCCTGCTGGAAAAGGCATCCCTCGCCAAGGTGATCAACGGGCCGATCCCCTACACGCCCGACGGCAATCCGCTGATCGGGCCGATGCCGGGTGTTCCCAACGCGTTTGAGGCCTGCGTCTTTACCTTTGGCATCTGCCAGGCGGGCGGGGCGGGCAAGGTTCTGGCCGAATGGGTGACCGAAGGGGCCACGGAATGGGATATGTGGTCCTGCGACCCGCGCCGCTTTACCGGGTTCGAGGATCAGGATTACTGCGTGAAAAAGGGGATGGAGGTTTATGGCCACGAATATGCCATCCATTTCCCGCACCACGCCTGGCCGGCAGGCCGCGACAGGAAGCTTTCGCCCGTGCATCAGCGTACCAGGGCGCTTCATGCGGTCTATGGGGCCTACAACGGCTGGGAACGCGCCCTGTGGTATGCGCGGCCGGGCGACGATACATCCGAAGAAGGCACCCAGACCTGGCGGCGCGAAGGCCCCTGGTTTGGTGCGGTGCGGGAAGAATGCCTTGCCGTGCGCGATGCCGCCGGAATTCTTGACCTGCCGGGCTTTTCGCGCTTTCGCATCTCGGGTGCCGGAACGGTGGCCTGGCTGGCCCGCCAGATCACCGGCAGGGTGCCCGCCGTCGGGCGGCTGGGCCTGGGGTATTTTGCCGATGACACCGGGCGCATCGTTACCGAGATGTCGATCACCCGCATCGCGCAGGACGAGGTGCTGCTGATCACCGCCGCCACCGCCGAGGCGCATGACCGCGACTGGCTGCGAAAGCACCTTGATCCGGGCCTGACTTTGCGCGAGGAAACCGGCCTCTGGTCGTGTCAGATCCTGACCGGGCCGGAAAGCCGCGCCATTCTGGCACAGGTGACCGGGGCCGACCTGACAAAACCCTGGCTGACCTGGCAGGAAGCCGTGATCGGCGGTGTGCCGGTTCTGCTGATGCGCGTGTCCTTTGCCGGCGAACTGGGCTGGGAAATCCATTCCCGCACCGAAAACACCGGCACCGTCTGGGAAACGGTGATGCGGGCGGGCGCGGGCCATGGCCTGCGCCCCTTTGGCATGTTTGCGCTGAACTCGCTGCGCATCGAAAAGGGCTACCGCGCCTGGAAGGGCGATCTGTCAACCGACTATACCGTGCTGCAGGGCGGTCTGGAGCGGTTCGTTGACTGGACGAAACCCGAATTCCGCGGCAAGGCGGCGCTGGAGGCGGAAAAGCAGCGCGGGGTCACAAAGCGCTTTGTCACACTGACGGCCGAGGTGGGCGACTGTGACCCGCCCTACATGTCCACCCTCTGGCACGATGGCGCGGTTGTGGGCGAGACGACAAGCGCCTGCTGGGGCCACCGGACGGGCGGCTGCGTTGCCCTTGGCATGCTGCGCGCCGATCTGGCGCAGGCGGGCACCGCCGTGGAAATCGAGGTTTTCGGCACGCGCTATCCCGCGCGGGTGCAGGGCGACGGCCCGGTCTGGGACCCCGGCAACCAACGGATCCGCGCGTGACCCGGCCTGCATCCGATCTGCGCGGCGATCCCGCAGGGGTGCGGGGCTGTGATGCCCCCGCCGCGCCGCTAATGCCGGGCACCGCCGCCGGACGGATCGCGGCATGACGCTGCCTGCCACCATGTCCGGCGTGCAGCTGGTCCGTCATGGCGGACCGGAGGCGCTGGTGTGGCGCGATGACCTGCCGGTGCCGCAGCCCGGCCCGGGCGAGGTGCTGGTGCGCGTGCTGGCGGCGGGCGTGAATGCCACCGACATCAACACGCGGACCGGCTGGTACGGCGGCGATGGGGCGGCGGGCTGGGCGGGGGCGCTTGGCTTTCCGCGCATCCAGGGGTCCGATCTGTGCGGGCGGGTCGTGGCGCTTGGGGCGGGGGTGGATGGCCTTGCGCTCGGTGCCCGCGTGATCTGCCCCACCAACCAGCCCGAGCCGACGGCGCAGAACCCGCTGCACTTCGTCGCGATCGGTTCGGAATATGACGGGGCCTTTGCCCAGTATTGCCTGGTGCCCGCGCGTCATCTGCACGATGTAACCCCTTCGGCCCTGTCGGATCTCGAAATCGGGGCCATGCCCTGCGCCTATGGCACGGCGGCCAATCTTCTGGCGCGGGCCGGGGTCGGGGCCGGGGAACGGGTGCTGGTTACCGGGGCCTCGGGCGGTGTCGGGCTGGCGGCGGTGCAGCTTGCCCTGCTGCGGGACGCAGAGGTGACGGGGCAGGCCAGACCGCACAAGGCGGGCGTGCTGCGCGCCGCAGGGGCGGCCGTGCTGGACCGGGATGCCTCGCCGACACCGCGCGGCTTTGACGTGGTGATCGATGTCGTGGGGGGGCCAGGCTGGCAGCACCGGCTGGAGGCGCTGCGCCCGGGCGGGCGCTTTGCCACATCGGGGGCGGTCGCAGGGCCGGTCGTGCAGGGCGATCTGCGGACGGTCTACCTGAATGACCTGACGGTGTTCGGGGCCACCCACCAGCCGCGCGAGGTGTTTGCGGGGCTTGTCACCCTGATCAACACCGCGCGCATCCGCCCGGTCGTGTCGCAGACCTATGCGCTGCGCGACATCGCGCAGGCCCAGGCCGACCTGGCGGCGGGGCGTTATGCGGGCAAACTGGTGCTGCTGCCGCCGGGGGCAGAGGCATGATCACGCTGCTGGATGGCGGCATGGGGCAAGAGCTGATCGCACGCTCGGGCGATGCGCCAACGCCGCTTTGGGCGACGCAGGTGATGATCGACCATCCGGGCCTGGTGCAGGCGATCCATGCCGATTACTTTGCCGCCGGGGCCAGCATGGCCACGACCAACACCTATGCGCTGCACCGCGACCGGCTGGCCGGAACGCCCGCCGCCGCACAGTTTGCCGCCCTGCATGCCCAGGCCCTGGCCGAGGCGCGGGCGGCGCGCGATGCTGCCGGGCGGGGCCGTATCGCCGGATCGATCGGGCCTTTGGGCGCGTCCTACCGCGCCGATGTGGGCCCCGCGCACAAGGCGGCCACCCGCCTTTACGCCGAGATTGCCGCAATCCTTGCCCCGCAGGTCGATGTCATTCTGGGCGAAACCATTGCCACCCTGGCACAGGCGCGCGCGCTCTTGGAAGCGGCCCTGCCCATGGGGCGCCCGGTCTGGCTTTCGGTCACGGTCGATGACCGCGACGGCACGCGCCTGCGCTCAGGTGAACCGGTGGCGGACCTGGCCGGACTCGCGCGCGACGGCGCTTCGGCGGTGCTGGCCAATTGTTCGGCCCCCGAGGCGATGGCGGCGGCGCTGGAGGCGCTTTCGGCGGCGAACCTGCCCTATGGCTGCTATGCCAACGGCTTTCAGCAGATCACCGACGATTTTCTGAAAGACAGGCCCACTGTCGATGCCCTGTCCGCCCGGCCAGAGATGGTGCCGGAGCTTTACGCGGATTTCGCCGAACACTGGGTGCGCCAGGGGGCCACGATCATCGGCGGCTGCTGCGAAACCACACCCGCCCACATCGCCGCCATCGCGCGGCGGCTGACAGACAGGGGATATGCACTGACATGACCGGGGAATGGGGGATGAAGACCGCCGGCGCGGCTTCGGCGCACGAATTTTCTGCGAAAATTCTGATTTTTCGCAGAAAAATCGGTTTGGGTCTTTTGGGAGAACAGCGGTGAGCGGCGTTCCGGCACAGGCGCGGGCCGTCATCATCGGGGGCGGCATTTCCGGCTGCTCGGTGGCCTATCATCTGGCAAAGGCGGGCTGGAGCGACATCGTGCTGCTGGAACGCAGGCAGCTGACCTGCGGCACCACCTGGCACGCGGCGGGCCTGATCGGCCAGCTGCGCGGCTCGGCCAACATGACGCGGCTGGCCAAGTATTCCGCCGATCTTTACGTCAGGCTCGAGGCGGAAACGGGCGTTGCCACGGGGATGCGCCAGGTTGGCAGCATCTCGGTGGCGCTGACGGCGGCGCGGCACGAGGAACTGCTGCGCCAGGCAACGGTGGCCCGGATTTTCGATGTGGAAGTCCACGAGATTTCGCCCGCCGAGGTCAAGTCGCGCTATCCGCACCTGAACGTGGCCGATGTGGTGGGGGCGGTGGCCCTGCCGCTGGACGGGCAATGTGACCCCGCAAACATCGCCATGGCGCTGGCCAAAGGCGCGCGGATGCGCGGCGCGCAGATTTTTGAAGGCGTCAAGGTGACGCGGGTAACCGAAGCCGGGCGGCGGGTGACCGGTGTCGACTATGTCCAGGACGGTGTGCCGGGCCATATCGCCGCCGATGTCGTGATCAACTGCGGCGGCATGTGGGGCCGCGATCTGGCCCATCAGAACGGCGTCACCCTGCCGCTGCACGCCTGCGAGCATTTCTACCTGGTGACCGAGCCGATCAGCGGGCTGGGCCATCTGCCGGTGTTGCGCGTGCCCGACGAATGCGCCTATTACAAGCAGGACGCGGGCAAGATGATGCTGGGCGCGTTTGAACCCAAGGCAAAGCCCTGGGGGATGGGCGGGATAAGCGAAGACTTCTGCTTTGACACCCTGCCCGAGGATTTCGACCATTTCCAGCCGATCCTGGAAGCGGCGATGCACCGCATGCCGCTGTTCCAGACGGCAGGCATTCACACCTTTTTCAACGGCCCGGAAAGCTTTACCCCCGATGACCGCTACTATCTGGGCGAGGCGCCGGAACTGGGCGGCTACTGGATTGCCGCCGGATACAACTCTATCGGAATCGTGTCCTCCGGCGGGGCGGGCATGGCGCTGGCGCATTGGATCACCGAAGGCGAGGCCCCGTTCGACCTGTGGGAAGTGGACATCCGCCGCGCCCAGCCGTTCCAGAAGAACCGCCGTTACCTGAAGGAACGGGTGACCGAAACCCTGGGCCTGCTTTACGCCGACCACTTTCCCTACCGCCAGGTGGAAACCGCGCGCGGCCTGCGCCGCACGCCGCTGCACGAACACCTCAAGGCGCGCGGCGCGGTCTTTGGCGAGGTGGCGGGCTGGGAACGGGCCAACTGGTTCGCGAAGGCGGGGCAGGAACGGCAGTACCGCTATTCCTGGGGCCGGCAGAACTGGTTCGACAACCAAAGGTGCGAACACATGGCGGTCCGCAGCGGCGTCGGCCTGTTCGACATGACATCCTTCGGCAAGATCAGGGTCGAAGGGCGCGATGCCTGCGCCTTTCTGCAGAAGATCTGTGCCAATGATCTGGACGTGGCGGCGGGGCGGATCGTCTATACCCAGATGCTGAATGACCGGGGCGGCATTGAAAGCGACCTGACGGTGACCCGCGTTTCCGAGACGGCGTTCCTGCTGGTGGTGCCGGGTGCCACGCTGCAACGCGATCTGGCCTGGCTGCGCCGCCATCTGGGCGATGCCTTTGCGGTGATCACCGATGTCACCGCTGCGGAAGCCGTGCTTTGCGTGATGGGCCCCGAAAGCCGCGCGCTGTTGCAGGCGGTCAGCCCGAATGACTTCAGCAATGCCGCCCACCCCTTCGGCACCGCGCGCGAGATCGAGATCGGCCTCGGCCTGGCCCGCGCGCACCGGGTCACGTATGTGGGCGAGCTGGGGTGGGAGCTGTATGTTTCCACCGATCAGGCCGCCCATGTGTTTGAGGCGCTGGAGGCGGCGGACAGGGGGATGGTGCTGTGCGGGCTGCATACGCTGGACAGCTGCCGGATCGAAAAGGCCTACCGCCACTTCGGCCATGACATCACCGACGAGGATCATGTGCTGGAGGCGGGCCTTGGCTTTGCCGTGAAGACGGCCAAGGGCGATTTCATCGGGCGCGACGCCGTGTTGCGCAAGCAGCAGGCGGGGCTGGACCGCCGCCTGATGCAGTTCCGCCTGAAAGACCCCGGTCCGCTGATGTTCCACAACGAGGCGGTGGTGCGCGACGGCCAGATCGTGGGGCCGGTGACCAGCGGCAACTACGGGCATTTCCTGGGGGCGGCAGTGGGCCTCGGCTATGTGCCCTGCACCGGGCAAAGCGACGCGGACCTTCTGGCATCGCGCTATGAGATCGAGATTGCGGGGCAGCGGCATGAGGCGGTTGCTTCGCTTGCGGCGATGTATGACCCGAAATCGGAACGGGTGCGCGTGTGAGCCGCGCCGGGAGGGCTGCCTGCCCGCCCGGACCCACCCGGGGGTATTTGTGAACAGAAGAAGGAACGGGCGATGGCAATCCGGGGGCTGGCATGACACTGACAAGGCGGCATGAGGGTTTTGCGGGTCTGCACGCTTCGGGCTGCTTCGTGCTGCCCAACCCCTGGGATGCCGGATCGGCCCGGATGATGGCGGCCATCGGGGCCAAGGCGCTGGCCACCAGTTCCGCCGCCCATGCCTTTACCCTGGGACGCCCGGATGTCGGCGGTGTCAGCCGGGATGAGGCGCTGGCCCATGCAGAGGCGATTGTGGCGGCCACGCCGCTGCCGGTGTCGGGTGATTTCGAGAATGGCTTTGCCGATGACCCGGACGGAGTGGCGCAAACCGTGCGTCTGGCCGGCGGGGTGGGCCTGTCGGGCTGTTCCATCGAGGATACGCAGATGACCGGCGGCACCCCGGCTTATCCGTTTGAACTGGCGGTGGAACGCGTCCGCGCCGCCGTGGCGGCCGCGCGGGCGCTGAAGCGGCCTTTCATGCTCTGCGCGCGGGCCGATGGGGTGATGAACGGCACCTATGACCTGGCAGAGGGCATCCGCCGCCTGCTGGCGTTCGAGGCGGCGGGCGCCGATCTGCTGTACCTGCCGGTCCCGCCGGGGCGGGCCGAACTGCGGGCGGTGCTGTCCGCCGTGACCAAACCGGTGAACGCACTGGCGGCAGGGCCGCTGCGGGCGCTGACGGTGGCCGACCTGGCCGCGATGGGTGTGCGCCGCATCTCGACCGGCTCGCAGATCGCGCGCGTCACCCATGCGGCGATCCGCGATGCCGTGGCGGCAATGCTGGGGCCGGGGTCCTTCGTGCCGCTGATGCAGGCGGCCGGCGGGGATGAGATCGACGCGCTGCTGCGGCGCGGTGCCGGCCCCGGCGGACGGGCCGGGGGCCAGCCCCCGGACCCCCGGGGTATTTGAGCCGAAAAGAAACACGAATGAAGCGGGAGATGAGAGATGAGCGATATCGGTGAGCTGTGCGAACCGGCACGGGCGCGGCGCAGCGGCGGGCGGGCATCGCGGGTGGCCGAACGGTCAGCCCCGCTGGCGGAGAATCTGCGGCCGGTGCGGCCCGGGCTGCCGGGCGGGCAATACCGGCCCCTGACCGAGGCGGGCATGGCCAGGATTCATGCCTCGGCACTCGATGCTTTGGAACAGATCGGCCTCAGCCAGGCCCCGCCTTCGGGGGTGGAACTGCTGACCGGTGCGGGCGCAATCCAGGGCGATGACGGGCGCATCCGCTTTCCCCGCGCGCTGGTCGAGGATATGCTGGCGGTGGCGGCGCGGGACATCACGCTTCATGCCCGCGACCCAAAGCACGACCTGCACCTGACCGGCACCAACGTGCATTTCGGCACCGCAGGTGCTGCGGTGCATATCGTTGACCCCGAGCGGAACGAGTACCGCGATTCCACGGCGCAGGACCTGTATGACGCGGCGCGGATCACCCATCATCTGGACAATGTGCATTTCTTTCAGCGCGCCATGGTCTGCCGCGATGTCACCGACAATTACGACATGGACATCAACACGCTCTATGCCTGCCTGTCGGGCACGACCAAGCATGTCGGCACCTCGTTCAGCGATCCGTCCCATGTCGAGGGCTGCTTTGACCTGCTGCACACCGTGGCAGGCGGGGAAGAGGCGTGGCGCGCGCGCCCCTTTGTCAGCAATTCCAACTGCTTTGTGGTTCCGCCGATGAAATTTGCGGAAGAAAGCTGCATCACGATGGAAAAATGCATCCGCAAGGGCATGCCAATGCTGCTGCTGAGCGCGGGGCAGGCGGGGGCCACGGCCCCGGCCCCGATTGCCCTGGCCATCGTGCAGGCGATGGCGGAATGCCTGGCGGGGGTGGTCTATGTCAACGCGATCCGGCCCGGAGCACCGGCGATCTTCGGCACCTGGCCGTTTGTGTCTGATCTGCGCACCGGGGCCATGTCGGGCGGATCGGCGGAACAGGCGCTGCTGACGGCCGGATGCGCGCAGATGCACCGCTTTTACAACCTGCCGGGCGGGGCCGCGTCTGGCATTTCCGACAGCAAGCTGCCCGACATGCAGGCGGGCTGGGAACAGGGGATCACCAATGTTCTGGCCGGCCTGTCGGGCCTGAACATGTGCTACGAGGCGGTGGGGATGCATGCCTCGCTGCTGGGCTTCTGCCTGGAAAGCCTGGTTCTGGGCGATGACATTCTGGGCCAGGTGCTGCGCTGTGTGCGCGGCATCGACGTGACCGGGGACAGCACCAGCATCGAGGCGATGAAACAGGTCTGCCTGGGCGGGCCGGGGCATTACCTGGGCAGTGACCAGACGCTGGCGCTGATGCAGACGGAATACATCTATCCCGTCGTCGGCAACCGCATGAGCCCCAAGGAATGGGCCGAGGCGGGCAAGCCGCTGCTGCTTGACAGGGCGATTGCGCGCAAGAACAGTATCCTGGCCAAAGCGGGCAGCCAGATTGACCCGGACATCGATGCGGCCATCCGCGCTGCCTACAACATCCACTTCAAGTGAGAACATCATGATATTGGATCATCTTTCCCACTTCTACATCAACGGCGGATGGGTTGCGCCGCTGGGCGGCACGACCATGGGGGTCGAGAATCCGGCCAATGAGGAAACCGTGGCGCAGGTTGCGCTGGGGTCTGCGGCAGATGCGGACCGCGCAATTGCGGCGGCACGGGCCGCGTTCCTGTCCTGGACCACCACGCCGGTGGCCGACCGGATTGCGCTGCTCAGGCGCATCCTTGAGGTTTACAACAGCCGCGAGGATGATTTCGTCGAAGCGATGAGCGTCGAGATGGGGGCACCCCTGTCCTGGGCGCGGGGGGCACAGTTCTGGGCGGGGCAGGTGCATATCGAAAGCACCATCGCGGCGGCGGAAAAGTTTCACTGGGAAGAGATGCGCGGATCGACCCGGATCGTCCGCGAAGGCATCGGGGTCTGCGCGCTGATCACGCCGTGGAACTGGCCGATGAACCAGATCGCCTGCAAGGTGGCCCCGGCGATTGTGGCTGGCTGCACCATGGTGCTGAAACCATCGGAAATCGCCCCGCTGTCGGGTGCCCTGTTCGCCGAGGTGATGCATGAGGCGGGCGTGCCTGCGGGTGTGTTCAACCTGGTGAACGGCACCGGGGCAGAGGTGGGCGCGCGCATGTCTTCGCACCCCGAGGTGGATATGGTGTCTTTCACCGGATCGACCCGCGCGGGCATTCTGGTGGCGCAGGCGGCCGCCCCCACGGTCAAGCGCGTGGCGCAGGAACTGGGCGGCAAGTCACCCAACATCATCCTGCCGACGGCCGATCTTGCCGCCGCCGTCGCAGGCGGGGTCGAGGGCTGCTTTGGCAATTCGGGGCAAAGCTGCGATGCGCCGACCCGCATGTTCGTGCCGCGCGCCCGCCATGACGAGGCGCTGGCCATTGCCAAGGCCAAGGCGGAGGAATTCGTGACCGGCGATCCGCGCGATGCGGCAACCACGCTGGGGCCGGTGGTCAGCCGCGTGCATTTCGACAAGATCCAGGGCCTGATCCAGAAGGGGATCGACGAAGGGGCCAGGCTGGTTACGGGAGGTATCGGGCGGCCCGCCGGGCTGAACCGGGGCCATTTCGTGAAGCCCACGGTCTTTGGCCATGTGACCAATGACATGACCATCGCGCGGGAAGAAATCTTTGGCCCGGTTCTGTCGATCCTGTCCTATGACAGCGTTGATGATGCGGTGGCCCAGGCGAATGACACGCCCTACGGCCTTGCCGCCTATATCGCCGGGCCGGTGGAAGATGCGCAACCCGTTGCGCGGCGGCTGCGCGCGGGCACGGTCAACCTGAATTACCCGGCCTGGGATACCTTCGCCCCCTTCGGCGGCTACAAGCAGTCGGGCAACGGGCGCGAATATGCGGACTGGGGCATCCATGACTTCTGTGAGGTCAAGGGCATCGTGGGCTGGGGCGCATGATCCGCTACGGCTATGTGGGCCTGGGCAACCTGGGCGGGCATCTGGCGGCCAGTCTGCTGAAGGCGGGTTTCCCGGTGACGGTCCATGACCGGGACCGGGCGCTGGCCGACCGGCACCTGGCACTGGGGGCCACCTGGGCCGCCAGTGCCGGCGATCTGGCGGCAGGGGTGGATCATGTCATCACCTGTCTGCCGTCGCCGGCCGTGTCCGAGACGGTTCTGCGCGAAATGCTGCCCCGGATGCGGCCCGGTGCCAGCTGGGTGGAAAACTCGACCCTTGGGCGCGACGATATCCTGCGGCTGGGGGCGCTGGCGGCAGAGCATGGCGTGCCGCTGATGGAGGCCCCGGTGACAGGCGGCGTGCATCTGGCGGCGCGGGGCGAGATCACCGTGCTGGCGGGTGGCGACCGGGCGCTCTATGACCTGCACCTGCCCGCATTGCAGGCCATCGGCAACCGCATTTTTCACATGGGGCCGCTGGGGTCGGCGGCGGTGATCAAGGTGATCACCAACATGCTGGCCTTCATCCATCTGGTCGCGGATGGCGAGGCGCTGATGCTGGCCAGGCGCGGCGGGCTGGACCTGAAAACGGCGTGGGAGGCGATCACGGCATCCTCGGGGACCAGCTTCGTGCATGAAACCGAAGGCCAGCTGATCCTGAACGGCAGCTATGACATTGCCTTTACCAATGATCTGGCGCTGAAGGACCTGGGTTTTGCCCTGGGCTTCGGCCGCGAATTCGGCGTGCCGCTGGATCTGGCGGGGCTGACCGAACAGACCTTTGTCAAGGCGAAGGCGGCCTATGGCGGCAGCGCGCAATCGACGCAGGTGGTCAAACTGCTGGAGGATGTGCTGGGGGTCGATCTGCGGGCGGAAGGGTTTCCGGCACGGCTGGAGTAGGGGACGGTCGTATCGGTGGTGCGCTTGTCGCAAGGCCAAGCGATTACCTTCGGTCTTGTGCCCGCATAGGTCTCAAGTTGGTGAGAACAAATTCCGCATTTACGAACGGCTTGATCGTGCCTCCACACCCACTCTGCTGTGGCTTGACCAGCCCGCTCGCCATTTCAGCTGCGGCGAAGCGGGGGTCGCTGCCGTAAACCGGATCGTGTTCGCCGCTGAGCCAGATGAACCGTTGTCTCTCTCCGATGCCGGTTATGGCCATCTCGTTCCAGCAGAGAAGATCGACATCGCGGGCGATCAGAACGCCGTCGGCGGTATAGAGATCGCCGCGCGACCCTTTCTGCCAATCGAAGTTTCGAGACAGCACGGCACCGTTTGGGAAGGTCGCATTCTTGGTGTAGTACATCAGGACCAGCAGAAACGGATAGGCAGCCACCAGCCAGAACAGCCCCTTAAGAAGCCGACGCACCCACCTTCCCAAGAAGCGCAACAGCGGGCGGATCACCGCGTCTGACCTTGCGGCGCGGTGTAATGGCCCTTGGCCCGGTCATTGAAAACCTGCGCCAGAAACCCCGCCTTCCAGTCCCCCGTGATGGGGTAGGCGGTTCCACCCAGTTCAGAAACGAACATGAAAATCCGTGATACATCGTCTTCGTCGATCTCCGATTCCGGCCCCTGTGGCCCCTCGCCGATCCCGGCGAAGGCCCCCACGTGCTGAAGCAACCGCCACAGGCGATCCGGGCTTTCGCGAAGTGAGGCTGAGAACGCGCGCAGATCGACGGGGTCGGTGAAACGGTCCAGAAAGGAGAAGCTGGCGGTTCCCTCGATTCGCAACATGTCCCCAATTTCCATGACCGTGCCGTCAAACTGCCCCTGCACCGTTGACCTGCCATGCGAGAACTCTACGCCTTCGAACTGGTAGGTACTTTCGAAGGGATAGGGTAGCCTTCCCAAGCGTGCCGCGTCTGCAATCTGGTCCGCCAGACGGCGATACGCCCCCTCGGCACCATCCCTGTAAGCATATTGCTCGATGATCTCGGGCAACTGTCCGATGCCCTTCAGCGTGACCTCCTGGCCATCACCAACATAGAAGTGCCAGATGAAGTCGTTGTTGTCCCACCTGTCCGCGCCGGATCCAAAGGCTGATCGCAGATCAAAGAAGGCAAACTCCGTTTGACCTTCGATGTAGGGAACAGCCTGACAGCGGCAGTTGAAACCTTCACCGGGGTGGCCCGTTTCGGGCGGATCAGCCCAGCGGAACACCCGGCCATCGTTGCGGCGATGCGAGAGGCGCACTTTCGTGTCGCGCCGTGTTTGCCAGACATAGTGATCAGGTGTGGCTGCGTCCTTGAAAACCGGCCGGATGGGCGTTCCTTTCCGAAGATATTCAAGGAAAGCCGCACGATAGGCGTCTGTGTGATTTATGTTCATTGGCGACCCGCGACATGTGTCCTGGGCGGCAGTCGACACCGGACTGCGTCAACAAAAGGTTAGCGCACCGCGCGACCGGACGGGCGATTGGGGGGCCGCAGCCCGGGATGCCGAAGCCCCCGCTTGTCCGGGGCCTTATCTGCCCCCCACATCACCCCCGTAATCACCCGCCGAATGCCGCTCGCGCAGCTGGTCTTCCGCCGGCCCCCAGGTGCGGTTCACGCGGCGGCCGCGCTGCACCGCCGGACGGGCGGCAATCTCGGCGGCCCAGCGCTGCACATGGGCATAGCTGGCGACATCGAGGAATTCGGCGGCATTGGCATAGGACTGATTGAGCACAAGCGCGCCATACCACGACCAGATCGCGATATCGGCGATGGTATAGCTCTCGCCCGCAATGAAGCGCCGGTCGGCCAGCTGACGGTCCAGCACGTCAAGCTGGCGCTTCACCTCCATCGCGTAGCGGTTGATCGGGTATTCGAGCTTCTCCGGCGCATAGGTAAAGAAATGCCCGAAGCCACCGCCCAGGAACGGCGCTGATCCCATCTGCCAGAACAGCCAGTTCAGGCATTCCGTCTGTTCTTCGGGACCGGTGCCCAGGAAGGCGTCGAACCTGCGGGCAAGGTACAGCAGGATGGCACCGGATTCAAAGACCCGGCGCGGTGGTGTCACGGTGGTGTCAAGCAGCGCCGGGATTTTCGAGTTGGGATTGACCGCAACAAAGCCGCTGCCGAATTGGTCGCCCTTGCCGATATCGATCAGCCAGGCGTCATATTCGGCCCCGGCGTGACCCGCCGCCAGCAGCTCTTCCAGCAGGATGGTCACCTTGATGCCATTCGGGGTGGCCAGCGAATACAGCTGGAACGGATGCTGCCCCAGGGGAAGCGCCTTGTCATGCGTCGCTCCCGCGACGGGCCGGTTGGTTTTGGCAAAAGCGCCGCCATTCGTCTTGTCCCAGGTCCAGACCCGCGGCGGAACATAGGGTTTCGTTTCAGTCATCGGGCCGCCTTTCCTGCAACGGGGTGAAATGCACTTGTGCGGCAGGCGGTGATTGCGCCTTGCGCTGCCCTTCCATGCGCCGCAAAGCCCGCCTTTGCAAGCCGGTCTTCCGCCGCAAGCGGTGCCACAGGCACCTCAGATCAGCGCCACCAGACGCGCCGCTTCGGCGCGGGGATCGGCAAGCCTGGTTCGGTCTTCGCCGGGGAAGAAACGGGCGCGGGTGGCCGTGGGCATGGGGGCAGGGGTTTCGATCAGCACGCGCGGGCCGGTCCGGAGGGTTTCGGCCTGCCAGCTGCGGGCCAGTGCGATCTGGGCCGCCTTGGTGGCACCGTAGGCACCGAAAAACGGCTGTCCGCCGCGCGGATCGTCCAGAAACAGCGCCGTTCCTTTTTCGGCGGCCCGCAGCAGCGGTTCCACCATCGGAATCAGCAGGCCGGTGGCGGCAAGATTGATTGTAATCGACTTCTCCCAGTCCCTGGCGTCCAGATGCGCCGCCGGGGCCAAGGGGGCGGCATGCACGGCGCTGTGTACCCACAGGTCGGCGCGGCCCCAGCGGTCATGCACCGACAGGCACAGATGGCGCATGGCATCGTCCCGGGTCACATCCATCGGGGCCAGTGTCACCGCGCCGCCGCCCGGCTGGCGGTTTGCCTTGATGCGGTCATCCAGCTCTTCCAGGGCCCCCACGGTGCGGGCCACGGCCACCACATGCCAGCCGCGCGCGGCAAGCTCTTCTGCCATGGCGGCACCCAGCCCGCGCGAGGCACCGGTGATGAGGGCGATCTTCTGGGACATGACAGGCGGACCTTGGCGCTTTGCGGGGCGCGCCGGGGGCTGTCTGCCCCCCCGGACCCCCCGAGGATATGTGTGAACAGAAGATGATCAGCGGCTGGGGGCTATCCGGCGGCCTTCATCCGGAAGCCTTCTTCGATCTTGTCCGATGGCGCGACCGGATATTCACCCGAAAAGCAGGCATCGCAGTATTGCGGCGCATCCGGGTTGCGGCCCCCGACCTGGCCGACCGCGCGGTACAGGCCATTCAGTGTGATGAATTTCAGGCTGGTGACCCCGATCCAGTCGCGCATCTCGTCTTCGGACATGTTGGCGGCCAGCAGCTTGGCGCGTTCCGGGGTGTCGACACCGTAGAAACACGGCCAGGACGTGGGGGGCGAGGCGATGCGGAAGTGAACCTCGGCTGCGCCTGCGTCCAGGATCATGTCCTTGATCTTGCGGCTGGTGGTGCCGCGCACGACCGAATCGTCGACCAGGATGACCCGCTTGCCCTTGATGAGCGCGCGGTTGACGTTCAGCTTCAGGCGCACCCCCATGTTGCGGATGCTTTCGGTGGGTTCGATGAAGGTGCGGCCCATGTATTGGTTGCGGATGATGCCCATGGCATAGGGAATGGCGGATTCCTGGCTGAAGCCGATGGCGGCGGGCGTGCCGCTATCGGGAACCGGGCAGACCAGATCGGCCTCTACAGGTGCTTCCCGCGCCAGTTCCACCCCGATCTGGCGGCGGGTCTCATAGACCGACCGCCCGCCCAGGATGCTGTCGGGACGCGAGAAATAGACATGTTCGAAAATGCAGAAGCGGGGGGACCTGCGTTCGAAGGGGAACATGCTTTCGACCCTGCCGTTCTCGATCACCACCATTTCGCCGGGGGCGATTTCGCGGATGAATTCGGCCCCGATGATGTCCAGCCCGCAGGTCTCGGACGACAGAACCCAGGCGTCATCGCCGACGCGGCCCAGAACCAGCGGGCGCACGCCAAGCGCATCGCGCACACCGATCAGCTTGGTGCGGGTCATCGCCACGATGCTGAACGCGCCTTCGACACGGCGCAGCGCATCCTTGATCCGTTCCGAGATGTTCTTCTGGATCGAGCGGGCCATCAGGTGGATGATGCATTCGCTGTCCGACGAGGATTGAAAGATCGAGCCGCGTTCGATCAGCTCGCGGCGGAGCGCCGCCGCATTGGTCAGGTTGCCGTTATGGGCAATGGCGGCCCCGCCCATCGAGAATTCGCCGAAAAAGGGCTGAACGTCGCGGATCGCGGTGGCCCCTTTGGCCCCAGCGGTGGAATAGCGCACATGGCCGATCGCCAGCGCGCCCGGCAGCGTGTCCATCACCGAAGGGTTGGTGAAACTGTCGCGCACATAGCCAAAGCGGCGGGCCGAGTTGAACCCGGTGGCAGGATCGTAAGACACGATGCCGCCCGCCTCCTGGCCGCGGTGCTGCAGGGCGTGCATGCCAAGCGCCACGAAGTTCGCGGCATCGGCAACGCCGATCACGCCGAAGACCCCGCATTCCTCTTTCAGCCTGTCGTCGTCAAAGGGGTGGGGCAGGAAGGGGCGCATCGGGCGGACTTTCCGATTCCGGGGGCGTGTCAGCCCCCGTTTAGGGGCAGCCGACCGCAGAGTCACGGGGGGTCGTGCCGCGCCTGTGCCAAAATGGGGATGCCGGTCAGTTTGCGGGCGCTGCCGGTTCCGCCGGTTCCGCCGGTTCTGCCGGTGCGGCCGGGGCAGGGGCCGCCCCGGGCGCGGGCGGCGCGGCCGGATCGACAGGCTCTGCAGGCGCGCCGCAGGAACCGGTCAGTTCCTCATAGCGCTCGACGATCCAGCCGGGCGCATCTTCGGGCACCGCCTTGTTCAGGCTGTCCTGGAACGAGGCGAAAACCTTGGCCGAGCGCGAATTGTCAACCGCAGGCACCGTTTCGGCGGCCACGGCGCGGTCATAGACGATGAAGGCCACCGCCACCAGCAGCACGCCGCGCACGACCCCGAAGAGGAACCCGAGCGCCTGATCCAGCCCGCCCAGCACCGAACGCTGCACCGCCAAGGAAAGCAGCGGTGTGAACAGAGCCATCACCACAAGCCCAAGCGCAAAGACCGCAGCAAAGGCGGCGATGATCGACAATTCGCAGCTTTCCGACAGGAAGGGGCCGACGACGGGCAGTTCCCTGACCAGGGGTTCGGCCCTTGGGGCGAAGACATAGGCCAGAACGGCCGCCCCGACCCAACCGGCAATCGCCAGGGATTCGCGGACAAGACCGCGGGAATAGGCCAGGATTGCCGACAGCACTATGACGGCGGCCACGATGCCGTCAATGTAGGTGAAGCCTTCCATTCCCAACTCCCGCAGGGCTTATCGGGGCCCGAACATTTCACCGACGAATGCCGTAAGGTCGGGCATCTGGCGGATCCGCATTCCTTCTGCCGGCCCCGGTTTGGACCGCGACGGCAAGGTCGCCTGTGAAAAACCAAGTTTCGACGCCTCTTTCAACCGGTTTTCGGTCTGGCTTGCCGGACGCAGGGCACCCGACAGGCTGATTTCGCCGAAAAGCACCATGTCTGGCGGAATTGCCACATCCTCTCTTGCGGAAAGCAGCGCCCCCGCAATGGCCAGATCCGCCGCCGGTTCGCCGATGCGCATGCCGCCGGCCACGTTGAGAAAAACGTCCTGCCCGGCAAAGGGAATGCCGCAGCGCGCCTCGAGCACCGCCAGAATCGTGGACAGGCGTCCCGAATCCACCCCCACGACGGTCCGGCGTGGCGTACCCAGGGTCGAGGGCGCGACGAGCGCCTGAATCTCGGTCAGCACCGGACGCGAGCCTTCCATGCCGGCGAACACCACCGATCCGGGGGCGGGCCGGTCGCGGTCGGACAGGAAAAGGGCAGAGGGGTTCGTCACCTGGGCCAGGCCGTCGCCCGTCATTTCGAAAACGCCGATCTCGTCCGCCGGTCCGAAGCGGTTCTTGACCGCGCGCAGGATGCGGAACTGGTGGCCGCGCTCGCCCTCAAAGTAAAGCACGGTATCGACCATGTGTTCGACCACGCGGGGGCCGGCGATCTGGCCGTCCTTGGTCACATGGCCCACCAGAATCACCGCCACCCCGCGCCGCTTGGCAAAGGTGACCAGCTCATGCGCGGCCGCGCGCACCTGGCTGACCGATCCCGGGGCGCTTTCCACGCTGTCAAGCCACATCGTCTGGATCGAATCGATCACCGCCAGCGCGGGGCGTTCGGCATCCAGCGTCGTCAGAATGTCGCGCAGGTTGGTCTCTGCCCCCAGGATCACCGGCGCATCCGACAGGCCAAGCCGCTGCGCCCGCATCCGGATCTGGGACGCGGCCTCTTCGCCGGAGATATACAGGCTCTTGCGGCCGGCGCGGGCAAAGCTGGCAGCGGCCTGCAGCAGAAGGGTGGATTTGCCGATGCCGGGATCGCCGCCCACCAGAATGGCCGAGGCCGGCACCAGGCCGCCGCCCAGAACACGGTCCAGCTCCTCCATCCCTGACGGGGCGCGCGGCGGCGGGGCGTCTTCTGCGGACAGATCGCTCAGCGCAATCGTGCGGCCCCTCGACCCCAGGGATTTTGGCGCGGTTGACAGCGGCACCTCTTCAATCACCGAATTCCACGCACCGCAGGCATCGCAGCGACCGGCCCATTTCGCATGGGCCGCCCCGCAGGCCGTGCAGGTGTAGGCGGGAGATGATCTTGCCATGCGCCCTTCCTGCCCGATCCGGGGGCAGGCGGCAAGCTGTCAGCAGGGTGCGGGCCTGCTCTGCCAGCCGATGACCAGCGATGCCAGGATGCAGCCGGTAAACAGATACAGCCCCCAGGCCACTTCGACCGTGGCCAGACCCACGCCTTTGACCACCACGATGTAAAGCGCGATCAGGAAGACATCCGCCATCGCCAGCTTTCCCAGCAGGTGCAGGGCGGGCAAGGCGCGCGGCGACAGCAGGCCAAAGTGCAGCAGGGCCAGACCGATGGTTTTCAGCCAGGGCGCGAAGATGGCCAGCACGGTGACCAGCAGGGCAAGGACGGCATCCGTCCGCCACAGCGCCTGCAGGCCGGTGATGACAGAGATTTCTGAAAGGCCAAACAGGGGCAGCAGGCCGGCCCGCAGCAGCGGGGCGAACCAGGCCAGCGGGAACAGGATCAGCAGGGCAAGATTGGCGTATCGCAGCATGGCCGCCCGCATAGCGCAGGCAGGCCCGCGCGCCCAGTGTCTGCCTGTCTCAGGGCATTTCCCCGCCCCACGGATCCAGTCGCCAAGTGGTCTGGACACCCAGCCCCTTGATGTTGCCCTGACAGCACTGCAAGCGCAACGCATCCCCCGAATGGCGGAACGCACCGCACTGCGGCCATGGCAGGAACCAGGCAAAGGTCGGACCGGGGGTCATCTACCCGCTGCCCGAAGCTTGCGGTGCGGCTTGCCCGCTTCTTTCTCCAGAGAGTTTTGCCCTCATTCAACGCTCCCTTCGCCCGCGGTCATCGACAACCCACGGCGCGGAGCAGTGTTTCATTCGGGCTAAGCCTGCGAAGTGACGGATTGGTTACCTGCATGCCCTTCTGGTGAACCTGCCGACCATCAGATGACTTGTCAAAGCCATAACTATCTGATTTGGAATGCACATTGAGACTTGAAAGGAACCTTGTCAGTTTGCCGAACTGTGCTATCCTTTCCATAAGGGGGGGGAATATGATTCAGCGATCAAAGCTATGGTGCATCCTGTTTGTTCTCGCTTTGTGCGGGCCCTCGACTGTTTTGGCGGCAACTTGTGGTACTGACCCGTTTCAAAGTTTGGGTGACGCGTGTAACCAAGCGCCAAGAACGGATGCAGGCGATCTCAAATTGGCGCAATCAACCCTGGCCGTTTCAGATGGCGATGCGGCCCCATCCCTTTCTTCGCAGGAATTGATGCAGCGAGCAAAGCAGAGACTGCGGGACTTTGGCCCACTCAACGATAATCAACCATCTCATGTTGCTTGGGAGATCGCGAGCATACTTCAGCTTATATTGGACACTGCTCCACAATCGCGCGAAGCATTGATGATCCGTCGCGGGCAGATTGCGGGATTTGATCTGTCGGTTCTGCAAGTGCTTGCCCGGCGCTGGGCGCAAGATAATCCAGAATTGGTTGAATCAGAAGGTCAGATTAACCTAGTGAGCGATTCGAAGCACTCCAAGAATGAAAGTTCAGCGGTAGTCAGTTGGTTGTCTGCCAAACCTGTCGTGGATGCCAGTGTGGCAACCGAAATGACCGCGCAAGCTCCCGATACGACGGCGACTGGCGTCGCGCCCCTTCGTTTGTCATCGCGCGATCACTTTGATTTTCGAAAGAAGACAACGGTGTTGGTGATACAGTTAGCACCGCTGCGAAATGGCGTCTTGCAGTGGTTTTCACACGGAACAGGATCGTTCATCGGTCCTAACCTTGTACTTACCAATACGCATGTTGTAGAAGAGAGCCCCGGTGTTCTAGGTCATTCGTTCCTGCTTGTAAACCAATCCTTGGGGATAAGTCGCGCAATTGTACTGGCACGGGGGCGAGACGCTAGCAAGCAGGGAGTAGATGTTGCCGTTTTGCAGGTCTTGGATTTCGTTTCGCCGAATTACTTGCAGCTAAGCGATCAAGTTCGGGAGGGTGATCAGGCTGTGTTGGCTGGCTATCCTGGGAAGCTGAGTGATTTCGATAAGGCTTTCTTGGATCTGCAGAGCCGCGTAAACTCAGGGGTTGTTCCGACCAAGGAGAGCATCCCAGTTCCCAAATTTTCTAGCGGCGCAGTCCAAAGTGTCTTTACAAAAATGGACACCGACCTTGAATCCCTTTCGGCGGATTTAGAGGTCGCCGCTGGGGCGAGTGGGTCGGCATTGACTAATGACTGTGGCCAGATGATCGCTGTGGTTCACTCCACAACGACGGCCCTGATGGACGACGAGGGGTACGTTGATGCGGCGATGTATAGTATTTCTGTCACGTCGCGAGAGGTGATGAAGTGGCTTGAGAGCGCACGGATTCCTTTTGAGCGGGTATCTTCGCCATGTGAGTAGGGTCTTTGGCGCGTAGCTCTTTGGGTCGCGGGAAGGTTTGTGGATAGGGGGCAATGATGAACAGGTCTCACTTCAACGCAGTTCTACTGATTTCGGCGATCGGGATCGCGTCGCCTGCGCAACGGGCCGTCGCTGAGGATGGCTTTATTGGAGGCGTCATCGGTGGAGTTATCGGCGGTATAATTGGCGGCGAAATTGCCAAGAGCAGCGGCGGTCAACCACAGGGCTCGTCTACAAAGCAGTCTAGATCGTCTACACGGCCATCCATGTCCGCCGAGCAGCGGGAAGAACAACGGCGCATTCAGGTTGCCTTGAATTCTTTGGGCTGCGATTCGGGCACCCCGGACGGTGTGTTTGGTCAGCGGACACGTCAAGCAATCGTTTGTTTCCAGGCAAAAGTCTCAGCACCCCAGACAGGCAAGCTTACAATCGATGAAAAATCTGTGCTTCTGAGTGTTTATCAAGACGCGCAGACCGGGGGCAGCGGAGGGGGTACACCGACGAATGCCCCAGTTGTCATGGGCACTGGAGCAGGCGCTTTGTTTGCTACACTGCAGAATAGTGGAGCATTGACGCAGTCACCTGGTGCTGCTGCGGCACCTGTCGCTTCCACAACGCCTATAGCACCGGCAGAAAACGCTGGATCAGCCAGCGCCGCAGAGATGGAAGTGCAAGCACCGACACAGCTTTCCGACACCCTGCCTTCTGCTATTTGTCCGAAGACAAGTTCTGGCAAGACTGCTTTGCCCGGTCTTGCTGCGCCCCTAACGTCAGCATTTGTTGGCGACATTCCCGCAGTTGGTTTTTGTGAACTGCGTGCTGCATTGATGGAGAAAGCGACAGTCCTTTTAGGGGAATACAACATGGTCGCCATCGATGTCCTGCCGACCTGTCGGTCGATTGCGACCGATCTAGAAGAGACACTTGCCTCTTTTGGTCAAGCGACGCCAAATGAAGCAATTCTTCTCGCGGAAAGTAAAGTAGCCGCGCGCGTGACCGATCCCGATGGAGCGGTGATTTCAGCGCGATTGTGCGCAGGTCTGGCCTACGCCGAAGAAGATCTTGGCCTTGCGAGCGCCATGGGGTTGTTTGGTGCCGCTGCTGGCGACCCGTCTTTGGTTGAATTGCTTGGGTGGCATCAAGCTTTTGGCTATTCTCAGCTTGGAGCAAATCGCGAGGCTGGTGCTGCCTGGCTTCGTGAAGCCGCAGATCAAATGGGCCAACTTGATGCTTCTCTGTTGCTGCTTGATCCGGCTGGTCGCACCGATAACCTACTGGCCGTTGCTGAGGTCTTGGCACCGACGACCAAGGCGGGAGTAGCTTTGCCCGGAATAGAAAACTGAAGGTCTGAGAACACTTTGGGTCGCTGTTGATCGGCTTGGGGTCCATTGATCTGGTGGTGGTGTTGCGCCTCCCTCCCCCAGAAAGTTGTGATCCCCTGCATAAGGTAAGCAAAAGTCTGAACTCCAAACCACCCATAAGCCGACGTGATCTGAACATGGACAACATGTTGAGGTTCCCCGGCCTAGCGGATCGCCGCGATCGGCCCTTCGGCCCTGCCGTGAATGAACTGCTGCACGTAAGGATCGGATGTTGCGTCCATTTCGCCCACCGAGCCTGTCCACCGGATGACGCCTGCGTGCAGCATGGCGACCTTGTCGGCAATCGCCCGGACCGAGGACATGTCATGGGTGATGGTGATGGCCGTTGCCCCCATCTCGGTCACGATTTCCCGGATCAGCGCGTTGATCACCCCGGCCATGATCGGATCAAGGCCGGTCGTCGGTTCGTCAAAGAAGATGATTTCGGGTTCCGCCGCGATGGCGCGGGCCAGGCCGACGCGCTTTTGCATGCCCCCCGAAAGTTCGGCCGGATAAAGATCTGCCACATCGGGCGTCAGGCCGACGCGGCGCAGCTTTTCGATTGCAATCTCGCGCGCCTCAGCCTTGGGGCGTTTTTGCGTGCCGCGCAGCAGGCGGAATGCGACGTTTTCCCAGACCCGCATCGAATCAAACAGCGCGCCGCCCTGAAACAGCATGCCAAAGCGGGCGAGGAAGGCATCACGTTCGACCTTCGTCACATCCTGACCATCCAGGGTGATCGTACCTGCGTCCGGGCGGACAAGGCCCAGAATGCATTTCAGCAGCACCGACTTGCCGGTGCCCGACCCGCCGATGATCACCATGCTTTGCCCCGACGGAATGTCCAGCGAGACACCCCGCAGCACCGCGTTGCGGCCAAAGCTTTTGGTGACGGTCCGCAGCGCGATCATGAGGTGAAGAACAGTCCGGTCAGAAGATAATTGGTCGCCAGAATCATGACCGATGCTGAAACCACCGCCGATTTCGTGGCCTGACCCACCCCCTGCGCGCCGCGCCCCGAGGTCATCCCGTGATAGCAGCCCATCAGCGCCACGATAAAGCCGAAAGCCGCGCCCTTGATCAGCCCCGATACGATATCCCAGCCCTCAAGGAAGTTCACCGTGCTTTGCAGATAGGTCGACGAGTTGAAGCCAAGACGGTTGACGCCCACCAGCCAGCCGCCGGCAATCCCGATGGCATCGCCCACCGCGACCAGCACCGGAACCGTCAGCGTGGCCGCAGCCACGCGCGGCACGGCCAGGTATTTGACCGGGTTGGTCGACAGGGTGACAAGGGCATCAATCTGTTCTGTCACCTTCATGGTGCCGATCTCGGCCGCGATCGAGCTTGCCACCCGTGCGGCCACCATCAGCCCGCCCAGAACAGGGCCCAACTCGCGCACGATGCCGATTGCGACGATGTTCGGCACGACCATTTCGGCGTTGAAGCGCGCCCCGCCCGAATAGATCTGCAAGGCAAGGGCACCGCCGGTGAAGACCGCCGTCAGCCCCACGACCGGCAGGCTGAACCAGCCGATCTGCATCACCGCATGCAGGAACTCGCGCAGATAGAACGGCGGGCGCAGCATATGCGACAGCACCTGACCGGTGAAAAAGGCGATCCGCCCCAGGGCGGCAAGCAGCCCCAGTGTCGCGCGACCCAGCCCGGCGACAGGTGCAAGCAGCCTCACCCGCCGGTTCCGATGTAACGCCTGCCGTAGCGCTGCGACAGACCGGTCAGAATCTCGTATCCGATCGTGCCGGCGGTTTCGGCCAGATCATCGACCGACTGGTGCGGGCCGATGATTTCCAGCCGATCCGGAATTTCGGGCAGGTGGGTGATGTCCGCCGTGATCAGATCCATCGACACGCGGCCGACGACGGGACAGGGGATGTCAGCATACCACAGCACGGCGGCGTCCGACAGCGTACGCATCAGGCCGTCGGCATAGCCCGCGTTCACCGTGGCCAGGCTGGTGATCGTCTCGGCCATCCAGGTGCCGCCGTATCCCACCGTTTCACCGGGGGCCACTTCGCGGATCTGGATCACCGGCAAAGACAGGCTCAGCACAGGCTGGCCTGCGTCAAAGGGGCGGCATCCGTACAGGCCGATGCCGGGGCGTGTCAGTTCAAAGTGATAGTCCGGCCCCAGCAGGATGCCCCCGGTCGCCGCAAGTGACCGCGGCACACCGGTGCCATCGGTCAGGGCATGAAACTCGGCCAGCTGGGCGGCATTCATCGGATGGTCGGGGTCGTCGGCACAGGCCAGGTGCGACATCAGGAATTCCGGGCGCGCCTGCAACAGGATGCCCGAGGCCGCTTCCCACTCTGCCGCCTCAAGACCGAGGCGGTTCATCCCTGTGTCGATATGCACGGCAAAGGGATGATCGGGCAGGGCTTCGAAATGCCGCGTGAACTGGTCAATCGAATTCAGCACCGGTGTCAGATCAAGATCCTGCACCATTTCGGTGTCGCCGGGCATATGGCCCGACAGCACGCAGATCTGCGGCCCCGGACCCAGCGCCTGGCGCAGAAGGGCCCCTTCTTCGGCGATGGCCACGAAAAACCGCCGCGCCCCTGCCGTGGCCAGCGCGCGCCCGACCCGGCGCGTGCCCAGCCCATAGGCATCGGCCTTGATCACGGCCGCCGTCTGCGTGGCAGCATCAGACATCCGGTCAAGCGCGCGCCAGTTTGCGGCGACGGCGTCAAGATCGATGGAAAGGGTTGCGGATGCCATGTTGCAAGGTGTTTTGACAGGTGGGCAGAAGACGTCAAGAGGAAAGCTGGTCAGGCTGCGCAGGACGTGTTTCCGGCGATCTGCCGGGTGGTCCGCCTCTCGGCGGGGCCGGACCTGTCAGCTTTGCCCGCACCTTCCGGGCGCGGTCGTGGCAAAGGGGGTCAGAAACCGTCGGCCCCGCCCTGCTGCCAGGGTTTTGCCAGATTGCCAAAGCGCGTGAAGCGGCCTTCGAAACTGAGCTCCACCGTGCCGATGGGGCCGTGGCGCTGTTTGCCGATGATGACCTCGGCCTTGCCGTGAACCTGTTCCATCACCTGCTGCCACTGCACCATCTTTTCCAACTCGTGGTCGCCGGGCTTCTCGCGCTCTTTGTAGTATTCGTCGCGGTACACGAACATCACCACATCGGCATCCTGCTCGATCGACCCCGATTCCCGCAGGTCGGCCAGCTGGGGGCGTTTGTCTTCGCGGTTCTCCACCGCCCGCGACAACTGGCTGAGTGCGATCACCGGGATATCGAGTTCCTTTGCTATGGCCTTCAGGCCCTGCGTGATCTCGGAAACCTCCAGCACCCGGTTTTCCTTTGAGGTGCCCTTGAGAAGTTGCAGATAATCGACGATCAGCACGTCAAGGCCATGGGTCCGCTTCAGGCGCCGGGCGCGGGCGGCAACCTGGCTGATCGGCAGCGCAGGCGTGTCATCGATATAAAGCGGGCAGGATTCCAGCGCCTTGGCAGCTTCGACAAAACGGCGGAACTCGGCCTCGGTCATGTCGCCGCGCCGGATCTGGTCCGACGGCACCTCGGAGGCTTCCGACAGGATCCGTGCCGCCAGCTGCTCGGCGCTCATTTCCAGCGAAAAGAACCCGACCACCCCGCCCTCGACCGACCCTTCGGTTCCGTCGGGCAAACGGCCGCGGCGGTGGGTCCTTGCGATGTTGAAGGCGATGTTGGTGGCAAGCGATGTCTTTCCCATCGATGGCCGCCCCGCCAGGATCAGCAGGTCTGACGGGTGCAGGCCGCCCAGCTTCCTGTCGAGGTCGATCAGGCCCGTGGACATGCCCGCCAGGCCCCCGTCGCGCTGATAGGCGGCATTCGCCACATTCACCGCATCTGTTACAGCCTTGAGAAAGCTTTGAAATCCGCGTTCTGCAACGCCCTGTTCGCCCAGCCTGTACAGCCGCTGTTCCGCCTCGGTGATCTGCTCGCGCGGGTCGCTTTCCACATCGACCCTGGCGGCGCGGGCAGAAATGTCGCGCCCCAGCCCGATCAGTTCGCGCCGCACCGCCAGATCATAGATCATCTGGGCATAATCGCGCGCGGCAAAGGCCGAAATCGCAGCACCCGCCAGGCGGGCAAGGTAGGACGGACCGCCCAGCTCGCGCAGCCCCTGGTCATCCTCAAGAAAGGCTTTCAGCGTGACCGGAGAGGCAAGCGTGTTCTTCTGGATGCGCGCGGCGGCAATCTCGAAAATCCGGGCATGGACCGGGTCGAAGAAATGCTCGGCCCGCACCAGTGCTGCGATACGGTCATAGACATCGTTGTTGGTCAGGATCACGCCAAGCAACTGCTGCTCGGCCTCGATGTTATGGGGAAGGATGTCGGACCCGGTCGTCACCGGCAAGGTCGGACGGATCGACGCCACTTCATTCATCGCTGCTGTCCCCCTGTTGCGCCCGGTTCACTCCGGGTCTGACACCGGACTTGATGCGCGGTCCGGTTCGGTTTGGCAATCTGGATAAGTCCGGGGATAACCGGCCCGGAAACCGGACCATAACCCGGAATACGGCCCGATGCCACCAGATGTTGCGGCTGCTGACTCACCAAACGCAAGGTGTGCAGCGAATCGCCGGACCATGTCTGCGGCAGGCCATATCCCCGCCGCAGGCCCTTTGCGGCCATCGGCGGTTTCACGCCCCGGCGCGGGCCGCCTGCCAGGCGCGCGGGTTGTTCAGGAAGGCTTCGGCTTCGCTCAGCGCGGCCGCATCGAAAGCCGCTGTGCGCCGCGCTTCGGCCAGAACATCCCACCAGGTACACAGATGATGAAGGCGGACGCCGTGGTCGGCCAGGCGCTGTGTCGTTTCCGGGAAGATGCCATAGCAGAAAATCACGGCGGTATGCGCGCAGGTTGCCCCCGTTTCGCGGATTGCATCGACGAAGCTGATCTTCGATCCGCCGTCGGTTGCCAGGTCTTCCACCAGCAGCACGCGGTCGCCTTCGGCCATCACGCCTTCGATGCGGGCATTGCGCCCGTATCCTTTGGGTTTCTTGCGCACATAGGTCATCGGCAGGGCAAGACGCTCTGCGACCAGGGCCGCAAAGGGGATGCCGGCGGTTTCCCCCCCCGCGACGGTGTCGAAGGCCTCGAACCCGGCGTCGCGCAGCACCGTCAGGGTCAGAAAATCCATCAAGGCAGAACGGATGCGGGGATAGCTGATCAGCTTGCGGCAATCGATATAGGTCGGAGAGGGCAGGCCCGAGGCCAAAGTGAACGGTGTGTCGGCATTGAAATGCACCGCCCTGATCTCCAGCAGCATCTGCGCCGTCAGCCGGGCGATGTCTTCCTTGGCGGGAAAGGTGGCGGGGATCATGGCGGGGTCTTTCTTGCGGGCTTCAGGGTTCAACGCGCCAATGCACGGCGCAGCCGGGGTCAAAGACGGTTACGGGACCGGCGGCAGTCTCGATCTTTGCGGGCCAGGTGACGGCATCGCCCCTGACCAGGGTCAGGGTTCCGGCGTTCGGTGCCTTGCCGTAAAAGGCGGCACCGTTCCGGCAGGCAAAAGCCTCCAGCCGGTCCAGGGCACCGCATTCCTCAAACACATGCGCAAGAAGCGGCATCGTGTTGGTGGCGGTGAAGCAGCCTGCACAGCCGCAGGCCTGTTCCTTCAGATGGTCGGGGTGCGGGGCCGAATCGGTGCCAAGAAAGAACCGCGCCTCGCCGCTGGTGGCCGCCTCGCGCAGGGCCTGGCGGTGCGATTCGCGCTTGGCCACGGGCAGGCAGTAGTAATGCGGGCGGATGCCGCCCGCGAGGATGTGGTTGCGGTTCAGGAACAGATGATGCGTCGTGATCGTCGCCCCAAGGTCACTGCCGCCGGAGCGCGCGTAGGCAACCCCTTCGGCGGTGGTGATATGTTCCATCACCACGCGCAGCCCCGGGGTGGCGCGCCGGACCGGGTCCAGCACCCGGTCGATGAAGACCGCCTCGCGGTCAAAGATATCCACCGCCGGGTCGGTGACCTCGCCATGCACGCACAGCGGCAGGCCGATTTCGGCCATCTTTTCCAGCACCGGGCGGACCCGGTCAAAGTCGGTGACGCCGGAGTGCGAATTGGTGGTGGCACCGGCGGGGTAAAGCTTGACCGCCGTCACCACACCGCCGGCGTGGGCGGCGGCGACATCGGCCGGATCGGTCGTTTCCGTCAGATACAGCGTCATCATCGGTTGGAACGCCGCGCCTTCGGGCAGGACCGCCAGGATGCGGTCGCGGTAGGCGGCGGCCTGAGCCGCGGTCACGACCGGCGGCACCAGGTTCGGCATGATCAGGGCGCGCGCGAAATGCCGGGCCGATTCCGGCAGGACCGCCCGCAGAAGGTCACCGTCGCGCAGATGCAGGTGCCAGTCATCGGGGCGCAGTAGGGTCAAACGCTGGGTCATGATCGCGGGTTAGACCATCGGGCACGAGTTTTCCAGAGGCCAAACCGAACACGCCGCGCTGGCGCGGCTTTATTGCGCGCCTGTTTATTGCGCTGCATTGCCCGGAAAACGGGCGTCAGCCACATCCGCCCGAAGATGCCGCCAAAGGCCGGTCCGGCGCGGTTGTGGCGGCGCGGCGCGCCGCCTAGGCTGTATCCGGATTGGGAGGGTGCGATGCCGGACGACGGCCTGGTCATGGACACGGCGCAGACCGGGCTGCAACGGGCAAGCGGGCGTGCGCATGTCGGACTTGGCGCGCGCGGGGCGATGACCTGCCTGACCGACCTGCATCAGTCGGGATCGGCCAGGGCCTTTTTGCCAAAGGTGCATGGACCGGTTCCGGAAGTGGTGTTTCTCAACACCTCGGGTGGCCTGACCGGCGGTGACAGGCTGATGTTTTCGCTGGCCCTTGGTGATGGGGCACAGGCGGTGGCCACCACCCAGACGGCCGAGCGCGCCTATGCCAGTTCCGGCGGGCGGGCGGTGATGGATGTGGTGCTGTCGCTGGGGGCGGGGGCGCGGCTGGATTGGCTGCCGCAGGAAACCATCCTGTTTGACCGCTCGACCCTGGCGCGCCGGACGCGGGCCGATCTTGGCCCCGGCGCGCGGCTGCTTCTGGCCGAAACCGTGGTTCTGGGCCGCGCCGCCATGGGCGAGACGGTGCGGGACCTGGCGTTTTCCGACTGGCGCGAGGTGCGCGGGCAGGGCCGCCCGCTGCTGGTTGAGCCGTTGCGGATCACGGCGGCCACCCTGGCGGCAGGTCCGGCCGCCTTGAACGGCGCGCGGGCGCTGGCCACGGTGGCCCTTGTGGCACCCGGTGCCGAAGATGCGCTGGCGGCGGTGCGCGCCTGCCTGCCCGAGGGGATGGAAGCCGCCGCCTCGGGCTGGGACGGCAAGCTGATCGTGCGGCTGATCGGGCCGGATCTGTTGCCGGTCAGGCGGGGGGTGGCGCGGGTTTTGAACGCAGTGCGGGGCATCGCCTTGCCCCGTGTCTGGCAAGTGTGAGGATGCAATGAACCTGACCCCCCGTGAAAAGGACAAGCTGCTGATCAGCCTGGCGGCGATGGTGGCGCGCGGACGCCTGGCGCGCGGCGTGAAGCTCAATCATCCCGAAGCCATCGCGCTGATCACCGATTTCGTGGTGGAAGGCGCACGCGACGGGCGGTCGGTTGCCGAGCTGATGGAAGCGGGGGCGCATGTGGTTTCGGCCGATCAGTGCATGTCCGGGATTGCCGGGATGATCCGTGACGTGCAGGTGGAAGCAACCTTTCCCGACGGGACCAAACTGGTGACCGTCCACCATCCGATCCGCTGAAAGGGGCGCGCCATGATCCCCGGAGAGGTTTTTCCCGCAGACGGTTTCATCGAGTTGAATGCCGGGTCCAGGGCCGTGACCCTGCTGGTCGCCAATACCGGCGACCGGCCCGTCCAGGTGGGAAGCCACTACCATTTTGCCGAATGCAATCGCGCACTGGCCTTTGACCGGGACGCGGCTGATGGCATGCGGCTGGACCTGCCCGCGGGCACCGCCATGCGGTTTGAACCGGGTCAGATGCGCGAGGTGCGGCTGGTGCCCTATGGCGGGCTGCGGCGGGTCTTCGGCTTCAACAAGGCGGTGATGGGCGATCTTGACCGGAAAGGACCGTGAACAGCGGCTGCGCCGCGCTTAACGTCCTTGACGGAATCCGGGCCGCTTGCAACGCTTGTCCGGGCGCGCCGGATGCGCTTGATCTGATCCACTTGGCCGCCGGAAAGGCGGCCACCAATCTGGAAGGACTCTGCCATGTGCCATACCTGTGTGATCGAGACTGTCAAAGCCACGATGCTGTCGCGGCGGTCCCTGTTCCGGGGTGCCGCCGCTGCCGGGGTTGTCAGCGTTGCGGCCGGCCTGACCGCCGCGCGCCCGGCCATGGCGCAGTCCACCGGTAAGGTGGTTGATCTGACCCATACCTATGACGGCAGTTTTCCCACCTTCAGCGGCACGCCCGGAATCACCTATGAACCTGCGGTGAAATTTGCCGACTCCGGCTATCAGCTGTTCAAGCTGACGATCTTTGAACACACCGGAACCCATATCGACACGCCGCTGCATTTCACCGCCGACGGCACCTCGGTGGATGAGCTGGACCCGCAGACCCTGGTCCTGCCACTGGTCCTGATCGACATCCGGGACAAGGCGGCACAGGATGCCAATGCCACGCTGGACCCCGACGACATCGAAAAATGGATCAGCGCCAACGGGGCCATTCCGGCAGGCGCGCTGGTGGCGTTCAATTCGGGCTGGGCGGCAAAGGTGGGCGATCCATCCTACCGCAACACGCCGGACGGCGCATTCGCCTTTCCGGGGTTCTCCAAAGCCGCGACCGATCTGCTGGCCGAAGCGGGGGTTGCCGCGATCGGCACCGATACGCTGTCGCTTGACCCCGGCAATTCGGCGGATTTCGCGGTGCATACATCCTGGCTGCCCTCGGGCCGCTACGGGATTGAAAACCTTGCCGGGCTGGACGGCTTGCCTGCCGCCGGGGCCACGGTGTTTGTGGGTGCGCCAAAGCACCGGGGCGGCACCGGCGGCCCGGCACGCGTGCTGGCGGTGATCTGATGGCCGTAGTTCCGATCCTGCCGGACGAGGCGGCGGGGGCAGAGGCCCTTGCCGTTTTCGCCGAAATCCGGGCGGCGCGGGGGACTGACTACATCAACAATTTCTGGCGCGCGCTGGCCGCCGACCCCGCCCTGCTGCGCGCCACCTGGGACAGGTTGCAGGCGGTGATGGGGCCGGGCACGCTGGACCCGCTGACCAAGGAACTGATCTACATTGCCGTGTCGGTGACCAATGGCTGCGGCTATTGCATCCATTCCCACACCGCCGCCGCCCGCGCCAGGGGCCTGACCGACGCGCAACATGCCGAAGCGCTGGCGGTGATCGCCATGGCCAGCCAGACCAATGCGCTGGCGACCGCCCTGGGGGTGGAGGTGGATGAGAGGTTCCGGGTGTGATGGGTTGGGAGGGTAGAATACCGGCCGATGCCGGATTTCAAATGCGCCGACGGCATTTGGCACATTACGATGCCACCCGTTTCTTGTCGGATTTGACACGCGTCAAATCCGTCCGCGCCTGCCACCCAGCCGCGCCAAGGGCGCGGCGTTCTTCGCGGAAATCGTCCGCCGGACGATTTCTGATCGCTCATCACCCCCTTGGCAGGCGCGTTCCGCGCCAGCCCAGGCAGGCGCGGCCTGATTGCCGGGCCGTATCCCAAGACCAGCCCCCCTTGCCCTGCGGCTTGCGCCTTCGGGCAACGGACCGGGCCACGCTCCACTGGAGCGTGACCTTATCGGTCCGGGCGCAAGGTTGGACCGCCAAGCGCGACGACCCCAAAAGGAGCCTCTGATGCCCGCCCGAATGTCCCGCGCCACCTATGCCGACATGTACGGGCCGACCACAGGCGACCGGGTGCGGCTGGGCGATACCGACCTGATCATCGAGGTGGAGCGTGACCTGACCACCTATGGCGAAGAGGTGAAGTTCGGCGGCGGCAAGGTGATCCGCGACGGCATGGGCCAAAGCCAGATCCCGCGCGCGGGCGGGGCGGCGGATACGGTGATCACCAATGCGCTGATCCTGGACCATTCGGGCATCTACAAGGCCGATGTCGGCCTGCGCGACGGGCGCATCTGCAAGATCGGCAAGGCGGGCAATCCCGATACCCAGCCCAATGTCACCATCATCATCGGGCCGGGGACCGAGATCATCGCCGGTGAGGGGCGCATCCTGACCGCCGGCGGCATGGATGCGCATATCCATTTCATCTGCCCCCAGCAGATCGGGGATGCCCTGCATTCCGGGCTGACCACCATGCTGGGCGGCGGCACCGGCCCGGCGCATGGCACGCTGGCCACCACCTGCACGCCGGGGCCGTGGCACATCATGCGGATGATGCAGGCGGCAGATGCCTTTCCGATGAACCTGGCCTTTGCCGGCAAGGGCAATGCCAGCCTGCCTGCGGGGCTGGAGGAACAGGTGCGCGCCGGGGCCTGCGCGCTGAAGCTGCATGAGGATTGGGGCACCACGCCGGGTGCCATCGACTGCTGCCTGACGGTGGCCGATGCGATGGATGTGCAGGTGATGATCCATACCGACACGCTTAATGAGTCCGGTTTCGTGGAAAACACGCTGGCCGCCATTGCGGGGCGCACCATCCATGCCTTTCACACCGAAGGGGCAGGCGGGGGCCATGCGCCCGACATCATCAAGGTGGTGGCATCGCAGAACGTGATCCCGTCTTCGACCAACCCGACGATGCCCTATACGGTCAATACCATCGAGGAACACCTCGACATGCTGATGGTCTGCCATCACCTCGACAGATCGATCCCCGAAGATGTCGCCTTTGCCGAAAGCCGCATCCGGCGCGAAACCATCGCGGCCGAAGACATCCTGCATGACATGGGGGCGTTTTCGATCCTGTCGTCGGACAGCCAGGCGATGGGCCGGGTCGGCGAGGTCATCACCCGCACCTGGCAGACCGCGCACAAGATGAAGGTCCAGCGCGGGCGGCTGGCCGGGGAAACCGGGGCGAACGACAACGTCCGCGTGAAGCGCTATGTCGCCAAATACACCATCAACCCGGCCATCGCGCATGGCCTGTCGGCGCATATCGGCAGTGTGACCGAGGGCAAACGCGCCGACCTGGTGCTGTGGTCGCCCGCCTTTTTCGGGGCCAAACCCGATATGGTGCTGATCGGCGGCACCATTGTGTGCGCGCAGATGGGCGACCCCAACGCCAGCATCCCCACGCCACAGCCGGTCTATACCCGCCCCATGTTCGGGGCATTCGGGCGGTCGGTGGAACGATCCGCCGTGGTCTTTGTCAGTGCCGCCGCCCAGGCTGACGGGGTGCGGGGCAAGTACGGGCTGGCCAAGGAAACCCTGGCCGTCAGCGGCACGCGCGGCATCGGCAAATCCGACATGATCCACAACAGCGCCACCCCGCAGATCGAGGTGAATCCTGAAACCTACGAGGTGCGTGCGGATGGAGAGCTGCTGACCTGCGAACCCGCGCGGGAACTGCCTCTGGCCCAGCGGTACTTTCTGTTCTGAGGCGGGGGGAAAAGCTGCGATGCCCATGATGCGGGAGTTTTGCCGCCATGGCGTGACCAGACCGGCTGGCGCTGCCAGAGGACCCGGACAGTGAACCTCCGGGGGAGGTTCGCTGTCCGGGATCAGCGGATCGCGCCCCGGCGACTGCGCGCAAGCGGCTATGGTGGCAGGTTGCAATGGCAGCCAGAGATGGCCAGATCGGGAAAAGCCTGACCCATAATGGAAAACGCATGCCAATGGGGCTGTCGCGCGACCGCCTGGCACGCTAGGCTTTCCCGGACCCGTTCGCGCGCTGAGGAGTGGCCATGACCAACCTTCCGATTGCCCATGACATCCACCGCAAGGGGCACTGGTCCGATGCGGCTGACAGCGTGAGCCTGGGCTATGACGAGCGTTTCCTGCGCCGCCGCCGCCTGGTGACGGCGGGGGGCATGGCGGTGCTTGTCGATCTGCCCGAAACCACCAGCCTGGACCATGGCGATGCGCTGGAGCTGTCCGACGGCCGTCTGGTCGAGGTTGTGGCGGCGGCAGAGCCGGTCCTGATCGTCACGGGGGACCTGCCGCGCATTGCCTGGCACATCGGCAACCGCCACACGCCGTGCCAGATCGAAGGCGGGCGTCTGCTGATCCGCCGCGATCATGTGCTGGAGGCGATGCTGCGCCAGCTTGGGGCAGGCGTGACCGAAGCGCAGGAGCCCTTTACCCCCGAAGGCGGCGCTTACGGCCATGGCCGCACCCTGGGCCATGACCACGGCGATGCCGGGGATCACGGCCATGACCGGGGGCGCGGCCATGTCCATCACCACGGCGGGCACAGCCACCCCGAGGAACCGGACACGGTTCCGGACCCCGAATGACGGACGCAGCCCTTCTGTGTCTGACACAATGGCTGTCGCCGGCCTTTCCGGCGGGCAGCTACGCTTATTCGCACGGGCTGGAATGGGCGATCTCTGACGGCGACGTGACGACGGCCGCGCAGCTTCAGCGCTGGATCGCTGCGGTGCTGACCGAAGGGGCAGGGCGGACCGATGCCATCCTGCTGGCGCAGGCCCTGCGGCCAGAGACCGACCTTGCAGATCTCGCTGCCCTGGCGCAGGCGCTTGCCGCCTCGGGCGAGCGTCTGGTGGAAACGCTGGATCAGGGGCGCGCGCTGGGCCAGACCATCGCGGCGCTGACCGGGCGGGCGGAAAAGGTGATGCCCTATCCGGTGGCGCTGGGGGCGGCGGCGCGGGATCTTGGCCTGCCCGTGGCGCGCGTTGCCGCACTGTATCTGCATGCCTTCGCCTCGACCCTGGTTCAGGCGGGGGTGCGCTTTGTGCCGCTGGGGCAGACCGAAGGGCAGGCGGTGCTGGCGGCGCTGCACCCCGTGATCCTGCAGGTGGCCCAAGACGCGGCCTGCGCCGGGATCGACCGGATCGGATCGGGCGCGATGCGCAGCGATCTGGCCGCGATGCGTCACGAAACCATGAATGTCAGGATTTTCCGCACATGAGCTCTGTCAACGGCCCGCTGCGCGTCGGCATCGGCGGCCCGGTGGGGGCCGGAAAGACCACCCTGACCGAACAGCTGTGCCGCGCGCTGCGTGATGACTTTTCCGTCGCGGTGATCACCAATGACATCTACACGCGCGAGGATGCCGATTACCTGATGCGGGTGCAGGCCCTGCCTTTGGAGCGTATCCGGGGCGTGGAGACCGGCGGCTGTCCGCATACCGCAATCCGCGAAGACGCCAGCATCAATCTGGCCGCCGTTGCCGATCTGAACCGCGCCTTCCCCGATCTGGACGTGATCCTGATCGAAAGCGGCGGTGACAACCTGGCGGCCACCTTCAGCCCGGAACTGGCCGACCTGTCGGTCTATGTCATCGACACCGCCGCAGGGCAGGACATTCCGCGCAAGCGCGGGCCGGGGGTGACGCGATCTGACCTGCTGGTGATCAACAAGATCGACCTGGCCCCTTACGTCGGTGTTGATCCCGCCCTGCTGGAACGCGATGCCAAAGCCGCCCGCGGCGCGCGCCCCTTTGTCATGGCCAGTCTGAAGACGGGACAGGGGGTGGCAGAGGTGGTGGCTTTCCTGCGGCGGGACGGGGGGCTTTGACACAGGCACGCAACGGGCCAGAGTGGTTCATGGCTTACGCGACGCAACGGACCCTGCCCAGGGACCGGAAGGCGAAGGTCCGGTGGACCTTTGCCGCATCCGCTTGCCGAAGCCCGTGGCACCCGCAGGCAAGGCAGCTTCTTCATTTTCTTAACCGGCTTTCAGGTTCAATCGACGGCAACAGCCTACCCTCATGTCAGCCCTATGCGCTGGATAAGCAGCCGCAGGGTCCGGGGTGTTAAGCCGTTGCCTGAAGGGCATTCAGCGCCCGTTCAGGGTATCGGCCTTTCGGTCGCACGAGAGGTTCTCCGGCTTAGCAATGCAAGGAAAACAGAGATTGCAACCAGTGTGAGTCCCGTCAGCACAGGAGTTGTCAGGCAGCCTTCGGAGACTGCGGCGGACTTGACGTGGTAATCCTCAGACCAGGATATCGTCAGCAGCGCGACAACGGTGATCAAGAACGTGATCACAAGCGCGGTGAACCAGGTTTTTCTGAACAAGATGCAAGCTCCGGCCATAGCCAGAACCGTAAGGCCCAAGGGATCGGAAAAGAACAGGCCAAGATCATCAAGCTGGCTGACCGGCCCGTCCTGCGGGTTCCAGGCAGGGCGTTCCTTGTCGCAGACCTCGGCAATCGCAGGCGCTGGGGCAGCAAGTGCTATCAGCGTGCTGCGGATGAGTTTCCTTCCCGTCATCCGCGCCGCCGCAGTGATTGAAGTTAACCTTCTACCAGAAAGGTCATATAAACTGTCACATTGTTCGGAAGGGGCGGAGTGGTCGGTTTTACGGTCTGGAAAACGTAGTTAAATCCACCATACTCACACATCCACCCGGCTTGTGTCGGGTTCATGATGAAGCTCCGGACAGCATATCCTGAGTCTGGCGCCACCGCGCCGCCACTTAAGAAGCCACTCGAAACCACCGTTGATCCACCTGCTAACGATCCGGATACACCGGATGTCCCCGTCAGCAGTCTCGTGCACGCACTTCTTGGAACGTTGGTTAAGGTGACCAACATGGTCGGACCCCAAGGGAGAACTCCCGCGTTCACAGATGTTGTTCCGCCAAAGGGATTGGACAGCGTGGTTGCACTTGCAATCATGTCCGAGGGAACGGCGCCGGCGGTAATCAGAAAAGCTGTTATGTCGAGACTCGTTGAAGAAAGCAAATTAGGGTTCGTTACTTGAGCCAGGGGATACCCCTTGACCATGACCCGGGTTTCGGCAAGCAGGGCTGAAAGCTGGCGGATCGTGGCGCTGGTCTTCTGCGCTGTGCTGGCCTGCTGGAAGAACACAAGGCCCCCAACGATCAGCGCAAGCGCAACCGCAATGTAAAGAACCGCTTCGATCAGGGTCACCGCGCGACAGCGGCGTTTTCCCGGCAGGCTACTGGATTTCAACACACAACACCAAAGTCAACCGCGTGCCCAAGGTACATCGTACGTGCCATGTTCTGACCGTCATGTCAAACTGTACTTGTGGATAGGGTGGCCGTTTGCGGTTTGACGGGGTGCCCAGTTTTTGACGGGGTTCCCAGTTCAGGATTGTTGGCGGTCACCACAGGGGTGATCGTACATGTTTTCCGATATCCCTTCCACCAAATCCTGGTGGTTGTCGGGCACTTGATGACCCGCGCCAGCGCGGCAAGGTGGTTCTTCACCGGCTTGACCAACGATCATTCCGTCTGCGTCGGCTGCGGGGCAGGCAGGCGCGGCTGAATTTGACGCGGGCCAAGTCCGCCAAGAAAGCAAGGGCGCTTCGCTTGCCTTATGGTTCCATGGTCGGCGACGATCCGCCCCCCTTACACCACACCCTTGCGCAGGATGAAGCAGCCATAGGGCCCCGGATCAGAGGTGCGGATGATGCAGAAGGCGCGTTTGGCAGCCTCGTAGAAGGCAAAGCGTTCCAGCCGGTCCATCCGCACCGGCTGGCCCTGGCTGCGGTCAAGCACGGCCTGCATGGCGGCAAAGACGGGCACCACGCCGTCGGGATTGCCCACCACTTCCATCCGCCAGACCGGGGCGGGAACAAAACTGTCCAGCGGCATCAGCGCCAGGATCGCCTCGGTCGCTTCGGCGATGCCGCAGCCGGGCAGGTTCAGCAGGCGGCCATAGGTTGTCCGGGCGGCGATGGTGGCCGCCGGGTGGTTCACGTCGCAGATCACCAGATCATCGCCATGCCCCATCAGCATCAGCGCATGAAGGATGTCGGCAGACAGGTGCCGGGGAATGCCCTTCAGCATGGTGCCCATCGGCGTGTCATTTCACCGCCCCCGCCGCCATGCCCTTGATGATGTAGCGTTCCATCACGATGCCGATCACCACCAGCGGCAGGATCGCGGCAAAGGACAGGGCGGCCATCGACCACCAGCTGATGCCCTGGCTGCCGGTCTGGCTGGCCACCATCACCGGCAGGGTATTGGAATAGGTCGAGGTCAGCAGGGCGGCAAAGAAGTATTCATTCCACGTCAGCACAAGCGACAGGATGAAGGCCGCCGCCATGCCGGGCAGGGCGATGGGCAGGATGATGGTGGCAAAGGCCCCCCAGATCGACAGCCCGTCGACCAGGGCCGCCTCTTCCAGCTCGGCCGGGATGCCCGCGAACTGATCGCGCATGATCCAGATGACGATGGGCAGCACCGTCAGCGTATAAAGCAGGATCAGGCCGATGCGCGTGTCAAGCAGCGCCAGTTCCTTGTACAGCACCAGAAAGGGCAGGGCGAGCACCACGGGCGGCAGGATCAGCTGGCTGAGAAAGAAGAACGAGATATCCGAATTGCGCATATGGCCGAAGCGGTAGGAAAACCGCGACAGGCCGTAAGCGGCAAGGCTGCCCAGCACCACGGCCAGCCCCGACGAGGTCAGCGAGATGATCGCGGAATTCAGGAACCGGCCCAGAAATTCGGCCCGCACGGTCGACTCGGTGGTGATGGTATCGGGCGACATTCCCAGGGACCGCCAGCCCAGCCATTTCGGCGTATAGTCCCACCACGGCACCATATTGCCCTTCATCACGTCGGGGGCCATCTTGAAGCTGGTGGTGATGGTCCAGTAGATCGGGAACAGGCAGATCACCGTCCACAGGATCAGCATCCCGTAAATCGCCAGGCGCGAGGCATACCAGGCCAGCTGCGGCGGCCGGTCATGGGGACTGTCGCGGAAGATCTGGGGGGATGCGGCGGCGTCGGTCATGTCAGTACTGCGGCCTCATCCAGCGGTCGACAAGCTTCATCAGCACCGTCATGAAGATGACGATCAGCAGCAGATAGACCATCGCCAGCATGGTGCCATAGCCCACGTTCGACCGGTCCCGGTACTCGCGGAAGATGAAACTGGTCACGGAATCGGTGGCCCCGCCGGGGCCGCCCGAGGTGACGTTGATGATGATATCGGCCAGCTTCAGCTTGAAGATGATGCGGATCAGGATCGCGGTGATCGACACCGGCAGCATCAGCGGAAAGGTCACTTCCCAGAAGCCGCGCCATGCAGTGGCGCCATCGACCCTGGAAGCTTCCTGCACCTCTTTCGGGATGGCCTGCAACCCGGCCAGAATCATGATCATCATGAAGGGGATATAGGTCCAGGCATCCAGCGCCATGATGACAAGGCGGGCCATTTCCGGGCTTTCGAAGAACGACGGATTCTCGACGCCGAAGAAGCGCGCCAGCCGGGCCAGCGGGCCAAAGCGCGGCTCCAGCATCGATTTGCCGATCATCCAGCTGACCGCAACCGGGCTGAGCATCAGCGGCATCAGGAAGGCGACGCGAAAGAACTTGCGCGCCCGGATCTGGCTGTTGAGCAGCAGCGCAAGGCCGAAGGCGATGGCATATTCGACGATGATCGCCAGCATGTACCAGATCATGTTGCGCAGGGCGTTCCAGTAGAACGGGTCGGCCCACATCTGGCGCAGGTTATCCAGCCCGTTGAACTTGCGCCCGGTGGGCGACGACAGGTTCCAGTCGGAAAAGGCGATGATCAGGCCGAAGATCAGCGGGAACACGACCAGACTGACCACGAACAGCACGGCCGGCAGCACGAAAAGCGCACGCTTGCCCTGTTCGCCGCGCACCAGCACCTGGCCCCAGCACAGGCAGCCGGCCCAAAGCACATAGGCATAAAGCGTGGGCCGCCAATTGGCAAAGCCAAGGTCCAGGGTGCCGGTCCGGTCAAGCGTTTGGGCCGCAGCAATACCAACCAGCAGCGCGGCCGAACCCCAGACGATGGCCCGCCCGAAAACCATCCGGCGCCTTGGGATATTGTCGCTTGTCACGACGTGAAGAAGATCACCTGAATCCGTCATGCTAACATGTTAGCTGCCGCAACCCGGTATGAAAAGAACATTCCGCCAGATCGCAGGCGCGTGAATCAGGTGGGGCCGGTACGGGGCGCAGATCGATTGCGGCACCCGGCCTTGCCGCAGAAAATGCAAAGACTTCGAGGTGCCTTCTGCCGGCTGAGTGAATCCCTGCATTTCAATGCCCACAAAAGAATATTTTATTACAATGATTTATTCCGTTGTATCGTTGCAGTTTCTGCAGGGGCCACGAAAAAACTGTCCAAAAACTGTTACAGTTGATTATGTAAACAAGTAGTGACAGAGTTGGTGCAGGACACTGCCGTTCAGGCCCCCCTGACCGGCAGGCGACCCGGGCGAACGCAATGTCGTCAGTTCGCCTTGACTACATGCAGACGACGCCAGGGCAGGGAGGAGCGCCTATGTCCAACGATCCAGACAAGGTCTGGCCGACAGGCCTGAACTTGAGAGAAGCCGAAGAAGTCCACAGCTACCTGATCGACGGCACGCGCGTGTTCGGGGTGATTGCCCTGATCGCGCATCTTCTGGTTGCCGTCACAACGCCCTGGCTGGGCTGAGGGGTATCAGATGAACAACGCAAAGATGTGGCTTGTCGTCAAGCCGACCGTTGGCATTCCGCTGTTCCTGTCCGCCGTGGCCGTGGGATCATTTGCCGTGCACGTTGCCGTGCTCAGCAATACGTCCTGGGTTGCGGATTTCCTGTCAGGCAAGAAGCTTGGCTCGGGAACCGCAAGCGCCGAGATGATCCTTGACCAGGACGGGGCCGCGCATGCCGCCTATGCCCTGCCATCGGGTTCGCAGGAAGTGCTGATCAAGATGCCGGATGGAACGACGGCACGGGCCATCCTTCAGATGCCCCAGACCGTCGCCGCACTCAACTAGGGCTTCCGCGCGCACTGCCGGCGGCACGTGCGCGCGGTCTTCGTGGCCGCGCAAGACCCGCCTGTCCTTTGGCGGGCGGGTCGTGCCGGTCAGCGGCACGCCGTGCCGCAGGCTAAGATGCCGTTCCGCTGAAGGGGCCGTCCCCGATGTTCGACTACAAGCGCTTCGCCCTTGGGCGCATTGCGTCTTTCGGTACACGCTACATGCCCTTTGCCGATGTGGCGTCTGAAGAGGTGCCGCTGTCGCGGTTGCTGCGGCTCGCCCTGTTTCAGGTGACGGTCGGCATGGCTTTGGTGCTGATGGCCGGAACGCTGAACCGGGTGATGATCGTCGAGCTAAAGGTGCCCGCCAGCCTTGTGGCCGTCATGCTGGCGCTGCCGCTGGTCTTTGCGCCGTTCCGGGCGCTGATCGGGTTCCGGTCCGACACGTTCCGCTCGGCGCTTGGCCTGCGGCGTCTGCCCTACATCTGGAAGGGCACGATGTTGCAATTCGGCGGATTTGCGATCATGCCCTTCGCCCTGCTCGTGCTGTCGGGCTATGGCGAAGCGGTCGATGCGCCGCGCTGGATCGGGCTGAGTGCGGCCGCGCTGTCCTTTCTGCTTGTCGGTGCCGGCGTGCATATGGTCCAGACCGTGGGCCTTGCCCTGGCCACCGACCTGGTGGCGGAAGCGGACCAGCCGCGGGTCGTGGGCCTGATGTATGTGATGCTGCTGGTCGGGATGATCGTCAGCGCCTTTGCCTATGGGGCGCTGCTGGAAACCTATACGCCGGGGCGGTTGATCCAGGTGATCCAGGGATCTGCGGTTCTGACCGTTGTGGTCAACGGGATTGCCATGTGGAAACAGGAAGCCCGCAATCGCAGCCGCGCGACCGCGCCGGTGCAGGCGTTCAGCTTTCTCGACTCCTGGGCAAGGCTTGCGGGGCGGACGGGCATGATCCGTCTTCTGGCTGTCATCGGCCTTGGCACGGCAGGCTTCGGCATGGCCGATGTCCTGCTGGAGCCGTTCGGCGGCCAGGTGCTGGCAATGACGGTGGCCCAGACCACGCGGCTGACGGTGGTGCTTGCCCTTGGCTCTTTGCTTGGTTTCGGGCTTGCCTCGCGCTGGCTTGGGCGCGGGGGCAGGGCGATGGATGCGGTCTGCCTGGGGGCCGTGATCGGGATACCGGCCTTCGGCCTTGTGCTGGCTTCTGCGCTGATCCTGTCTGCGCCGCTTCTGGTTGCCGCAACGCTTCTGGCGGGCTTCGGGGCCGGGCTGTTCGGCCACGGGACCCTGACCGCGACGATGCGGGCGGCCCCGCGCGAACAGATCGGCCTGTCGCTGGGGGCCTGGGGCGCGGTGCAGGCGACGGCGGCAGGTCTGGCCATTGCGACCGGCGGGGTCATCCGCGACCTTGTGCTGGCCGCACCGGCCGGCGGAACAACATCGGCCAGTCCCTATGTTCCGGTTTTTGCGCTTGAGGGGGGGCTGCTTCTTCTGGCAGTCCTTGTGGCACTGCCCCTGAGGCGCGGCGATCCTGCCGCAGCCTTCGGGCCTGCGCGGGCCGGTGCTGCGGACGAGCGCGGAACGGACTGCGGCCTTGCCGCACCACGGCCATGAACGACGCTTGAATTCGGGTCAACGAAGAACAGGGTGAGACATGACAACGATCATCACACGACTTTACGCGAATGCGGCAGCGGCCGAGGGCGTGGTCGCGGCACTTCTGGCCGGGGGGCATTCCCCTGCCACCGTTCACGTCATCACAAAGGACGGGGCCGGAACAGCGGCCGGGCGCATGCATGAGGCACGGGTCGGCGCAACCGCAGTGCGCGCCTATGCCGGGCCGGTGGCCGAGGGCAGGGCGCTGTTGGTCGTCAATGCCCCCTTTGCGCCGATGGGCACGGCGCTGAATGCGATCCGGACGGTCAACCGCTTTGCCTCGATCGACGTGGGGCTGGCCGAGGAAGATGTCTATATCCGCGACGAGCCGGAGGTGCAGCTTTCGGGCCGCGTGCTGCAGGGCACCGTCTTTTTCATGTCCAATCCCCACCGGTCGCTGCCGCAGGGTCATATCCTTGGCAGCAACCCGGTGATCCACAGCCGCCCGCGCACCTCGGCGATCCGGGGCGGGGCCTATATGTCCACCCGGTTCTGGCCGATGAGGCTGGTGTCGAAACCAAGGGAAGGCACCTCGGTGCTGCGCGGGACCTGGCTGTTTTCGTCGCTGTTCGGGCTTCCCACGATCATCCGCAGCTGGCCGCCGCGCGACGATCTTCCGACCACGATCTGACAGGGTGCGGAAGACGTGGCCTTCGCAGGGGGTGGCTGACCGAAAAGCGGGAAACACGTCTGCCTGCGCGCGCCTTGCGCATCCTGGCAGGGGCCGTCGCAACTGCCACAGCGGTACATTGGCATCAGGACCAGACGGGGCCAAAGCCCCCGGCCAGCTCCCGTCCCGCCCATGGCGGGCGCTTCTCGCCCGCTGGGTCGTGCGCCAGCCTTCTGCTGTTCCCGGACCTGCCGGTCTGCAAGGCACCGTCCCGCTCAGGGGCGGGGGAAACGCGGGTCGCGTTTCCGGTTCCCGCCCGCACTGACGAAAGTACTGTCACCGCTTGAGTGGCAGGGGCCATCGCCCCTGCCACAGCGCCACACCGGGATCAGGACCGGCCGGGGGCCACAGCCCCCGGCCAGCGCCCGACCCGCCCATGGCGGGCGCTTCTCGCCCGCC
>JADCEL010000033.1 GCA_020250125.1 Rhodobacter sp.
ACACGGCGGCTTCGCGGTCGGATCCGCCCTGCTCCAGCAGCTTGCGCGACCGCAGACGCCGGTCGGGGCGGAAAATGCTTGTCCAGAGATCGGTTTCAGGCGATCTTCACGTCAGTCGGCATGCCACTTGGGGAATGTCGGGTCATACTATGGCCCGTTGCCGCCGCCTGCAATGATGGCGCAATACAACGAAACTCTTCCTGGCCTGGCCGACAGAATTATGAAGTTGGCAGAGCAAGAGCAGGGAATCCGGCGTAGAGACAATGGTTGGATTCTGTCGAATGACACGCTGAGAGTAGTTGGCAGCATCCTTGTGTCGCTGGGTCTTATCGCTGCTGGCGTGTATTGCGGCGTTATAGGGGAGCCATGGCTTGGAGGCGTCTTAGGCACATCCGGGGCTGTTGCGGGAGTTGCAAGCAAGCTTCTTTCAAGATAAACATTTTGCCCACCCGGACACTACCGCGAGGCCGGGGGTTGCAGACTCGGCCCATGGTGCGTATATGCCCTGCAACACAGGTGCGTCGGGGTCCAAACCCGATGCCCGCCGGACCTATCCAACGGGCCCGACGGCCCGTTTTTGATTTTCTGGAACCCCCATGTCCGATCTTGTCGCCAAAACCGCCATTGACCGCCGCCTGGCGGGGATTGTTCAGCCGGTCATCGAAGGCCTTGGGTTTGAACTGGTCCGCATCCGCCTGATGGGCGGGCGCACGCCGACGTTGCAGATCATGGCCGACCGGCCCGATGGCGGCATTGTCGTGGATGACTGCGCGCGTATTTCTACCGCCGTGTCGGCGGTTTTGGATGTGGAAGACCCGATCGAGGACAATTATCTGCTCGAAGTGTCATCGCCCGGCATCGACCGCCCGCTGACCCGGCTGAAGGATTTCGATGTCTGGGCCGATTACGAGGCGCGGTTGGAAACCGGCGAACTGATCGACGGGCGGCGCAGGTTCAAAGGCATGTTGCGCGGAACCGAAGGCGACGAGATTCTGATCGAGATCGAAGAGGCCGGCGCGCCCCTGACCATCGGGCTGAAGTTCGACTGGCTTTCGGATGCCAAGCTGATCCTGACGGAAGGGCTGATCGCCGAGATGCTGCGTCAGCGCAAGGCCAGCGGGATTATGGACGAGACCGGGTTCGACGAGATTGACGACTCCGATGGCGCAGACGAGGCCGAAGACGGCCCTGACGCGCCCGAAACAAAACACTGATCACCCACGGGGAGCACTGACATGGCGATAACCTCTGCCAACCAGCTTGAACTTCTGCAGACCGCCGAGGCGGTTGCCCGCGAGAAGATGATCGATCCCGACCTGGTGATCCAGGCGATGGAAGAATCGCTCGCCCGTGCGGCAAAGTCGCGCTACGGGGCAGAGATGGACATCCGCGTGAAGATCGACCGCAAGACAGGTCGCGCCGGTTTTTCGCGCATCCGGACTGTCGTTGAAGATGATGCTGTCGAGAATTATCAGGCACAGCTGACCGTGGCGCAGGCCCGGTCTTTCCTTGCCGATCCCAAGGTCGGCGATGAGGTGACAGACGAGGTTCCCCCCGTTGATCTGGGCCGCATCGCCGCGCAGTCCGCCAAGCAGGTGATCCTGCAGAAGGTGCGCGAAGCCGAGCGTGACCGCCAGTTCGAGGAATTCAAGGACCGCAAGGGCCAGATTCTGAACGGCGTGGTCAAGCGCGAGGAATACGGCAACATCATCGTTGACCTGAACGGGCGCGGCGAGGCCATTCTGCGCCGGAACGAGAAGATCGGGCGTGAAAGCTACCGGATCGGCGACCGCATCCGGTCCTACATCAAGGATGTGCGCCGCGAGGCGCGCGGCCCGCAGATTTTCCTGTCGCGCACCGCGCCCGAGTTCATGGCCGAGCTGTTCAAGATGGAAGTGCCCGAGATTTACGACGGCATCATCGAGATCAAGGCCGTGGCGCGCGATCCGGGCAGCCGGGCGAAGATCGCCGTGATTTCCTATGAAAGCTCCATCGATCCGGTCGGGGCCTGCGTGGGAATGCGCGGCAGCCGGGTTCAGGCCGTTGTCAACGAGTTGCAGGGCGAGAAGATCGATATCATCCCGTGGAACCAGGATCAGGCAACCTTTCTTGTGAACGCGCTCCAGCCGGCAGAGGTCAGCAAGGTCGTGATCGACGAGGAGGGCGGCAAGATCGAAGTGGTGGTTCCCGACGAGCAGCTGTCGCTGGCCATTGGCCGGCGCGGGCAGAACGTGCGCCTGGCCAGCCAGCTGACGGGCCTTGATATCGACATCATGACCGAATCCGACGAAAGCGCCCGCCGTCAGGCCGAGTTCACCGAACGGACCAACCTGTTCATCGAGACGCTGGATATCGACGAGATGATGGCGCAGCTGCTGGTGTCCGAAGGGTTCACCAACCTCGAGGAAGTGGCTTACGTCGATCTGGACGAGCTGCTGTCGATTGACGGCTTTGATGAGGCGACCGCAGCCGAACTTCAGGCGCGCGCCCGCGACAATCTGGAAGCGGCAAGCAGGAAGGCGCTGGAAAGCGCCAAGGCGATGGGTGTGGAAGACAGCCTGATCAATTTCGAAGGGCTGACCCCGCAGATGCTGGAAGCGCTGGCCAGGGACAATATCAAGACGCTGGAAGATTTCGCAACCTGCGCCGACTGGGAACTTGCCGGCGGCTGGACAACCGAGAACGGTCAGCGCAAGAAAGACGAAGGCGTGCTGGAGAAGTTTGATGTCTCTCTGGAAGAGGCACAGCATCTGGTGATGACCGCACGGGTCATGCTGGGCTGGGTCGATCCGACCGCAGCGGACGACTATGTCGAGGAAGAAACCGGGGCCGAAGACGAAGACGAGGAGGCCAGAGCCTGAAAGACGGTTCCGGAAACGCACCCATGACACGCGGCGGCAAGGACAGGGACGGGGGCGACCCGGAACGCAAATGCATCGTCACGGGTGACGTTCAGCCGAAAGCAGGTCTTGTGCGTTTCGGACTGGGCCCCGATCTGCAGGTGGTGCCGGATATTCTGGCCCGCCTGCCCGGTCGCGGCATATATGTGACGGCGGATCGTGATGCCATCCTCAAGGCTTCGGCCAGGGGCCTGTTTTCGCGCGCGGCCAGGCAGACCGTCAGCGTGCCGGCAATGCTTGCCGATGATGTCGAGGCGCAGCTGGCGCGGCGTGTGGTCGAGTTGATCTCGCTGTGCCGCAAGGCGGGCCTGGCGGTGGTCGGCTTCGAAAAGGTGAAGGACTGGCTTGCAAAGGATCAGGCAAGCATTCTGATCCAGGCCAGCGACGGGTCTGAACGCGGCAAGACCAGGCTGCATGCGCCGGGTGGAAAGGAAACCTTCATCGGTTGTCTGACCGCCCGGGAATTGGGTTTGGCTTTCGGACGTGAACATGCAATACACGGCGCGCTTGCGGCTGGCGGACTCACGACACGTGTTGTAGAGGAAGCGGCGCGGCTTGCGGGTATGCGCAAGCAGTTGGGCGGCACGGCCGCATCGAAGGATACGAAGAACGCATGAGCGATAGTGACGGTAAGAAACCGCTTGGCCTTGGCGGCCCTCGTTCCGGACAGGTGAAGCAAAGCTTCAGCCATGGCCGGACGAAGAACGTCGTGGTCGAGACCAAGCGCAAGCGCGTGGTCGTCCCGAAGCCCGGCACAGCCGGGGTGTCCGGGGCTGCGGGGACGGCGTCGCATCTTGGTGATCCCTCGAAACGGCCTGCCGGCATCTCTGACGCAGAGATGGAACGGCGTCTTGCCGCGCTGCGCAATGCCAAGGCCCGCGAGGCCGGCGAAGCGTTGCAGCGGGCGGCAGAAGAGGTTGCCCGCGAAGAGGAACGTCAGCGCAAACGCGACGAGATCGAGGCGAAAGAGCGGGAAGAGCGCGAACGCGCTGCGGCCCAGCGCCAGAAGGTTGAAGAAGAAGAACGCGCCAAGGCCCTGTCCGAGGTGAAAGCCAGCCGGGCCGAAGACGCGAAGAGGCCGCAGGTCACGTCCAGGACACAGTCGCGCGATGAGGCACCCGGCCGTACGGCTGCTGCCGCCGTGCAGGCACCGGCTTCGGCCAAGCCCGGGCTGAGCCCGCGCAAGACCGACCGGGAACGCGAAGAGCGTGATCGGGATGCCCGTGCCAAGGCCAAGGGCGGCGATGACGTGCGCCGCGCGGGCAAGCTGACGCTGAATGATGCGCTGGCCGGCGAAGGCGGGCGCACGCGCAGCCTGGCCGCCATGAAGCGCAAGCAGGAAAAGGCCCGCCAGAAGGCGATGGGCCTGAACATGCGTGCCGAAAAGATGGTGCGCGACGTTCAGCTTCCCGAAACCATCGTGGTTCAGGAACTGGCGAACCGCATGGCGGAACGCGCCGCGGATGTCGTCAAGTCGCTGATGAAAATGGGCATGATGGTGACGATGAACCAGACCATCGATGCCGATACCGCCGAACTGGTGATCGGGGAGTTTGGTCACCGTGCGGTCCGCGTTTCGGACAGCGATGTCGAACAGGTCATTGACCAGGTCCAGGACAGCGATGAAAACCGCATTTCGCGTCCGCCGATCGTGACGATCATGGGCCATGTCGACCATGGCAAGACGTCGCTTCTGGATGCAATCCGCAAGACCAGCGTCGTTACCGGCGAAGCGGGCGGCATTACCCAGCATATCGGGGCCTATCAGGTGACGACCGATACCGGGGCCACGCTGACCTTCCTGGATACGCCGGGCCATGCCGCCTTCACGTCAATGCGCGCGCGCGGTGCCAATGTGACCGATATCGTGGTTCTGGTGGTTGCGGCGGACGATGCCGTGATGCCCCAGACCGTCGAGGCGATTTCCCATGCCAAGGCGGCAAAGGTGCCGATGATCGTGGCGATCAACAAGATCGACAAGAAATCTGCCAATCCGACCAAGGTGCGCACCGACCTGCTGCAACACGAGGTGGTCGTGGAACAGATGTCGGGCGACGTGCTGGATGTCGAGGTTTCGGCCGTTACCGGACAGGGCCTTGACGAGCTTCTGGAAGCCATAGCGCTTCAGGCCGAAATCCTGGACCTGAAGGCCAACCCGAAGCGGGCGGCGTCAGGTGCCGTGATCGAGGCCAAGCTGGATGTGGGACGCGGGCCGGTGGCGACCGTTCTGGTGCAGAACGGCACGCTGAGGAAGGGCGACATCTTTGTTGTCGGCGAACAGTGGGGCAAGGTCCGGTCATTGATCAACGACAAGGGCGAGCGCATCGAAGAAGCCGGTCCATCGGTTCCTGTCGAGGTTCTGGGCCTGAACGGAACACCGCAGGCAGGCGATACGCTGAACGTCGTGGAAACCGAAGCGCAGGCGCGCGAGATTGCCGATTACCGCGAGAAAACGGCCAGGGACAAGCGTGCGGCAGCCGGGGCGGCGACGACGCTGGAACAGCTGATGGCAAAGGCCAAGGCCGACAAGAAGGTTTCGGAACTGCCGGTTCTGGTCAAGGCCGACGTTCAGGGGTCAGCCGAGGCGATCCTGCAGGCGATGGAAAAGATCGGCAACGATGAGGTGCGCGTGCGCGTGCTGCATTCGGGTGTGGGTGCCATTACCGATTCTGACGTGGGTCTTGCCGAGGCAAGCGGTGCGCCGATCATCGGGTTCAACGTGCGGGCCAATGCCAGCGCGCGGACCAGTGCCAACCAGAAGGGCGTCGAAATCCGCTATTACAGCGTGATCTACGACCTGGTGGATGATGTGAAGGCGGCGGCATCGGGCCTGCTGAAGGCGGAAGTCCGCGAAACCTTCATCGGTTATGCGACCATCAAGGAAGTCTTCAAGGTATCCAACGTGGGCAATGTGGCGGGCTGTATCGTGACCGAAGGCGTTGCCCGCCGGTCCGCCGGGGTGCGCCTGCTGCGCGAGAATGTCGTGATCCATGAAGGCACGCTGAAGACGCTGAAGCGGTTCAAGGACGAGGTCAAGGAAGTGCAGTCCGGTCAGGAATGCGGCATGGCGTTTGAGAACTATGACAACCTGCGGGCAGGCGATGTGATCGAGATTTTTGAACGCGAAGAGGTTGAACGCAAGCTGGCATGATCATCTGGCTGCCGCCGCAATCGAAAAGGCCGGTCGTCCTGCCCGGCCTTTTTTCATTTGGCCGATGCCCGGCCCGTTCGGAACGCTTGCGGCCCGCCGGCAGGGCAGCCCGCAAAGGCCTTATCCTTGGCCTTGATCACGATCTTGCCATCCGCAAGCTGGCCGACCATAAGCCCCTGCACGGAAACACCGCTTCCCAACGATATTGTCCGCAGCATCTTCATTTTCCCCGATCTGCGCCGATGCCGGAACAGATTATCCACAGGGCGTTCAGAATGGCATCAACAGTCTTTCGTTGCAGGCCGGCAGGGATGCCGGAAATTGCCGCATTCGGATGCCGTGCAACACAAACTGTCAAAGCCAGTCGCGCAGGACCGGAATCAGCGGCAGATCGGCAGGCGGCATCGGATAATCGCGCAGGGCCGCCGGGCGAACCCAGGCCAGTGTCTGACCCTCGCGCGGTGTGGCCGCACCTTGCCACCTGCGGCAGGCAAAAAGCGGCATCAGCAGATGAAACTCCGGATAGGCATGGCTGGCAAAGGTCAGCGGCGCAAGGCAGCTGTGCCAGGTATCTATGCCCAGTTCTTCTTTCAGTTCCCGGATCAGGGCGGCCTCGGGCGTTTCGCCCGGTTCAACCTTGCCGCCCGGAAACTCCCACAGGCCCGCCATCGACTTGCCTTCGGGGCGCTGCGCCAGCAGGACCCGTCCGTCGGCGTCGATCAGGGCAACCGCCGAAACCAGAACGATCTTCACGACCGGTAGTCGGCATTGATGTCGATATAGCGGTGCGTCAGGTCACAGGTCCAGACCGTGCGGCTGGCCTTGCCAAGACCAAGGTCAATGCCGATCACCAGCTCCTGTCCAAGCATATAGGCGGCACCGTCCTCTTCGCGGTAGGCCGGGTTGCGCCAGCCTTTTTCAGCCACAAGAATATCCCCGAACCGGATTGACAGGCGGTCCCGGTCCGCTTCGGCCCCGGATTTTCCCACCGCCGCCACGATGCGGCCCCAGTTCGGGTCCTGTCCGGCGATGGCGGTCTTGACCAGGGGCGAATTCGCCACGGCCATTCCGACGCGGTGCGCATCCTGCGGGCTGACAGCACCGGTGACCCGGATTTCAACAAACTTTGTCGCCCCTTCGCCATCGCGGATCACCTGATGTGCCAGGTCCATCATCACGCTGCGCAGGGCGGCTTCGAACGGTTTCGCGACAGGCGAGCGCGCGGTGATTTCTGCGGCCCTGCTTTTGCCGGTGGCCGCAACAATCAGCGCGTCCGAGGTGGATGTGTCGCTGTCCACGGTGATTGCGTTGAAGGTGTCACCGATCTGGCGCGACAGCATCTTCTGCAGCAGCGGCGGGGCGATTTGCGCATCGGTGAAGATATAGACCAGCATTGTCGCCATTTCGGGCGCGATCATGCCCGAACCCTTGGCAATTCCGGCAATCCTGATCTGGCCACCGTCGCCCGTGACGGTGGCCGCAGCCCCCTTGGGGAAGGTATCGGTTGTCATGATGGCACGGGCGGCCGCCGCCATGCCGCCGCCGGACAGATTTGCAACCAGGTCAGGTATCTTGCCGGTAATCCTCTCGAACGGCAGAGGTTCGCCGATAACCCCGGTGGAAGATGAAAAGACCCGGCCCGCCGGCAGGTCCAGGGCCGCCGCAACGGCATCGGTAATGGACCGCACCGCAGATTGGCCTGCGGCCCCGGTAAAGGCGTTGGAGTTGCCGGAGTTGACGATGATGGCGGCACCAGCGCCTGCGGGCACCTTCGCGGCAAGCTTTTCCTGGCAATCCCGGATGCAGGCCGCACGGGTGGAGGACCGGGTGAAGGCCCCGGCAACCGAGGTGCCGGGGGCAAGACGCACCAGCATCACATCGGTGCGGTTGGCATAGCGTACCCCCGCTGCTGCTGCCGCAAATTCCACCCCCGCAATCTGCGGCAGGTCAGGAAAGGCTGCGGGTGCCAAAGGCGAGACGGGGGTGGGGGCCTTGGCCGGTGTCGGGGCGGCAGGTGCCCCGGAATTGGGTTTTTGCAGCCTGCGCACCGTTTTCTTCAGTGCTTTTGCTTCGGCCTTCCAATCGGTCTTGCCCATGCCCGTCTCCGCCCAGGATCACTTGTCGAAAAGTGTTTCGCTGCGCACGACGCCGGGGTCAATCCCTTCAACGCGGGTGACGGTTGCCGCCCCTGTTACTTCGGCGACATGCGCCTCGATCGCCTGGCGCTGTAGTTCTGCCGAAAGATCGGCGCGCACATCGGCCAGGGGCGGGGCTGCGGCATCGCGCGTTTCCGCAAGAAAGATCAGGTGCCAGCCGAACTGGGTCTGCACCGGGGCCGAAACCTGGCCGGGCTGAAGGCTGATCACCGCGTCTTCAAAGGGCTTCACCATCATGCCGGGACTGAACCAGCCAAGATCGCCACCGCCCGCCGCCGATCCGTCGGTGGAGTTTGCCTTGGCAAGCCCGGCAAAATCGGCACCGCCATCCAGCTGCGCCTTCAGATCCTTTGCCTGCTCTTCGGTTTCAACCAGAATATGCGAGGCGCGATATTCGGTCACCGGGGCGGCACCCTTGTATTTGGCATCATAGGCGGCCTGGATCGTGGCATCGGTGACGGCCGTGGCGACGACCGCCTGCAGGGCTGCGCCGGAAACATAGGTGCGGCGCTGATTGGCGATCATGACGTCATCGCGGGCTGTCAGCTTGTCTTCCTGCGACTGGGCAAGCGCGGTCTGCTGAATCAGCTGTTCCAGGATGCCCTTGAACAGCACGTCATCGGCAAGGGCCTGATATTCCGTGGGCAGCGTCTCGCGCAGGGCAACAACCTGGCCCAGGGTGATCTCGGCCCCGTTCACGGTGGCCACCACAGTCTGTGCGGTTTCACCTTCGGCGTGGCCGGGCATGGCCATGGCCACTGACAGTGCCAGGCTCAGGGCCAGGACCGGCCGGAACCCCGTCGAATTCACCATCTCACACTCTCCTGATCTTGCCGCAATCTGATGCGGCGTTGACAGTCTGGCCCCGCCCCCTTACATCGCACAGGTCGCGTGAGACGGGGCGCCTTGGGCCTTCTTGGCCCTTCTATGGAAGGCGGTGGAGGCGGGCAAGGCCCGGGCCTCACACGATCTTGTCAGGAACGGCCAGGCGGAGAAAACATGCTGGGTCTCGGAACGCTCGCGCGGAAGGTCTTCGGCACCCCGAATGACCGCAAGGTCAAGTCGGTTCGCCCGCTGGTGGCGCAGATCAACGCGCTGGAGCCGCAGTTCGCCGCGCTGAGCGATGAAGAGATCATCGCGAAGACCACAGAATTCAGGGAACGGGTGGCCAGGGGCGAAAGCCTGGAGTCCTTGCTGCCGGAAGCCTTTGCCAATTGCCGCGAGGCCGCGCGCCGCGCGCTGGGTCTGCGGGCCTTTGATGTGCAGCTCAAGGGCGGCATCTTCCTGCATCAGGGCAACATCGCCGAGATGAAGACGGGCGAGGGCAAGACCCTTGTCGCCACCTTTCCGGCCTATCTGAATGCACTGACCGGCAAGGGCGTGCATGTGGTGACGGTGAACGACTATCTGGCAAAGCGTGACGCCGAGTGGATGAGCAAGGTCTACGGCGCACTTGGGCTGACGACGGGTGTCGTCTATCCCTATCAGCCGGACGCCGAAAAGCGCGAGGCCTACCGGGCCGACATCACCTATGCCACCAACAACGAGCTGGGCTTTGATTACCTGCGCGACAACATGAAGGGTGCCATCGAAGAGATGTCGCAGCGCGGGCACTACTTTGCCATCGTCGACGAGGTGGACAGCATCCTGGTGGACGAGGCGCGCACGCCGCTGATCATTTCCGGCCCGTCGCAGGACAGATCGGATCTGTACATCACGGTGGACAAGCTGATTCCAAAGCTGTCGCCCGAGCATTACAAGGTGGATGAAAAGACCCGCAACGTCACCTACACGGATGAGGGCAACGAGGTGATCGAGCAGCTGTTGCGCGACGCCGGGCTGCTGGCGGCCGATGCCTCGCTTTACGATCCGGAAAGCACGACGCTGGTGCATCATGTGACGCAGGCGCTGCGGGCGCATGCGCTGTTCAACCGCGACCAGCAATACATCGTGCGCGACGGCGAGGTGATGCTGATCGACGAATTCACCGGGCGCATGATGAAGGGCCGCCGCCTGTCGGACGGGCTGCATCAGGCGATCGAGGCGAAAGAGGGCGTGAAGATCCAGCCAGAGAATACCACGCTGGCCAGCGTGACCTTCCAGAACTATTTCCGCCTGTACGAAAAGCTTGCGGGAATGACCGGCACGGCATCGACCGAGGCCGAAGAATTCATGGAAATCTACAAGCTGGGTGTGGTGGAGGTGCCCACCAACCGGCCCATCGCCCGTGTGGACGAACACGATCAGGTCTACCGCACCGCCCGCGAGAAATACGAAGGCGTGGTCAAGGCAATCCACGAGGCCAATGCCAAGGGCCAGCCCATTCTTGTGGGCACGACCAGCATCGAGAAATCCGAAGCGTTGTCGGCCCTGCTGACCAAAGAGGGCATCCCCCACAATGTGCTGAACGCCCGCCAGCACGAGCAGGAAGCGCAGATCGTCGCAGATGCCGGCAAGTTCGGCGCAGTCACCATCGCCACCAACATGGCCGGTCGCGGTACCGACATCCAGCTGGGCGGCAATGTCGAGTTGAAGGTGCTCGAGGCGCTGGCCGCCGACCCGCATCTGCACCCCGATGAGGTGCGCGCGCGCATAGAAGGCGAACATGCCGACGAGAAGAAGCGCGTGATCGAGGCGGGCGGCCTGTTTGTTCTGGCGACGGAACGCCACGAAAGCCGCCGGATCGACAACCAGTTGCGCGGCCGGTCGGGCCGCCAGGGCGACCCGGGCCGGTCCAGCTTCTTCCTGTCGCTGGAAGACGATCTGATGCGGATTTTCGGCAGCGAACGTCTGGACAAGGTGCTGTCGACGCTGGGCATGAAGGAAGGCGAGGCGATTGTTCACCCTTGGGTCAACAAATCGCTGGAAAAGGCACAGGCCAAGGTTGAAGGCCGCAACTTTGACATCCGCAAGCAGCTGCTGAAGTTTGACGACGTGATGAACGATCAGCGCAAGGCCATCTTCGGCCAGCGGCTGGAGATCATGCAGGCCGCAGACCTTTCGGAAATCGTGCGGGACATGCGGCATCAGGTGATCGACGATCTGGTCGATCAGAACCTGCCGCCCAAGGCCTATGCCGATCAGTGGGATACCGAAGGGCTGACCGCAGCCTGCCGCGAATGGATGGGCATTGATCTGCCGATTGTGGCCTGGGCTGCCGAAGAGGGCGTGGATCAGGAGGTCATACGCGACCGGATTGTCGAGGCATCGGACAGCATGATGGGCGAAAAGCTTGCCGCCTTCGGTGCCGAGACGATGAAAACCATCGAAAAGCAGCTTTTGCTGCAAACCATCGACGCGAAATGGCGCGAGCACCTGCTGCGGCTTGAACACCTGCGGTCGGTCGTGGGCTTTCGCGGCTATGCGCAGCGCGACCCGCTGAACGAATACAAGTCCGAATCCTTCCAGCTGTTCGAGACGATGCTGAATTCGCTGCGCCTTGACGTCACGCAGAAGCTGTCGCAGGTCCGGCCCATCAGCAAGGAAGAGCAGGAGCAGCTTGTGGCGCAGTTCATGGCGCAACAGCAGGCGGCGGCGGCGGCTGCGGCGCGCGCGGGCGTGGCACCGGCCCTTGCCCCGGCAGTCGCCGTTGCGGGCGCGGGGGATGATGTTCCGGTGGCCGTTGCCGACCGCGTGCCGCTGATCGCCGGTTTCGATGGGGCAGACCCCGCGACCTGGGGCGCACCGGCCCGCAATGCACCCTGCCCCTGCGGGTCCGGCGAAAAGTTCAAATTCTGCCACGGCCGCATGGTCTGACGTGACCGGCGTATGTCGGGGCGGTATCGCCGCCCCGCTTGCCTTGGCGAAAACCTGCGGTCCGGGCCGCTTTGCCGCAACGCTGAACCTGGCCCGGGGGCCGTTGCTTTGTCGGGCCGTTACGTCGGAATGCGCGGCGGTGGAGCCAAAGCCGGCCTTTTTCAGTTGAAGAAATCCTGTGCCGGATCACCGGTGACGCCGCCTCTGGGCAGCGTCTGCGCGCGGTCAGGGCCAGCGCCCGGCCGGACAAGGGGCAGCGTCGCGCTGTGGCAGGGGCGATGGCCCCTGCCATTGGAGCCGTGAGGGTGCTGTCGTCAGTGCGGGCGGGACCAGGAAACGCGACCCGCGTTTCCCCGCCCGCGTGGGACGGTGCCCTATAGACCGGAAGGTCCGGGAGAACCAGAGGCCAGCGCCCGACCCGGCGGGCGAGAAGCGCCCGCCATGGGCGGGTCGGTCGGGCGCTGGCCGGGGGCTTTGGCCCCCGGCCGGTCCTGATCCCGGCGCAGCGCTTTGGCAGGGGCGATGGCCCCTGCCATTGGAACGGTGAAAGTGCGTTCATCTCTCCGGGCGGGGCCAAGAAACTAAGCGCGTTTCCCCCGCCCGCGCGGGACGGTGCCCCGCAGAGCGGGGCGATGGCGCGGGCCAGACCGCGCGGGGCGCGCGGGGAATAGCTTTCTGTCTTCCGGCCGGCGGTCCATGCGGTTGGCGCGTTTTCAGCGGCCTGTTGCAGCACCCTGTCGGCACAACCCGCCTGATCCATCCCGGATGATAACACAGACCCGGGGCTGTCAGCATCTTGCATGGCCGGACTGATCCTGAAGGACTGTCAGGAACGCTGCCCGGACCCGCGGCACAAGGCCCGGACAGGGCAACAGATTTCCCTGTTCCTCTGGCGGTCCCCGCCCTACCCCCCTGTATGGCTCATATGCCGGGTGACCTGGCCTGCGACGGTCTGGCGGGAATAGTCGAAATCATGCCCCTTGGGCTTGTGCAGGATGGCGCGGCGGATGGCCTGTGCGACGGCGGCATCATCGGCAGGGGCGGCGCGCAGCGGCGCGCGCAGGTCTGCCCTGTCTTCCTGGCCCAGACACATGTACAACTCTCCCGTGCAGGTCAGCCGGACGCGGTTGCAGCTTTCGCAGAAGTTATGGCTCAGCGGCGTGATGAAGCCGATCTTCTGCCCGGTTTCCTCCAGGCGGACATAGCGGGCGGGGCCGCCGCTGCGCTCGGTCAGGTCGGTCAGGGCAAAGCGGGCGGCAAGGCGCGCGCGCAGGTCTTTCAGCGACCAGTACTGATCCAGCCGGTCTTCATTGCCAAGGTCGCCCATCGGCATGACCTCGATAAAGGTCAGATCGTGGCCTTCCCGCGCACACCAATCGGTCAGGGTGAACAGCTCATCCTCGTTCACGCCTTTCAGCGCGACCGCGTTGATCTTCACCCGCATCCCGGCGGCGCGGGCGGCGGTGATGCCGTCCATCACCTGGGGCAGACGGCCCCAGCGGGTGATCCTGGCAAACTTCGCAGGGTCCAGCGTGTCGAGCGAGACATTGATGCGTCTGACGCCGCAGGCGGCAAGCTGGGGGGCGTATCTTGCCAGCTGGGATCCGTTGGTGGTCAGCGTCAGTTCCTTCAGCGCGCCCGAGGCAAGGTGCCGCGACATGCGCTGGAAGAAGGTCAGGATGCCCTTGCGCACCAGCGGCTCGCCCCCGGTGATGCGCAGCTTCTGCACGCCAAGGCCGACAAAGACGGAACAGAGCCGGTCCAGCTCCTCCAGCGAAAGCAGGTCCGCCTTGGGCAGGAAGGTCATGTTTTCGGACATGCAATAGACGCAGCGGAAATCGCAGCGGTCGGTGACCGAGACGCGCAGGTAGGTGATCGCGCGGGCGAAGGGATCAATCAGCGGGGCGGTCATGCGCGGAACGTAGGGATTGCGCGGGGGCAGGGCAAGCGGTTGTTTGGGGGCGGCAACCATGAAGCGCGCCGGGGCGGGGGCTGTCTGCCCCCTCTTGGCCTGCGGCCAATTCACCCCCGAGGATACTTGTGAACGGAAAATGGATCAGACAGCGGACTTGGTCAGGACATGGCGGTCAAATGCCGGGCGGCCTCTTTCCGGGCGAAGCTTTTCAGCTTTGCGCCATGGGCCGCCAGAAAGGCGCTGCTGCGGGCGGGGTCGTGTCTTGACAGGTCGCGCAGCCACCAGGCGATCGCCTTCTGGATGAACCAGTCGCGGTCAGCGATATAGCTTTCAGCCCAGCCGAGGGCGGTTTCGCGGATGGCAATGTCGGCGGGTTTGGGGTTGTTCATCCTGGCGTAAGGCAGGGTGATGACCAGCGCGGCGCGGCGCGCCCACATGTTCGGATCGGTTGTCCAGCCTGCGACGGTGGCCAGGCGCGACGGGTCAGCGACCAGGCGTTTCTGCGCGGCGATGGTGGCATGGTCGGCCAGCGCCCAGCCGTCAAACCCCGGCACCCAGGTGCACAGCAGGTCCCAGACCGCCCCATCGGGGCGGATGCGGGCCTGGGTCAGCAGTTTTGCGGCGGCGACGCGCGCCTCGTGGATGTCGCTGTCCCACAGGGCGGCGGCCAGGGCCACACGACCGTCCAGCGTGGCAGCCGCGCGCCAGTCTGCGACCAGCGCTTCGATCTGCGGGACCGGCACGCCCAGGTAGCGGCGCTTTGCCTTGTGATAGGCCAGCATCTCTGCGGCTTTCGCCGGGTCTGCCAGCGCCTCCAGCGCGGCAAGGGCGGCGGGCAGCAGCGGCGCGGTGACGCCGGGGGCAGGATCACCGGTCATCAGCCTTGGCCTTTTGCCGCCTTGATCGTGCGCAGACGCTCCATCAGCCGGGCGGCAAGGCCCGGCTTGTTGACCTGCCGCGCGCGGGCCAGGGCCAGGGCTTGCGCCGGGACATCGGCGGTGATCACCGAGCCCGCGGCAGTCATGGCACCTGCGCCGATGCTGACCGGGGCAACCAGAATGCTGTCTGACCCGATGAAGGCACGCGCGCCGATTTCGGTGCGGTGCTTCATCACGCCGTCATAGTTGCAGGTTACCGTTCCCGCCCCGATGTTGCTGTGTTCGCCGACATGGGCATCGCCCAGATAGGTCAGGTGGCCGACCTTCACGCCTTCGTCCAGCACCGTGTTCTTGATCTCGACGAAATTGCCGACATGCACGTCTTCGGCCAGTTCCGCCCCGGGGCGCAGGCGGGCAAAAGGGCCGACCGTGGCCCCGCGCGAGATATGGCAGCCTTCCAGATGGCAGAAGGCATGGATCACGGCGCCGGATTCCACGGTGACGCCGGGGCCGAAGACCACATTCGGCGCGATGACCGCATCGCGGCCGATATGGGTGTCCAGCGCGAAGAAGACCGTGTCGGGGGCGGTCAGGGTGACGCCGTTTTCCAGCGCTTCGGCGCGCATGGCGGTCTGGAACAGCGTTTCCGCCCGTGCCAGTTGCGCGCGGGTGTCGATGCCAAGGGTTTCGGCCTCGTCTGCGATCACCACACCCGCCGAGAGGCCGCGCGCGCGCGCCAGGGCGACGATATCGGTCAGGTAGAATTCGCCCGCCGCATTGGCACTGTCTACCTGCGCGACCAGATCGAACAGCAGCGCCGTTTCGGCGCAGACGACGCCAGAGTTGCACAGCGTCAGCCTGCGTTCCTCGGCCGTGGCATCCTTGAACTCGACGATGCGCAGCAATTCCTCGCCCTCGGTCACCATGCGGCCGTAGCGGGCGGGGTCCTGCGCAATGAAACCCAGGAACACCACGGCATGGCGGGCACGGGCCTGCCGCAGGCGCTCCAGCGTATCGGGGCGCAGGAAAGGGGTGTCGCCATAGAGAACGATGGTGTCGCCCGGCATTCCGGTGAGGATCGGGGCCGTCTGCAGCACGGCATGGCCGGTGCCGCGCTGTTCGGTTTGCAGGACGATCTGTACATCAGGATCAAAGGCCTTCGCGGCCTTGCTCACCGCTTCTGCCCCGTGACCTGCGACAACAATGGTGCGGTCGGGGTCAAGCGACTGGCCGGCCCGCATCGCGTGGTGCAGCAGCGGGGCGGCCCCCAGCGGGTGCAGGACTTTCGGCAGGTCGGAATTCATGCGCGTGCCCTGTCCGGCCGCAAGGATGATCACTGAGACGGGCATGGAACCTCTTTCCTTCTGTCGGCGCCCGTTTTAACCGGGTCAGGCGGGGCCGCAAGGGCCCGGCAGCCGAATGAGCTTACGCCGGAAATCAGGGAAACCCCATGCGCACTGTGGTCTTCGATCTTGACGGCACGCTGGCCGATACCAGTGCAGACCTGATCGCGGCCGCCAATGCCTGTTTCCGGGGGCTGGGGCATGGCGACCTTTTGGACCAGACCGATGCGCTGACCGCCTTTCACGGCGGACGGGCGATGCTGCGGCTGGGGTTCGGGCGGCTGGGCATTGTGTCGGAAGCGGCGGTTGATGCGCAGTATCCGGTCCTGCTGGCGGCCTATGGCGCGGCGATTGACCGGCACACGCGGATCTATCCGGGGGCGGTGGCGGCGGTTGAAGAGCTTCGCCGCGCGGGCTATGCCACTGCCGTCTGCACCAACAAGCCCGAAGGTCTGGCCGAGACGCTGCTGCAACGGCTGGGTGTGCGCGACCTGTTCGGCGCCCTGGTGGGGGCCGGTACGCTGCCGGTGCGCAAGCCTGATCCCGCCCCGCTGCTTGAGGCGATCCGCCGCGCGGGCGGTGATGCGCGCCGCGCGCTGCTGGTGGGCGATACGGCCACGGACCGCGATACAGGGCGCGCCGCCGGTGTGCCGGTGGCGCTGGTCACCTTCGGCCCGGAAGGTACCGGCGTGGCCCGGCTGGCCCCTGATGCGCTTTTGGAACGGTTCGCGGACTTGGGCGCGGTTGCCGCGCGCCTGATCCGCTGACGGCGGTCAGCGTTCGGGCAGGGCGCGGCCTTTCGGCGTGCCGCGACATCCTGCCCGGCTTCGCAGCCGGATCATCACTTCTGTCGCGGAAGGGCACGGACATCGGGGGGCGGCGCGGCAGGTTCGGGTGTTGCCACGCCTTGTGACCAAGATCGTCAGTCTGAAACGCAAAGGCGATGGCCTGCCGCCCGCCGTCAGTCATCGTCCCGCCGCAGGGGCATGGTCATGCAATGGGCGCTGCCGCCGCCATGGGCGAACAGGCGCAGGTCGGGGTCCAGCACGGTGATCCCCTCGGCCCTCAGGGCGGCGTTGGCAAAGGTGGAATGGCGCGGCGAAAGCACGCGGTCCCGGCCCAGGGCCAGCACGTTACAGGCCATATCCGCCATTGCCTCGCGGTAGCCGACAGGGATCAGGCGAATCTGGTGATCGCGCAGCCAATCCAGGAATGCGGGCGGCAAGGCATCGGGGCAGGCCAGGGCAAGGCCCGGCGCGCACATTGAAAAGATCACGTCCAGATGCAGGAAGTGATCGTCGAAGGGCACGACCATCACCTCCCACCCTTCGGCCCGCAGCCAGCCCGCATATTGCGCGGCCCCGGCGGGGTCGGTGCGCCCGCCGCTGGTGCCGATGGCTGCCAGACCGGGGCGGATCAGGTGAATATCGCCGCCTTCGACCGTGCCTGCGGTCGCCATTTTCCACATCCTGTTGTCGAAGAAATCCAGGACCGAGGCATATTCGCCGCGCCGCTGCGGCATCGCAAGCAGGGTCAGCACCGGACCGGGCGGCGAGACCTGCGACGAATCGCGGGTGTAGACCTGATACTTCAGATGCACTTCGGGCATAAGGTAATGGCGCGTGACCCCGGCCTCGTGCAGCGCCGCCTCGAATTCCGCATATTCCGCATCCAGCCGGGCGCGGTCCAGCGGTGTGCCGGACAACAGGGTGGCCCGGGCAATGGCATTGGTCGGAATCCAGCCGTAATTGTCCGGGCGGCACAACAGCACGTCCGTAAGGCGGCCGGTTTCAGACCGCAGGGTCCAGGTCATGGGGCGTCTCCATTTCTTTGCAACCAATGGCAGGACCAGAGACGGGGCGAAACCGCCCCCTTGTGCCGTTCCGGCACGGCACCGGGGCACCTGCCGCGCGGTCTCAGAAATCCAGATTCTCGACGTTCAGCGCGTTTTGCTGGATGAACTCGCGGCGCGGTTCCACGACATCGCCCATCAGCTTGGTGAAGATATCGTCGGCCTCGGCCAGATCCTCGACCTTCACCTGCAAAAGCGTGCGCGCTTCGGGGTCCAGCGTGGTTTCCCACAGCTGGTCCGGGTTCATTTCACCCAAGCCCTTGTAGCGCTGAAGGCTCAGTCCCTTTTCGCCTTCGGCCAGGACGGCCTTCAGCAGGTCGATCGGCCCGAAGATGGTCTGTTCGCGGTCCTTGCGCATCAGTCGCGACGGCGCGCTGAATATCTCGCGCGTCGCCCCGGAAACCTGCGACAGACGCCGCGCCTCGCCCGAACGCAGGACGGCCCCGTCCAGCGTGCGCAATTCTTCCACGCCGCGCAGCACGCGCGACAGACGGATGCCGTGATCCTGGGTGATCCGGCCCATCCAGCCGCGTTCGAATTCCGGCGCGACAGCGTCCAGCCGCTGCGCCACGGTATCCGCCACCTTCTGCAGGTCGGCATCGGCCTTGCCTGCGTCAAAGGCACCGGCAAGGGCGGCCTGTTCCAGGATGTGGCGCGGGTAATGGGTGGGGAAGGCGTCCAGCACGCGGCGGAACTGCCGCGCGCCTTCGATCACGCGGGCAAGATCGCTGCCGGCAATCTCTTCGCCGGTGCCAAGGCGCAGGACCGCCCCTTCGACACCCATCTGGACCAGGTAGTCTTCCAGCGCCGCCTGATCCTTCAGGTAGACCTCGGACTTGCCGCGCACCACCTTATACAGCGGCGGCTGGGCAATATACAGATAGCCGCCTTCGATCACCTGCGGCATCTGGCGGAAGAAGAAGGTCAGCAGCAGCGTGCGGATATGGGCGCCATCAACATCGGCATCGGTCATGATGACGATCTTGTGGTAACGCAGCTTCTTGATGTCGAATTCATCGCGCCCGATGCCGGTGCCAAGTGCGGTGATCAGCGTGCCAATTTCCTGGCTGCCCAGCATCCGGTCAAAGCGGGCGCGTTCCACGTTCAGGATCTTGCCCTTCAGCGGCAGCACCGCCTGGTTGGACCGGCTGCGGCCCTGCTTGGCCGATCCGCCGGCGCTGTCACCTTCGACCAGGAAAATCTCGGACTTAGCCGGATCGCGTTCCTGGCAATCGGCCAGCTTTCCGGGCAGCGAGGCAACGTCAAGCGCGGTCTTGCGGCGTGTCAGCTCGCGGGCCTTGCGGGCGGCTTCACGGGCCAGGGCGGCCTCGATGATCTTGCCGACGATCTGTCGGGCAGGGCCGGGGTTCTCTTCAAACCACTCGGCCAGCTTTTCGTTGACCAGGTTTTCCACCGCTGGCCGCACTTCGGACGATACAAGCTTGTCCTTGGTCTGGCTGGAGAATTTCGGATCAGGCACCTTGACGGACAGCACGCAGGTCAAGCCTTCGCGCGCGTCATCGCCGGTGAAATCGATCTTTTCCTTTTTGGCGATGCCAGAGGTCTGGGCATAGCTGTTGATCGTGCGGGTCAGGGCACCGCGAAAGCCCGCAAGATGCGTGCCGCCGTCGCGCTGCGGGATGTTGTTGGTAAAGGGCAGCACCGTTTCATGGTAGCTGTCGTTCCACCACATCGCGATTTCCACGGTGATCCCGGCGCGTTCGCCCAGAATGTAGATCGGCTCGGGCACGATGGCGGTCTTGGACCGGTCAAGATAGCGGACATATTCGCGCACGCCGCCTTCGTAGAACAGTTCCGACCGCAGCGGTTCCGCCGGACGCTCATCCTCCAGCACGATGCGCACGCCGGAATTCAGGAAAGCCAGTTCGCGCAAGCGGTTTTCCAGCGTCCTGAAGACATAGTCGAGATTCGAGAAGGTCCGGGTGGAGGCAAGAAAACGCACCTCGGTGCCCTTTTCGCCCGGCGCATCACCGACAACGCGCAGATGCTCCACCGTATCGCCATGCTCGAAGCGGGCGAAATGTTCCTTGCCGTTGCGCCAGATGCGCAGTTCCAGCCAGTCCGACAGGGCGTTGACGACCGAAACGCCAACGCCGTGCAGACCGCCCGAAACCTTGTAGCTGTTCTGGTCGAACTTGCCCCCCGCATGCAGCTGGGTCATGATCACTTCGGCGGCCGAAACACCTTCTTCCGCGTGGATGTCCACCGGGATTCCCCGGCCGTTGTCGCGCACCGAAACCGAGTTGTCGGCATGGATTTTGACCGTGACGGCGGTGGCGTGCCCTGCCAGCGCCTCGTCAATGCCGTTGTCCACCACCTCGTAGACCATGTGGTGCAGGCCCGAGCCGTCGTCAGTATCGCCGATATACATCCCGGGCCGTTTGCGCACGGCCTCCAACCCCTTGAGAACCTTTATGGATTCAGAGTTGTATTCGTCAAGCTTCTTTGCAGCTTCGGCCATGCGGACCCGTCCTTGTTCCTTCCTGCGGCTTATAGTCGGTCCGTGGGCGATTGTCACGCAACGGACACAAGATTTGGTGCCGGGTGCGGGGCCGCACAACGCCGCTACATCAGGGCGATGGCCCCGCCCACGACAAGCAGCAGAACCCCCGCCGCCAGGTTCAGCCGCCGCAGCGCGGCAGGCGAAGACAGGACGGATCTGACCCGGCCGACAGTCAGCGCGAAGATCAGGTTGCCGGTCAGCGGAATGGCCACCGACACGGCAAGGATCGCCGCAATATCAGGGACGGTGATGGTGCGCAGATCAAAAAAGCCGGGCAGAACCCCCATGTAGAACAGGATCGCCTTGGGGTTTCCCAGAATGGCGGCCACTCCGGCAGCGAAACCGGCCCAGCGGCCGGGCCGCGTCAGGCGGCTGTCCTGCGCGATGGGGCGGTCGGCGTGCCGGATCAGCAGCCAGCCCATCAGCACAAAGATCGCGACCGCGACCCAGCGCATGGCATCCATGAAACCGGCATAGACCGACACGATCCAGCTCAGCCCGAAAATTGCCGCCAGCGGCCAGATCATGTCACCGATCGCCACGCCGGCGGCCAGCGGCCAGGCCCCGCTGAACCCGCCCGTCAGGCCGCGCGCGATGATGGCCACCCAGACCGGGCCGGGGGTCAGGAACAGGATCACAAGGGCACCGCAATACAACAGCAGGCCGTCCAGGGTGATGGTCATGACGGCACCTCTGCCACGTGCGACACACCGCCGGTTTCGGTGACCTCGAACTGTTGCGCCCGGTTCCCCAGCATCGCGAACAACTCCTGCCCGGTGCCCGTCATCAGGGCCTGCGCACCAAGTGCGATGATCTCGTCATAAAGCGCGGCGCGGCGATCAACATCAAGATGCGCCGCCACCTCGTCCAGCAAAAGGACCGGAGGCGCCGCGAAGTCGCCCGCAAGGGCGCGGGCATTGGCCAGGATCAGCGAAATCAGCAGGGCCTTCTGTTCGCCGGTGGAACATTGATCCGCAGCAACGCCCTTCAAGGCATAGACTGCCGCCAGATCGGCGCGATGCGGGCCGGTCAGGGCGCGCCCTGCCGCCATGTCGCGCCGCCGCCCCCCGGCCAGCGCCGCCGCCAGGCCGCCCGCGTCGTCCGGCAGCGGCCCGGGATTGGTCAGGCGCAAGTCCGCGCGGGGAAAGGCGGTATCGGCCCCGTCCTGCGCCGCCTCCAGCCGGGACAGGGCAAGGGCGCGGTTGGCGATGATGGCCGCCCCGGCTTCGGCCATCTGGCCTTCCAGCGCACCGTACCACATCGCATCGGTGATGCCGTCGCGCAGCAGGCGGTTGCGCTCGCGCATGGCCTTTTCATAGGTCAGGCTCGCCTCGGCATGGTCGGGGCAGAAGGACAAGGTCATGCGGTCCAGAAACCGCCGCCGCCCCTCGGCGGCGTCAATCCAGAGCCGGTCCATCGCAGGCACCAGCCACAGGATGCGGACAATCCGGGCCAGCGCTGTCTGCGGGGCAGCCTTGCCGTCGATGCGGACCTGCCGCGCCCCGGTGCCTTCGGACCAGGTTGCGATCTCATGCATCCGGTCAAGGCAGTGCGCCCGCGCTTCGATTTTCCAGCCCGGTGCCTCGGGGCGGCGGGCCAGATCCTCCGGCGCGGCGCGGCGCAGCCCGCGTCCGGGCGAAAGCAGCGAAACCGCTTCCAGAACACCGGTCTTGCCCGCGCCGTTGGCCCCGAACAGCACTGCGGGGCGGCCGTCAAAGCGCAGCCGCGCCATGCGGTGGCTGCGGAAATGCAAAAGGGTCAGCGCCGTGATCGCAAGCCCTGGCACGACCCGTCCTTCTTCATTTTCTGTTCGCAAATATCCTGCGGGGGGTCCGGGGGGTGCAAAACCCCCCGGCTTGCGTCACACGCGCATCGGCATGACAACATAGACCGCCGACAGGTCGTTGCCTTCGCGCATCAGGGTCGGGTCGCCCGACGAATTGAACAGGAAGACGGCGTTCTCGCGGTCCACCTGGCTGGCGATCTCCAGAAGGTATTTGGCGTTGAAGCCGATCTCCAGACGCTCGTCGGCATAGGCGACGGCCAGTTCCTCTTCCGCGGCCCCGCTGTCGGGGGCGTTGACCGACAGGATCAGGCGGTCTTCGTCCAGAGAAAGCTTCACCGCACGGCTGCGTTCAGAGGACACCGTGGCCACACGGTCGACCGCTTTGGCGAATTCACCGGCGTCCACTTCCAGACGGCGCGTGTTGCCGGTGGGGATGACGCGGGTGTAATCGGGGAAGGTTCCGTCGATGACCTTCGAGGTCAGCGTGATGGCCGGTGTGGCAAAGCGCACCTTGGTTTCTGACACGGAAACGGCAATCTGCGCCTCGTCATCGTCCAAGAGCTTGCGCAGCTCTCCCACCGTCTTGCGCGGCACGATCACGCCGGGCATGCCCTGCGCGCCATCGGGCAGCGGGGCATCGATGCGGGCCAGGCGGTGGCCATCGGTGGCGACACAGCGCAGCACCGCGCCGCCTTCGCCCTGGGCGACATGCAGGTAGACGCCGTTCAGGTAATAGCGCGTCTCTTCGGTCGAGATTGCAAACTTGGCCTTGTCGAACAGGCGGCGCAGCAGCGGGGCGGGGGCCGGGAAGTTCGAGGAATACTCGGACGAGGCCATGACCGGGAAATCTTCCTTGGGCAAGGTCGCCAGGCTGAAGGTGGACCGGCCGGCGGCCACGGTCAGCCGCCCGGTGGCGGCATCTTCCGACAGGCTGATCAGCGCCCCGTCCGGCAGTTTGCGGACGATCTCGTGCAGCATCACCGCCGAGACGGTGGTGGCACCGGGGCGTTCCACCATGGCGGGGGCCTTGTCGACAACCTCGATGTCCAGATCGGTGGCCCGGAAGCTGACATGCCCGCCCTCTGCCTCGATCAGCACATTGGCAAGGATGGGGATCGTATTGCGCCGCTCCACCACCGACTGGGCCTGCCCGACGGCCTTCAGAAGCGCGCCGCGTTCGATGCTGATCTTCATTCCATCCGTTCCCTTTGAACACCGTCCCACACGGAGCGGGACGCGAAAACTACCTGTTTTTCGTCACATCTCAAGCGTTTTCGGGACTGTCGGTTGGTTTGGCAGGGCCGTCAAGGCCCAGTCCTGCCCTGCCTCAGCCTTCCAGCTGGCGGCGCAGAAGCTGCAGGTCGTCTGCCATCTGCGAATCCGTCGTCATCAACTCCTCAATGCGGCGGACGCCGTGCATGATGGTCGTGTGATCGCGCCCGCCGAAGCGCCGGCCGATCTCGGGCAGGCTGCGCGGCGTCAGCTGCTTGGCAAGATACATGGCGATCTGGCGCGGGCGCGCGATGGTGCGCACGCGCTTGGGGCCGATCAGATCAGACAGCCGCACGTTGTAATGCTCGGCCACGCGCCGCTGAATCTCCTCGATCGTGATCTTGCGGTCGCTGGCGCGCAGGATGTCGGCAAGGCAATCCTGTGCCAGTTCCAGCGTGATTTCGCGGCCCACAAGGCTGGCAAAGGCAAACAGCCGGGTCAGCGCCCCTTCCAGCACCCGCACATTGGTGGTGATGCGATGCGCCAGGAATTCAAGCACGCCGTCCGAAATGACAAGGCCGCGATACTGCTGGCGGTAGTACTCTGCCTTCTGCTGCAGGATGCCAAGGCGCAGCTCGTAATCGGTTGGATGCAGATCCACCACCAGCCCGCATTGCAGGCGGCTTTTGATACGGTCCTCCAGATCCTTGATCTCGCCCGGCGCGCGGTCCGCCGAAATGACGATCTGCTTGTTCTGGTCCACCAGCGCGTTGAAGGTATGAAAGAATTCTTCCTGCGTGCTGTCCTTGCCGGCAATGAATTGCACGTCATCAACCATCAGCACATCGACAGAGCGGAACAGTTCCTTGAAACCCATGATCTGGCGTTCGCGCAGGGCCTGGACGAAGCGGTACATGAACTGCTCGGCCGACAGGTAAAGCACGCGCAGCTCGGGCGTCCGCACCTGCAGCTCATGGGCGACGGCGTGCATCAGATGCGTCTTGCCCAGCCCCACGCCCCCGTAAAGGAACAGCGGATTGAAGGTGACAGGCCCGCCCTCGGCCACCCGGCGGGCCGCCGCATGGGCCAGTTCGTTGGGCTTGCCGACGACAAAGCGGTCAAAGGTGAAGCGCGCATCAAGGGCCGCTCCGCGAAGCTCCTCCTCCGGCACCGCGCGCGGCCTGGCTTTGGGCGCGCCCGAAGACGCCCGCGTTGCGACATTGCCCCGGCCTTCCGGACCAACGCTGAATTCGACGCGATCCACCGTTTCGCCCAGCCGGTTCAGGTCAGAGCGGATCTGATCCGAATAGTTGCGCGATACCCAGTCCCCGAAAAAGACCGTCGGCACCTCGAACCGGGCGACGCCCGCGTCGATGCCGCACAGGCGCATGGGTTCGATCCAGGTTACGAAATTGTTCCGTCCGATTCGCTTGAGCAGATCATTTCTGGCGTTTACCCAGGTCCCGTCGGTCATTCTTTGGCCCGTCCAAAAGCAGTTGCCCCTGTGGCGTCTCGCGCCTGTTGCCAACCGCATTCCCCGCAACCCGACCGCCCTGATCCGACACGGCACAAGGTGCCCCGAAAGACGCCGTTGCCATGGCCCCGGACACAGCGCTGCAGAACCCGTCAGGGTTGCAGTACCATGTCTCCAGGGCGGTTCTGTGGAAAAGACCTTCGCTGGCTGCGTGACAGGGTCATGCAGCGCACGTCAGCTTCTGGCCGATGAAGAAGCCCCCTTCTTCGAACAAGCCACACGGTTGATCACAGGCTGCTTCCGCACGGAGTCCCGCACCGGCAGCGATGCGTCAGAACCCGGCGAAGGCAGCCCGCGATGTTCCCATGTCCCCCCAGGACGATGTGAATCGCCCCGCAAGGCTAGCAACTGCCGCTTGGCTTGCGCAACTGAACTTCTCTGTTGACTCGCGGATCCGGTCAGCGAATCCGGCGGGCGCTGAGGTGCGCGTGCAACACTGTCCCGCCAATCGCCTGAAAAGAAAAAAGGTGCCCGTTTCAGGGCACCCTTGCAGACCTTCGGTCTTGCTGCACCTCAGGCGGTCGCGGCCGCCAGCGCGTTCACGCGTGACGACAGACGCGACATTTTGCGCGCCACGGTGTTCTTGTGCAACACGCCCTTGGTGATTCCGCGTGCCAGTTCCGGCTGGGCGATGCGCAGCGCTTCGGCGGCTGCGGTCTGATCCCCGGTTGCGATGGCTTCTTCGACCTTGCGCAGGAACGTGCGGATACGCGACCGGCGTGCCTTGTTCACGGCATAGCGGGTTTCACCCTGGCGGGCGCGCTTCTTGGACTGGGGCGAGTTGGCCATAGGTCGGAATTCCGCTTCTTCGGTTCGCACAGATATGAAGCCGCGTCTTTAGGACCGAGTCGGGGGCAAGTCAACACTGAAACGGCAGGTATCCGGGCAATCGCGTGAACGCCTGCCGGGGGCCCCCGGTTCGATTTGCATGAGTGATGAAAGACCCCGATCATGGGGGTTTCGCACGTCCCGCCCATCGCTTCCCGGCCATGTTCCGGCCCCTGATGATCCGCGCCAGCGGGGCAAGGTTGTGTATCCTCTGCCCGGGATCATGCTTGATCGGGAACCGCCGCCACCGGGTTCCGGACCCGGTGTTCCAAGATGCCCTGATGCGACCGCGCACCGGGAACGGCCCCGCAAACATGGCCACACCCCGGCACCTGGCCATGACCCTGATCCGGAACGCAGGCGGAAAACACAGCCTCAACCTCCGCCGGAAAGCCGCCATCCGGGGATCATGACTGCCACAAACCCCCATCACCGGAACCGCCCGATCACCTTCGGGCGTTTCCCCTGGCGAAGGCGGATGCCCGGCGGGTGCGGCCCCCGGTCAAGGTGCCGGCCCGGCGCGCGCGGCGGCAAACGGCAGGGGCACGGCAACCGAACATCGACCCGGCGGACGGGCCGTCAAGGGCGGGCCAATCAGCCGCAAAGCCTGTCAGGGCCTTGCACCCTGAGCGGACCCCCGTGGCCCCCACGCGCAGCCCCCAAACCGCCGGGCCGGGCTGGCACACCTTAGCGCAGGCAGGCCTCCCGGCGTCGGGACGGTTCCATCAAACCCGCTGTCAGTTAGAACCATATGCAAAAGTTTGACTAAGTGTTACCTTGCCGTCGTTATTGGTATCGCCAAGTTTGCATCGGGCTGCGGTTTGATCAATGGAGAAGCCCACAGGTATGGAACCCGGAAACGGAGGGAAAAAAACATCATAGGCACCTCCACCTTCGTAACCGCCCGAATACAGGGTTGCGCGATTACCAACGGTTGCCCCGAGGCGCGCACATAACTGCATTGGAACGTCGGACATTCTCACGGTAACCATACGGACCGGATTAACGCCCGTCACGATTCCAGCTTCAAACTGAACGAAACCGCCCCATGGGTGCCGGATTTGTTCATTGGGGGGCATTGACGTGTCAAGCCAGGCTGCAGGGACGGACCCTCTGGTGACGAGGTAGGACGTGAAGTCAGCGGGGGTTGGAAAGGAAAACGTCGTATTGCTTTCACTCTGGGCAGCGCGCGCTTCTGCAATCACCGATGACAGCATGGTAACAAGGGAATTGATCCTGGCCGCTGTTGATGCCTGCTGGTAGAACACCAACCCGCCCACGATCAGCGCCAGTGCAATCGAGATATACAGCACGGCCTCGATCAGCGTCACGCCGCGCCGCCGCCTGGCCGGTTGAGCCACCTTGAGGGTCCCTGTCACTTCATCACCTTTGCGCGCAAAACGCCCTGCTGCCACCATCGGGACGGCCCGGAACCACATGTCACCCATGCGCGATCAAACCACGGAAAGGTAAAGTTAGTCTTCTTTCGATCCGTAAGCAAGCCATGTTCCCGAAGGCGGATGTCCGGTGCCCCGCCAGCGGCCCCGGCCCCGCGATGACCTTCCGGGCGGCACATGCCGTAAACCTGCCGTCACCTTTGCCGGTCATCCGCCCCGGGCGGCCCCGGCGGCACCAGCGCGTCAAGGACGGCATCCAGCCGCCGGCGCGGCAGGATGACCAGCAGCCGCGCGGCGTCGACCCGCAGCCGGACGGTCGGGGCGCTGACCGCGTTCGAGGTGCCGATCAGCCCGTCAGGCGCCAGTGCGATGCCGTCGATCGGCCAGCGCAGCCCCTCGCTGGTTCCCCGGACCGCCCCCATCGGAAACAGCGACAGCCGGTCACCGACCGGCAGCCGCAGCGTGATGTCGGGCGGGCACAGGAACACGGCATCCTCTGCGCCCAGAACGATGCAGACGCGGCCGGGATGGCGCAGCAGCGTGTTGAACACCGCAAGCCCGTGGTCAATGCGCGCCCCGGCAAACCCCAGCGCCAGAACGAAGGGGGCCGCGATGGACCGCAGGGCCTTGTCGAAATCGGTCGTCTCCTGTTCGGCGATCATGTGCTGGCGGTCGGCGGGAATCCGGTTGCGGCCCCGGGCAGACAGCGAATCGAAATCCCCGATCACCGCGACCGGCAGGTGGCCCGCCGCCAGTGCCCGGTCTGCGCCGCCGTCTGCGGCCACCAGAACCGGTGCCCGGCGCAGCGCCATCCCCAGCATCCTGCCCTGCACCGGGCCGCCGCCGACCAAGGTTACACCATCAGGTGAATCGACAATACACATGTTCATGCAGATACTGTCCCCGGTTCAGGCAGGTTCTTGCGCTCAAGGCCAGGATCTGTCCTTCATCTTACCCCCTTTTGTCCATTGAATTGGACAGGCAAGGGCAAACAGGTGCATAAAGTGCTTGAAAAAGAAGGCGGGCGTCCGATGACCGGTGCGAACAGGATCCTGACGGTAAGCTATGGCACGTTTTCGTGCACGTTGGAGGGTTTTGAAGATCCGTTAAGCACATTGCAGGCGATTGCCGAATATTTCCGGGGCGTTGCGGCAGAAGACCGGTATTTCGGCGCCGCGCCGCCGACGCCCGATGCGGCAATGCTGCACCGCATTGCCGAGCGGGCCGTCAACCGTCATGCCGAAGCGCCGATCGAAGACAGGTCGATGATCCTGCGGGCGGACGAGGCGAGGCAGACGGCGATATCCCCCGTGGCGCCCGCGCCTCTGGCCGTGTCCCAGCCTGCACCCCTGCCTGCGGCAACCGGCCTTCTGGCGGAAGAAAGCGTGGCGGCCAAGCTTCAGCGCATCCGGGACGCCGTGGCGCGCGGCGCGGAACCGGCTGTCGAGGCGCTGGACGGTGACGGGCAAGACGCCGCGCCGGTTTTCGTGGCCCCCCCGGCCTTTTCCGCCGGGACAGAAGACCCTGCCGGAACAGACGAAGACATGAGCGCACAGATCATGGCCCCGCCAGACCACGGCCCGGCCCCTGCGCAGGATGATGCAGCAGGCCCCGATGGCCCCGCGCGGCCGCCGCTTCTGCCTGTCACCCCGGACGGTGCCGCCGGGGGCGATGGCGATCCTGCGGCCCTTGCCCGCGAAAGCGCTGCCGGTGATGCGCCGGAACCGGCCGAACCTGTGCCCGGCACCGCTTTCTTTGAACGCCTGACGGGCGGTCAGGCCGATATGCCGGTGTTGTCGTTCACGCCTGTGCCGGACACTGTGGATACGCTGCCCGAATCCCTGCCGGAGGTGACGGCCGAAGACCTTCCCGAAGCCGCCGGGGCCGAAGACGAGGTTCTGCCAACATCGCTTGACCGGGTCTTGGCCGAATCGGGCGCTGCCGTTGCCCTGGACGCCGCAGCGCCGTCCGGCCCCGCGCTGACCCCCGCTGTGGCAGACGGCACGCCAGACGCCGGAAACAGCCCGGCACCATCGGCGCTGCGGGACGGCGCAAGCTTTGCGGGCGACTGGAAGGATGTGCTTTCGTCATTCGAAGACCTGTCCGAATGGACCCAACCCGCGTCTGCCCGGCCCCCGGCCCCCGATCTGCCTGAACCCATGGGCGCGGGCGCAGAGCCGTCTGCGGTGCCCGGCAGCCTGAGCGGGGAAAGACCGCAGGTGCTTCTGCTGCGCGCGATGGAACCCCCTGCCGATCCTGCAATCGCGGAACCGGACACGCGCCCGGCCACGCCTTCCGCTTCCGGCAGCCAGGCCGGGGCCAGCCAGAAGGCCGAAGGCCGGAGGGGTCTTGAGGACACTGCCAGGGATGGGCAAGACCTCACGCGCCTGCTGGACCACGCCAATAGCGAAATGGACGAGCCTGGGAACCGCCGCCGTCTGTTGACGATGGCCCATCTCAAGGCCGCCGTCGCGGCGACGGAGGCCGACCTGCAATCAGCCGGCCGTGAAAGCCAAGCCGGCGATTCGAGGCGTCTGGACCGCTATCATGCCGATCTGGCCCGTGCCGTGCAGCAGCACCGCCCCGACGGCCCCTTCCCTTCGGGACGGCCCGCGCCGCTGGTGCTTGTGTCCGGCCAGCGGATCGACCGCCCCCTGCCGGATGGCGCGGTCATCAGCGGGCTGCAACAAAGCATCGGCATGACGGATCTGGCCGCTGTGCAAACACCCGATGACAGCAAAGACCCCACCGGGGCCGAAGATGCCTTCGCGCCGGCCCTGAATTTTTCGGAATTCGCGGGGCAGGTCGGCGCCGGCGAAATGCCTGATCTTCTTGAGGCGGCTGCGGCCTATACCGCCTGCATCGAAAAGCAGCCGCATTTCACCCGCCCCCACCTGATGCGCCATGTCGCCGACGCCACCGGCACCGGCGAGGCGAACCGCGAAGACGTCATGCGCGGCTTTGGGCTGCTGCTGCGCCAGGGCAAGATCGAAAAGGTCGATGGCGGCCTGTTCGCGATCACAGACAACTGCACCTACCTTGCCCAGGCCCGCCGCATGTCCCGCTGAGACGCGGGCGGCGGCACGCCGCGGCAGATGCGGCTGCGCCCTGGCTTAAGGTGCGTCGTCCGGGTCCGTCTGGCCGACGCCCCGGAAGACCGCGCGGAAGGGCACGATCCACAGGAACCCGAGCACCACGTAAACCCCGATCTCCAGCCAGAACGGCGGGCGGTCAAACAGGTTGAGGATCGTGACCGCCGCCACGATGTACAGCGGCATCCCGACCAGCAGGATCAGCAGCGACAGGCGGCGGCGGGTGCGGTAGCTCAGGGCCATACGGGGACCTCAATCTGCAAAGGGGTCGGTCACAAGAATCGTGTCGCCCCTTTCGGGCGAGGTGGAAAGCAGCGCCACCGGGCATTGGATCAACTCTTCGATCCGGCGCACGTATTTGATTGCCGCCCCCGGCAGGTCGGCCCAGGATCGCGCCCCGGCGGTGCTTTCGTGCCAGCCGTCCATCTCTTCATAGACCGGCGTGACGCGGGCCTGAAGGCTGGCGGCGGTGGGCAGGTAATCCAGCCGCTCGCCATCCAGGTCATAGCCGGTGCAGATGCGCAGCGTCGAAAACCCGTCCAGCACGTCCAGCTTGGTCAGGGCGATGCCCGACACGCCGCTGGTGGCGCAGGTCTGGCGCACCAGAACGGCATCGAACCACCCGCAGCGCCGCTTGCGCCCGGTGACCGTGCCGAATTCGTGCCCGCGCTGGCCCAGCCGTTCGCCGTCGGCATCGGACAACTCGGTCGGGAACGGCCCCTCGCCCACGCGGGTGGTATAGGCCTTGACGATGCCCAGCACGAAATCGATCGAGGTCGGGCCAAGACCGGTTCCGGTCGCCGCCATGCCCGCCAGGGTGTTGGACGAGGTCACGAAGGGATAGGTTCCGAAATCCACATCCAGAAGCGATCCCTGCGCGCCTTCGAACAGGATGCGCTTTCCCGCACGGCGCGCGTCGTTCAGCACCTTCCAGACCGGCTTGGCATAGGGCAGGATTTTCGGCGCAACCCCGACCAGGGCCGCCTTCAGCGCGGCGCGGTCGACGGGTGCCAGACCCAGGCCGCGCCGCAGGGCATCGTGATGCCCCAGCAGGCGGTCCAGCCGCAGATCAAGGGTTGCCTCATCCGCCAGGTCAGCCACGCGCACGGTGCGCCGCCCGACCTTGTCCTCATAGGCCGGGCCGATGCCGCGCCCGGTTGTGCCGATCTTCGCCACCCCCACCTGCGCCTCGCGCGCGCGGTCCAACTCGCCATGAACGGGCAGGATCAGCGGCGTGTTTTCGGCGATCATCAGGGTGTCGGGCGACACGGCAACGCCCTGCCCGGACAGCTTTTCGATCTCGGCCAGCAGCGCCCAGGGGTCCAGCACCACGCCATTGCCGATGACACTCAGCTTGCCGCCGCGCACGATGCCGCTGGGCAGCAGCGACAGCTTGTAGACCACCCCGTCGATCACCAGCGTATGGCCCGCGTTGTGCCCCCCCTGGAACCGGGCGATCACATCGGCACGCTCGGACAGCCAATCGACGATCTTGCCCTTCCCCTCGTCGCCCCACTGGGCACCCACGACGACGACATTGGCCATTCGCAGTCTCTCCGCTTGTCGAAAACCGTTGCAGCTATAGCTGTCTGCCCGATCCGGCGAAACAGCTAATTGCCCGTCCCGTCAGGTGCCGGGAAGGGGTTGCGGGCCGGGCGGCTTGGCCCTAGATAAGCGCGTCAGCACCCGGAAAGCGCGTCTCCATGGAAAACGTCGTTCTTGTCATCCACCTGATCCTGGCGCTTTGCCTTGTCGGGGTCGTGCTTTTGCAGCGGTCGGAAGGCGGCGGGCTTGGCATGGGCGGCGGCGGGGGCGGCGGCGTGATGTCGGGCCGGTCGGCGGCAACGGCACTGGCGAAACTGACGTGGATTTTCGCGGTCGGGTTCATCTGCACCTCGATCGGCCTCACGGTGCTCGCGGCACGCGACTCGGCCGGGACCTCGGTGATCGACCAGATCGGCGGCACGGCCCCGGCCCCGGCCCCGGCGGCGCCTCTGGCCCCGGAGGCAGAGCTTCTGCCCCCGGCATCGGCAGATTCGCCGGCAACGCCGCCCCGCGCCGATGCTCCGGCAGCCGCTGACTGATCCCCACCATCCTTAGATGTGCCGATCAAGCTGAAAACAGCATCTAGAGGTGCGGTTGCGGTCTGTGTGGATATGGGCTAAAGGTCAACTCCCGTGATCCTGCGATTCCCGCTGCGCGAATCGCCCCCTCTGAACCAGGCACGGGAGCGTCCATGGCACGTTATGTTTTCATTACCGGCGGCGTGGTATCCTCGCTTGGAAAAGGGCTGGCCTCGGCGGCGCTGGGGGCGCTTTTGCAGGCGCGCGGCTTTTCTGTCCGCCTGCGCAAGCTGGACCCCTACCTGAACGTCGACCCCGGAACGATGTCGCCCTTCGAGCATGGCGAGGTCTTCGTCACCGATGACGGGGCCGAGACCGATCTTGACCTTGGCCATTACGAACGCTTCACCGGCGTCTCGGCGCGCAGGACCGACAGCGTGTCATCGGGGCGCATCTATTCCAACGTTCTGGAAAAGGAACGGCGCGGCGATTACCTGGGCAAGACGATTCAGGTCATTCCGCATGTCACCAACGAGATCAAGGATTTCCTGCGCATCGGCGATGACGAGGTCGATTTCATGCTGTGTGAAATCGGCGGCACCGTGGGCGACATTGAAGGCCTGCCGTTCTTCGAGGCGATCCGGCAGTTCGCCCAGGACCGTCCGCGCGGCCAGTGCATCTTCATGCACCTGACGCTGCTGCCCTATGTCACGGCATCGGGCGAGCTGAAGACAAAGCCCACGCAGCATTCGGTCAAGGAGCTGCGGTCGATCGGGATTGCCCCCGATGTGCTGCTGTTGCGGTCCGAACACCCCATTCCGGACCGCGAGCGCGAAAAGATCGCCCTGTTCTGCAACGTCCGCAAAGAGGCCGTCATTGCCGCCCCCGACCTGAAGACAATCTATGATGCCCCCCTTGTCTATCACCGCGAAGGGCTGGACCAGGCGGTGCTGGACGCCTTCGGCATTTCGCCCGCGCCGCGCCCCAACCTGGCGCGCTGGGAAGATGTGATGGACCGGCTGACCAATGCCGAAGGCGAGGTGCGCGTGGCCATCGTCGGCAAATACACCCAGCTGGAAGACGCCTACAAATCAATTGCCGAGGCGCTGACCCATGGCGGCATGGCCAACCGCACCCGCGTGAAGGCCGAATGGATCGACGCCGAGATTTTCGAACGCGAAGACCCCGCGCCATGGCTGGAAGGGTTTCACGCCATTCTGGTGCCGGGCGGCTTTGGCGAACGCGGAACCGAAGGCAAGATCAAGGCGGCGCAATATGCCCGCGAAAAAAAGATTCCTTACCTTGGCATCTGTCTTGGCATGCAGATGGCCGTCATTGAGACGGCCCGCACGCTGGCGCATATGGACAATGCCGGGTCCGAAGAGTTTGATCACGAAACCGGATCAAAGCGGTTCACCCCGGTTGTCTACCACCTGAAGGAATGGGTGCAGGGCAACCATATGGTCGAACGAAAAGTAGGCGATGCCAAGGGCGGCACCATGCGCCTTGGGGCCTATACCGCAAACCTGCTGCCCGGATCGCGCGTGGCGCAGATTTACGGGACGACCGTGATCGAGGAACGCCACCGCCACCGCTATGAGGTGGACATCAAGTATCGCGACAAGCTGGAAGCCTGCGGGCTGACCTTTTCGGGCATGAGCCCCGATGGCCGCCTGCCCGAGATCGTCGAGATCGGGGACCATCCGTGGTTCATCGGGGTTCAGTACCACCCGGAGCTGAAATCCAAGCCCTTCGCACCGCATCCGCTGTTTGCCGATTTCGTGCGCGCGGCGGTGGAGGTGAGCCGGCTGGTCTGACAGGGTGCCGAAACAGCATCCCCGCCGCGTGCCGGACGGGAAGATCATCCTGATCAATCGCAAAGGCGGCTTGCCATTCCGGGCGGGATCAGGAAGGGCAGAGGGCCAGCCCCTGACGGGCCTGTGACACGCGCACCGCACAGCCGGGGCGATGGCCCCGGCCAGACCGCGCAGGGCGCGCCAGCGGTTCATTTGGCGCGCACATCCGGCACGGCCCGGCTGACCGGCCTGCGATGTACCATGTTCCGCCTGCAAACCGGCAGGACGCGGGGTTTGGGGGCGCAGGCGGCAGGCGGGCCGGTGTCTGCGCCCTTACCAACCCGGCTGTTCTGCGGTGATCGATGCGGCGACCCGCAGATGGCCAAGGCTGCCGTCCATGATTTCGGCGCATTCCTCGACCAGAAAGGCGAAATACTCGGTCTCGATCTGCTGGCCGTCCAGCATCAGCGAAACGACAAACTTCAGTTTGGCCGACACATCTTCCAGGCATTGCGGCAGGCTGTGCAGGATCTGGCTTTCCAGCCTTCGCATCTCGGACTTCAGCCGTGTGATCTCGGCCTCGAGCAGTTCGATTTCGGACCCCTCCGGCCGGTCCAGATTTTCGATGAAGCGCCGCGTCGTCAGCGGCAGGGCATTGCGGATGCATTTCTGCGCAAGCTCGACCGCGCCGCGGAATTCCCCGAAGGAACGCCCCGTCATCCTGGCGCTGTCCGGCTCGTGGGGCTGTGCGTCAACCTGCACGTCAGCCATGCGCCGCAGGGTCATCCCGGCAAAGACGGCCCGGCTGAGCCTTTCCTGCCGCGTCATGGCGTCATCGCATTGTCTTTCCAGCGCCTCAAGGGCGCGGATCTGGTCCGAGATCGACTGCTTCGCACCGGTGCCACGCACTATTCCGGCAATCTGGCGGCTGGACTGGGGTTCGTAACGGAACAGGGGGGCAGCATTCATGTCTCGTGACCTTGTCGTTCGTATCGCATGTCTGGCATCATCCGGTGCCGGATGACATCAGACATCCTATGAAGCCGATATGGGGCAACAATTGGGTACAATCTGGGCAATCGCGCCCAATTTGTGAAGAGAACCGTAATGCGGACCCCGCGCGGCCCGGACGGGCAGCCCCCGGCCCGGCCTATTGAAATCCTGCCGGTGCGGCGCTAGGCGAAGGGTATGCTTGGCTATCAGCACATTTACCACGCGGGCAACGCCGCCGATGTTCACAAGCATGTGCTGCTGTGCGCCATGCTTGATTACCTGGTCCACAAGGACAAACCGCTGAGCTATATCGAAACCCATGCCGGGCGCGGGCTGTATGACCTTCGCGCCGAAGAGGCGCTGAAAACCGGCGAGGCCGATCATGGCATCCTGCGGCTGGCCGGTCGCCTGCCGGGGGATCATCCCTACATGCGCCGCCTGAACGAAGTGCGGGCGCGTTTCGGGCCGAACGCCTATCCGGGCTCGCCCCTGCTGGCGGCGCTGACCCTGCGGGACATCGACAGGATGCACCTGGCAGAGCTGCACCCGCGCGAGAATGCCGCCCTTCATGCGGCCCTTGGCCCCTGGGGTGCCCATATCCATGCCGGGGATGGCTTTGCGATGGCCCGGGCGATCTGCCCGCCCGCGCCCAGGCGCGGGATCATGCTGGTCGATCCATCCTATGAGATGAAGGAGGATTACGACCTGATTCCGGAAGTCTTTGCGGCGATCAACAGAAAGTGGAATGTCGGCATCCTTGTCCTGTGGTATCCGCTTCTTGCTTCTGATGGGCATCGCCCGATGCTGCGGCGGCTGGAGCAGGCGTTTCCAAACGCCTTGCGCCACGAGGTGTCTTTCGGTCTTGCCGGCCCGACGCATCGTTTGCGCGGCTCCGGCATGTTTGTCGTGAACCCGCCCTATGGGCTGGACGGGCAAGCGGCCCATCTGTCATCCCTGTTCGCGTCCCTGCCCCCCTGACGTTCCGCTGTCTTTCCGACCCCATCCAGACAAGAGCCATCATGATCGACCATCTTCTTCGCCGTCTTCGCAGCCCTGTCGCCACGCCGGCCCCCGAAGCCTCGCTGGCCATGGCGGCCCTGCTTGTCCGCCTTGCGCGCACCGACGGCAGCTATGACGTGACAGAGGTGGCCAGCATCAACCGCGCCCTTGCCGGGTCCTTCGGCCTGTCCCCCGAGGCGGCCGGTTCCCTGCGCCTGCGGGCCGAAGCGCTGGAGGCCAAAGCCCCCGACACCGTGCGCTTCACCCGGTCGCTGAAAGACGCGGTGCCGCATGAGCACCGCATCGCCCTGGTCGAGGCGATGTGGCGCGTCGTTCTGTCGGACGGCACCCGGGATGAGGAAGAGGAAAGCATGATGCGCCTTGTGACAAACCTGCTGGGGATCAGTGATGTGGACAGTGCCCTTGCCCGCCAGCGGGTCGGTGCGCGGTGATCGCGTCGCTTCCCATGTATGACCGCCCCGAAACGGTGGCGGCCAATGACCGGCTTTGGGCCGGCATCCGCGACCGGCTGCACGCCGAAGGCCTGCCCGCCCCCGAGGCGCTGATCCATGACGCGCCCGATCTTTGGGCGCAGTGGACCTCGCCCGATCTGGTGCTGTCCCAGACCTGCGGCTTGCCCTATCGGTCGCGGCTGCATGGCCAGGTCACGCTGGTTGGAACGCCCGACTATGCGGTCGATGGCTGCGGGCCGGGGCATTACCGCAGCGTCTTCGTGGCCCGTGCCGGTGATCCGCGCGACCGGATCGACATGTTCGACGGCGCAGGCCTGGCCTATAATGACGCGCTGTCGCAGTCTGGCTGGGCCGCGCCGCAGACCCATGCGGCGCAGATCGGCATCCGCCTGTTTCCCGCCCTGCAGACCGGTGCCCACGAACAGTCCGCCCGCGCCGTGGCCGGGGGCCGCGCAGAGATTGCGGCGCTCGACGCCGTGACCTGGCGGCTGTTGCAGCGCTTCGACCCTGTCACCCGCGATCTTCGTGTGGTGGGGCTGACCGCACCGACGCCCGGCCTGCCGCTGATCACAGCACCGGGGCATGATGCGGATATCCTGTTTGATGTCGTGGCCGAAGCCATTGCCGACATGCCCGGCACCGACCGGGATCTGACCGGTCTGCGACGGATCGTACGCATTCCCGCAGCCGCCTATCTTGCCGTGCCCACGCCGCCGTCACCGGACCGGACCGCTGTGGAAACCTGCGGAGTCAGCCCGTGACGCGGCGGAACCTGCACAATGGGCGTTGCAATAAGGCGAAAATTGCGCGCTCTTTCCCCGACCCCTTGCGAACGAGCAGCCGTGCCCCCTGATTCTCATGTCACAAGTGACGCGCCCGTCATCGAAATCCGCAACCTGCACAAGTGCTATGGGGCGATCGAGGTCCTCAGGGGCGTCGATCTGGTGGCACCGCGCGGTCATGTCGTGTCATTGATCGGCTCGTCGGGGTCCGGGAAATCGACGCTGCTGCGCTGCTGCAACCTGCTGGAAGACAGCCAGCAGGGTGATGTGGTCTTTGAGGGCGAAGCCGTGATCTGGACCGGTACCGGCCTTGACCGCCGCCCGGCAGACCGCGCCCAGGTGATCCGCATCCGCACCAATCTGTCGATGGTGTTCCAGCAGTTCAATCTGTGGGCCCATATGACCATCCTGCAAAATGTCATGGAGGCGCCCGTCACCGTACTGCGCCAGGACCCTGCCACGGTCGAGGCCCGCGCCCGCGCCCTGCTGGACAAGGTCGGGATCGCCGACAAGGCCGATGCCTGGCCCGCCATGCTGTCCGGCGGCCAGCAGCAGCGCGCCGCCATCGCCCGCGCCCTGTGCATGGAACCGCGCGCCCTTCTGTTCGACGAGCCGACGTCGGCCCTTGATCCCGAACTGGAGCAGGAGGTGGTCAAGGTCATCAAGGCCCTGGCCGAAGAGGGGCGCACGATGATCCTGGTGACCCATGACATGCGGCTGGCTGCCGATGTGTCGGACCATGTCATCTTTCTTCATCAGGGCAAGGTCGAAGAACAGGGACCACCCGAACGGGTTTTCGCCAACCCGCAGACCGAACGCCTGCGCGGCTTTCTGCGGTCAGCGACATGACCGCCGCAAGACGCACCAATCGAACCGATCATCATCAAGGGAGACCAGAATGACCAGACTCATGTTCGCCGCCGCCGTGCTGGCACTGTCCACCGGCCTTGCCGCCGCACAGACGGTGCGGATGGGAACCGAAGGGGCCTACCCCCCGTACAACTTCATCAACGATGCCGGCGAGGTCGACGGCTTTGAGCGCGAGCTGGGCGACGAGCTGTGCCTGCGCGCCGGGCTGACCTGCGAATGGGTCACGACCGACTGGGATTCGATCATCCCCAACCTGCAATCCGGCAACTATGACACCATCATCGCCGGCATGAGCATCACCGAAGAGCGCGCGAAGGTGATCGATTTCACGCAGAACTACATCCCGCCGGCTGCGTCGGCCTATGCAGCCCTGTCGCCGGATGCCGATCTGAAGGGCGGCGTGATCGCGGCCCAGGTCGGCACCATCCAGGCGGGCTATGTCGCGGAAAGCGGTGCCACCCTGCTGGAGTTTGCAACCCCCGATGAAACGGTGGCCGCCGTGCGCAACGGCGAAGCGGACGCGGTCTTTGCCGACAAGGATTACCTTGCCCCCATCGTCGCAGAATCGGGGGGTGATCTGTCCTTCGCCGGGACCGATATCCAGCTGGGCGGCGGCGTCGGCATGGGGCTGCGCAAAAGCGACACCGAGCTGAAGGCAAAGTTCGATGCCGCCATTCAGTCGATGAAGGATGACGGCACGCTGAATGCAATGATCCTCAAATGGTTCGGCGCGGAAGCGACGATATTCTGATCTGACCGGACGCAACTGCACCGGTGCCCGGCCCCTTGCGGCCGGGCACCAGTTCGGGATGACAGATGTTTGCTGCCTGCGCAGACCCCTCCGGCCTCGACGGCCTTGCCTGGTTGGGGTGCTACCTGACCACGGGCAAACATATTGATTTCTATTGGTCCTTTCTGACCGTGCTGATCCTGCTGGCCGTAACCGCGCCCGTCGCGCTGGCCTTCGGCTTTGGCGGGGCGATGGCGGCGCGCTCGCCCGTGCTGCCGCTTCGGCTGATGGGCAAGGGATATACCGCGATGGTGCGCGGCATCCCCGATATCGTCTTCTTCCTGTTCTTTGTCATTGCCCTGGATCAGGGCCTGGAATGGATGCTGCATCAGGTCCGCTGCCCCGGCTGGACCGACCCGATCCGCCAGGGGCTGGAATTCCGTGTCTGCCCCGAGGCCAAGATCCCTTCGGGCAACGCCGCCCAGATCTGGCACCGGCTGTACGGTTTTGGCCTGGCCGTCGTTACCTTCGCGATCGTCTTCGGGGCCTTTGCCGCCAATGTGCTGTATGGCGCGATGCAGGCCGTGCCCAAGGCGCAGCTTGAAACCGGCGAAAGCTTTGGCATGTCGCCGCGCCAGGTGTTCCACCGCATCCTGGTGCCACAGATGTGGGTCTATGCCCTGCCCGGCCTGTCCAACCTGTGGATGATCCTGATCAAGGCGACGCCGCTGCTGTTCCTGCTGGGCGTTCAGGACATCGTCTATTGGGCGCGGGAACTGGGCGGCAGCAAGACCAGCGCCTTTGCCTATCCCCATCCCGACTGGCGGCTGTATTACTTCCTTGGGCTGCTTGTGTTCTATCTGTGCATGACGCGCGCGTCGGAAATCGTGCTGGGCCGCCTGACGCAGCGGCTGACACGCGGGCAGGCGACGCTGGCGGGCGATGCCCGGCGAAGGGCGGCGCGATGAGCTGCCTGCAGATCATTGGCGATTACGCCTTCCGGTCGCTGGGCTATGGCGAACGCCTGCTGCCGCGCAGCGATTTCACGCTGTGCCACCAGGTGACGCTGATCGGGTCAGGCTTGATCTGGAACATCTATTTCGGCGCGCTGGCGCTGATTGCGGGCTTCTTTCTGGCCAATGCGGTGGCGCTGGCCAGGGCAAGCGGCCGGTTCTGGCTGCGCAAGCCGGCCGAATGGTTCATCTTCGTGTTCCGCGGCTCGCCCTTGTTCATCCAGTTCTTCCTGTTTTACGAGGTTTTCGTGTTGCTGCCCAAGGCGGGATTTGATATTCCGCTGGGGCTGATCACCCTGACGGTCGAAACCGACTGGCTGACCAGGGCCTGGGCCGGGGCGCTGATCGTGCTGTTTCTCAACACGGCCGCCTATTCCGCCGAGATTTTTTTCGGGGCGCTGCAATCGGTCCCGCGCGGCGATATCGAGGCCGCCGATGCCTTTGGCCTGTCAGGCTGGGCCCGGTTCCGCCGCGTGCTGTGGCCCACCATGCTGCGCCTGGCCTGGCCCGCCTATACGAATGAGGCGATCTTTCTGTTCCATGCCACCACCCTGGTGTTCTTTTCCGGCTTTCCGGCCTTTCAGCAGCGGGGCGATGCGCTGTACTATGCCAATTACTTTGCCGACAAGACCTTCAATCCCTTCATCCCCTATCCGATCGTCGCGGTCTATTTCATCCTGCTGACGCTGCTGCTGACTTTGGTGTTCGGACGGGTCAACGCGCGCCTCAACCGTCATCTGCCCTCCAACATCCGGCCCAGAATTCGCTTGCGCGCGCAGCTGATCCGGTAGTATCCATCATTTGATCAAATTATCCGGGCACCCGCCCGGACCCGCTGACCATGTGCCGTGCAACAGGCGACCGGCGGGAGGGGATCGGAAATGGGGACAGGACCAAGGGCATGGTCCGTGCGCTTTCAATGCTGCGCAGGCCGTGCCCCGACCTGATGTGACATAATGAAGAACTGGCTCAGAAAGCACCCCGAGGTGCGGACCATTCGCGTGGCTGCGGCCGACCTGAACGGGCAGGCGCGCGGCAAACGCATTCCGGCAAGATTTGCCGACAAGGTCGTGGACGAAGGAACGCGCTTTCCGTTTTCGGTCCTGAACCTCGATATCTGGGGCGAAGACATCGACGACAGCCCGCTGGTCTTTGAACAGGGCGATGCGGATGGCGTGCTCAAACCCACCGAGCGCGGCTTCATGCCGATGCCCTGGCTTGAGGCGCCGACAGCCCTGCTGCCGATCTGGATGTTCCGCGAAGACGGCCGCCCCTATGACGGCGACCCGCGCCATGCGCTGCGTGCCGTGGTCGAGAAGTTCAAGGCCAAGGGCCTGACCCCGGTTGTCGCGGTGGAACTGGAGTTTTTCCTGATCGACGACAGCGGCAAGACGTTGCAGGTGCCGCCCTCGCCCCGGTCGGGCAAGCGCCGGAAGGCGTCTGAAACACTGTCGATCCGGGCGCTGGATGCCTTCGACACCTTCTTCACCGATCTCTATGACGCCTGCGAGGCGATGGACATTCCGGCCGATACCTCGACCTCGGAAACCGGTCTGGGGCAATTCGAAGTGAACATGATGCATTGCGACGACGCCCTGCGCGCCGCCGACGATGCCTGGCTGTTCAAGATGCTGGTCAAGGGTCTGGCCCGGCGCCACGGCTTTGCCGCCAGCTTCATGGCGAAGCCTTATCTTGAATATTCGGGGTCGGGGCTGCACACGCATTTCTCGCTGATCGACAATGACGGCAGGAACGTTTTCGACAACGGCGGGCCGGAAGGCTCCCGGCTGATGCGCCATGCCGTGGCGGGTTGCCTGAAGGCGATGCACGATTCCACCCTGATCTTCGCGCCCCATGCCAACAGCTTTGACCGGCTGGTGCCGGACGCCCATGCGCCGACCTCGGTCGCCTGGGGGTACGAAAACCGCACCACGGCGATCCGCATTCCGGCGGGCAAACCGTCGTCCCGCCGGATCGAGCACCGCGTGGCCGGGGGCGATGTGAACCCTTACCTGATGCTTGCGGGCATTCTGGGTGCCGCATTGCTGGGGATCGAAGAAGGGCAGGAACCGGCCAAACCCGTGACCGGCAACGCCTATGCCCTTGATCTGGAGCAGATCCCCACCACCTGGGGCGGGGCGATCGACGCCTTTGAAAACAGCATGGTGCTGGAACGCTTCCTGCCGCGCGAATTGATCCGCAACTATGTGCTGACCAAGCGGCAGGAGTTGCACTACATGGCCGATCTGAACCGGGAAGAGCAGGTGGAGATTTATCTGGATACGGTCTGAGGCGGCGCTGCCCGCTGTGGGACACAGCACGGGGGATTTGAATTCAAGGGGTTGGCGGGACGTTTAACCTTGCGTTCATACTTTCAACGCCGCCGCGCCGAGGCGGATCGTGTCGAGACGAGGGACGCCTTTCGTGAACTGGCGAGGTGCTGAAAAGCGTCGTCGCCGCTTGCCGGACCGGAAGACCATTCTGATCCGTCGCAAAGACGGCCACGGTTCCGGGCGGGATCAGGAAACGCGACCCGCGTTTCCCCCGCCCGCGCGCGACAGTTCCCCGTAGATCGGCACGTCCAGGCACCACGAAAGGCCAGCGCCCGACCCGGCGGGCGAGAAGCGCCCGCCGTGGGCGGGTCGGGCGCTGGCCGG